>NZ_CP060398.1:2569414-2890591 GCF_015840915.1 Synechococcus sp. CBW1002
GCATCGATCCTGGCCATGATCCGCAGCGTCGATACACGGACCGGTGTCGGCCGGTAGTACAGCGTGGATCGAGGCAGCCCCAGCAGCGCACACTGCCTGCTGATGCTGAGCTCGGGGTGGTCGTGATCGACCAGCTTGCGCAGTTCACGGGCATCAGAGCAGTTGAGACTTTTTTTTGAGCCACTCCAGCTCCATCTGCAGCCGTCCGATCTGCTGGAACAGCTCCGCCTCCTTGGCCTGCCCCTCCTCCTTGTCCTTGGTCTTCTTGCCTCGGGTGAAGAGCTCGCTGGCACCGTCCAGGAGCTGCCGCTTCCACTGGCTCACCTGGATCGGGTGGATGGCGTGGTCGGCGGCGATCTCCTGGATCGTCTTGCGGCCACTGATCGCCTCCATGGCGACCCTGGCCTTGAACTCGGGGCTGTGGGTGCGGCGCTTGCTCATCGGTGGGAGCCCCTTTCAGGGGCGGTACCCCGCCTCAGAGGTTAACGATGGGGCCTGTCCAGAAAAGCCAGACCACCTCAGTTTGAGCTGATCTGCCACCGCTACGAGCGGAAATCCCTGCTGGTGACCAGCAACCAGCCGTTCCGGGAGTGGGACGACATCTTCCCGAGCGGATCGATGACCGTGGCCGCGGTGGACCGGTTGGTGCACCACTGCCACATCATCGGGATCAAGGGCGAGAGCTACCGGCAGAAGGCAGCTGCCGCAAGGGTTTCCAAGGATTCCAGCAACCCGCCAACGTAATTGACGCGGACGTCATGGCCGCCACGATCAACGGCAACACCGGCCCAGCCCGGCAAAACCAAGGCGGCGACACGAAAACTGGCCCTCTCGCCATGAGATTGAGGCCAGAACCACAACTTGATTGACGCGCCACGACAGCCATGGGCACGATCGAGGCCCCATCAGGATTTCAGGCCTGGTGCCGCAGCAAAATTCAACCGGCTCACCGGTCAACCTGATTGGCACAAGCCATCAACCTGATTGACACGGGACACCTGGAATGGAGATCCATGATCGCCACCAGATAGAGGAACCCTTTCTGCAGAGGGATGTAGGTGATGTCGGTCGCCCAGACCTGATCCACCGACGTGACCTGCGTGAGGTCCACCAGGCAGGGGAACCGCACGGACGGATCACCTGGAACCGTCGTCCGGGGCTTCTGGTAGATCGCCCGTAATCCCATGCGCCGCATGAGGTTTCGCACTCGATCTCGGCTGATCGGGATACCATCTTGGGCCAGATAGTCCACCATCCGGCGGCTGCCGCTGCAGGGATCCTCCAGGTAGAGAGCATCGATCCTGGCCATGATCCGCAGCGTCGATACACGGACCGGTGTCGGCCGGTAGTACAGCGTGGATCGAGGCAGCCCCAGCAGCGCACACTGCCTGCTGATGCTGAGCTCGGGGTGGTCGTGATCGACCAGCTTGCGCAGTTCACGGGCATCAGAGCAGTTGAGACTTTTTTTTGAGCCACTCCAGCTCCATCTGCAGCCGTCCGATCTGCTGGAACAGCTCCGCCTCCTTGGCCTGCCCCTCCTCCTTGTCCTTGGTCTTCTTGCCTCGGGTGAAGAGCTCGCTGGCACCGTCCAGGAGCTGCCGCTTCCACTGGCTCACCTGGATCGGGTGGATGGCGTGGTCGGCGGCGATCTCCTGGATCGTCTTGCGGCCACTGATCGCCTCCATGGCGACCCTGGCCTTGAACTCGGGGCTGTGGGTGCGGCGCTTGCTCATCGGTGGGAGCCCCTTTCAGGGGCGGTACCCCGCCTCAGAGGTTAACGATGGGGCCTGTCCAGAAAAGCCAGACCACCTCAGCCCGAGGTATTCGATACTCTTCAAACTATTAGATTATCACATTCAGAATACATCTATGGCAACATTGCACTCTCTAAGCCGTCGAACAGATGCTTTTGCTTATGACCAAAAAGTTCAACCAGTTGAATCGGATGGATTCACTTTGATTGAAATCCTTGTTGGTGCAGTCTTATTGGCGATAGTGGCTGGTATGGCAGGAAGTCTGGTTATGGTTTCTAATCGATCTCTAACTCAATCAGAAGCCTTGGCAAATGCAGGATCGGCGATTGATAAGAATATTTCAGAGATTAGGCAGATTGCAGAGCGATTTACTTGCTGTAGTGGTACGTGCACTTCGAACCCAGGGGCAAGCGCAAAGTGCACTGGATCTCCGGGCAGCTCAGATTACTATTATCCAGATCCAACCAATACTTCAGATGTAACCTTTTTCGAAGAGAGTTGTGCGAATACCAATGCACGTAGTCTTGTGACACCTCTGAAAACTGAGATAGATAATACTCCTGCTGTCTCAGGTGTCGTGCGCACATCGGCAATTGATGATTCAGCCGCTCATCGCATTAGTGTGACTTACTCAGCGGGTGGCAGCAGCCGGGTGTTTAAGGTGTCTCCAGCAGTGGCTGCATGGTGCCCTTGAAATGAAAGCTGATCAAGATTCCAATCTGAATGCATTTACGCTGGTCGAGCTCATGATCACAGTAGTGATCATTGGCATTGTTTCAGGAATTACAATCTCAATCATTGGAAATGAGTTAAGACGTGAGAAAGTGAACACGGTAGTCCAAGAGTTTGTTGGTTGGCTTGAGGCTATTCGTGGTGCTTCGCTTGCGCGAACAAGCACAATCACTACTTCTGGCGGATGTCAAGTTACGATTAGTTCGCCATCTGCAAATCAAGGGTCTGGCAGCACTGTGGCCACTGTTTCTCCGGCAGAATGCTCGCCAAGTCCAAATTTTATTCTGACTGATGTTGCAGCAGGATCCAGTACTTTTTCTTGGGCAACAGCAAATCAGACAATAACATTCACTCCACGCGGTTCCATTGCAGAAACGTCAGATATAACTTTCAAGATTGTCCAGTCAGGAACCGCTCCTCTGCGCTGTGTGAGAGTGAGTGCGGGATTGGGGCTAATACGCATCGGCAGAAATGACTCAGCCACGCAAACTTCTGCATCTTGCACTGATTACATAAAGTTTTAGCATCATGAAGCCTCTCGTTTGTTTAAATTGGAATAGGTTGGCGAGTCGCAATGAATTTTCAATCGTTGGCCGCAAAAGCTTTTGTTTGCCTGGTTTTACGCTTGTCGAATTATTGGTAACAATCGCGGCTGGTGCATTCCTTATGGCCGGCGCAGCCAGCTTAATCACAAGTCAAATCAGAAGCAACATTGTATCGGAATTGGCTCAAAGAGTGAGAGATGACGCAAATCGATTAAATTTCCTTCTTCAAACAGAAGCCGGCGAAGCTATAAGCATTACACGAAGCGGAAGTATTCCAAACAATTGTGGCGAATCGGGCACTACTGCATTTCAATTTGGCTCTTGATTAGGTAGCAAGCTCCGCATTCCTGAGGTGACGCTCGGGACGTGCGGTGCAGATACAGACGGCATGAACCACCCGGTCCGTCATCGCCGAAAGATTGAAGCGCCGGTTGAAGCGGTAAGTGAAGGCGCCCAGGTAGCGGTCGGCGTACTTATCGAATCGCAAGGCGTGAAACGTGCCGCTGAAGCTGGTTTTCAGGTTGCTGAGTATCGTGTTGATCCAGTGGAATTCAGGCAGCTCATTGGGATGGCGTCCGTTCACTACCACAGGGTGATGGAAGCAACCGACTTCTGCCACGGCTCGGAAGCAAGCCAGTCCATCAGATACCACTTCACACCCTATCGCCAATGAATCCTGGGCCCAGTCAGCGATAGCTGCAAACGAGAACGTCGGGACTGTTGAAAGCTTCACATGAACCGGGCAGCCAGTGTCATCAAGGGAGACGGCGGCAACGATGGGGACCTTGTTTTCCGATCCTCGACCTGTCTTGCCACCACGTCGTTCTCCCCCAAGGTAGGCATCATCCACTTGCACCTTTCCCCGCAGGACATAGGCCTCCTCCCGCTCGCTCATCGCCTGCATGATCTTGTTGTGAACCAGCCACGCGGTGCGGTAGTTCACTCCGAGATGGCGCATCAGGGCGAGGGAGGAAATGCCGGTCTTGGCCTGTCCCACCAAATAGAAAGCGAGGAACCAGGTCGTCAGGGGTAACTTGGTCGCCTCCATGATGGTACCGGCCGTGAGGGTGGCCTGATGGCGGCAGTTCCGGCACTGGTAGCGCTTGTGGCGCCGGCCATGGATGATCCCATGCTCCTGAGTGTGACAACGTGGGCAACGAAAGCCATCTGGCCAGCGCGCTTGCTCAAGTGCGGCCTCACACTTCTCCTCTGTGCCGTAGAGCTCTATGAACTGAGGCAGAGAAAGACTCGGCTGGAACTGGATCCGATTCATGGCCATAGCGATCCCGACGGGTACATGTGTATCAGTCTACGCGCTGGAAGGGCTCTGACGGAGCTTGCTACCTAATCAAGATTTGGCTTGAATGTTCCGCCGCTCACTGGTGATTCGGATGATGCAGTCGCTGATGCTAAAGCCATAACCTTCTACAATAAAACAGTTTCAGGTGTTACTAGCATCTGGAGATGTGGTCCACCGATTCAGAGGAATGGATCGCTGGATTTTGATTCTGCATCTCCTGTAAAAAGCCTTTTAGTTGAGAATGCGAGTTTAACAGTTGTCAATACCTGTGGGACAACTGTTGTCGGTACTACGGATACAAGAATGGTTGCTTACCAACCAATTTTGAGTGATACACCATCCAGCTATCAGCCCCCTTGCAATATTCTTCGAGCAAGAGCTCTTTTCATTACGGACTAAGGCTGACATCTGCTCTGTCACAGCTCCTCCCCCCGCTGCATCCTCTCCATCAGAAATCACCCGGGTCGCAGCGGCTGAACAGCCGAATCGCATCAGGCTCCAGCGGCAAACCACCGCGGTAGCGCTCGGGGATCAGCCGCTCCAACGTGCCCCTGGCCGCTTCAAACTTCTGTTTTGCCTGCTCGTAGGCCGCACTCCCGGGGGGCTGTTGGCTCGAAATACTGATCCAGAGGCTTTGGCGCTTCTGCCGCTCCCGCTCGGCAGCTTGCACCTCCTCCTGATGGAGTCGGCAGTGGATCAGGCGGTCCTGGGAGGGGGCGGTCTGGGACGCCGACGCACTGCTGGATGGCCGTGCTGCTTCGTTCACAGACTGCTGCAGTTTCCGCCGGGCCGCGAGCCGCCGATCAATCGACGCCATACACACCCGCATCGCCTCCACCCGCCCCTGCGGGGCATAGTTCGCCTGTACCTCTTCAATGCAGGCGCGGCGTCCGGCTTCAGAAGCTTCCGGAAACCGTGGCTTGGGTTGGACACACCCCACAGTGAATCCCGCTGCCATCAGAAGGAGTACTGCAAGAGTTCTCAGCTCAGAAAACAATGGCAATTCAATAGCAAATGCCAGACGTGGCATCGCAGTTGCGGGCGGTGGTGCGGGCTTCACTGCTGGCCGAATAACTGACTCCGCTACCATCAGATCGGCTGCTCATCGTGAGTGTATACGTCATGTTGGTGGCGTTCACAATTGAGACCTCTAACGTTGCACGCTCCACCAGCATGGCATTCACCACCGTATTGAAAGTCAAGGAGCCATCATCCGCGATATCTGGACCGCAACGCCAAAGATTCCCGTTATTATTGTAGTAATAAATTCCACCCGTGCCACCCGCTGGATTGGGTACCGTAATCGCCAGATAGGGGCTAGCTACAGAGGCGCAGGCCCCCGTGCCACTCGCGAGGCTGACGCTCAGCCCTTCGCGCACCTCCGTATCCACAAAATAGTTCACACGCCCCCAGTGATCACGCAGCCGTTGAATCGCCTCCTGGCTGGAGTTGGAGCGGATATCACCTGTAAGGATTCGAGCGGCGGCGGCCAGGATCACTGCCCCAATCGCAGACGCAATCAGAAGCTCCACCAAGGTGAGGCCGGCAGCGGACGCCGGAAGCCTGCAACGACGCTGGGAGGAACGCTCCATCAGAAGGATCCGGGGTAAAGACAAGTGCCATTCACGGCAGTATCGTTGTAGCCGATTCGCACCACCCCCAAAGGCGACGTGAGCTGCACGCAGCGCATCGGCAACCCACCATTCAGTGCGATCCTGATTTCCAGATCATTCTCGGTTCCATTGGATAAACCCCTCGCCGTGCCCCGTGGCGTAAAGGTGAAGGTGGCCGGATCCGAGCTGATCGCAAACACGTCATTGCCGGCATTGGAGAGAATCCGCAGCGGTTGTTGGCTCATGCAGGTGTTCGGCACCGTCACAGCGGCATTGGTCACTGGCGCCGCCGATGCAATCACCGCACCAGCAGCGGCCGCGCTGGCAGTCTGGATGGTGACACGACAGCCCGTACCCTTCAGCGCCGAGCGCCGCACCGCCTCCAGCCAGCCGTTCAATTCCATCGCCACCGCATTCACCCTGCTTCGCTGCCACTCCCTCACGCCGAGCACATTCACCGCCACAGCGGAAAGAATGCCGATCACCGCGACCGTGATCAGCAGCTCCGCGAGGGTGAAACCGCCTGTGCGGCGTCGACAGCCCCTGCCCCACGCCCTGGGTTGCCGCCGGGTCAGATGCGTGGACACCAGGACACCGTGGCAGGACTGAGGGTCATCTGGCGCATCACCTCGTTGGAGGCAAGATTGGTATAAGTCACCGTATACCGGTGCGCGCCGCCCTGGGTCGCTGAATCCACGGCGATGGTGCGCTGCAGGCCGGTGGGAACCGGCAGATCGGTTTCGATCAAGGCCTTGAGCTCCGTAACCAGGTCGAGATTGTTGAGATATCGGCATCGGTCCTGCACAGCTTCCAGTGCGGTTTCAGCCGTATCGGCGATTCCGTCATTATTGGTGTCGGGCTGTGTGCTGCTTGGTGCGGCGTCGGGAAAGAAGTCGTCCTTCGTCATCGGTGGTGCCGAGGAGTTGTCTTTCTCATGGATTTCGCAGGTGCCACTGCGGCAGGTGAAGCGATCGTTGTAGCGCTGGATTAAAGCGAGATCGGCGTCAATCGCGCCCTCCTGCTCATAGCGCTGACCAGTGCGAAAGCTATTCATACTGCTGGTGACAGAGATGGTTACTGCGCCAACCAGAGTGATCAGCAGAATCACACTGGAAATCAGAAGCTCAATCAGGTTGAAGCCCGCCTCACCAGAGCGGTGGCCCGAACGGCATGTCGCCGTTAACAGATAGGCTCGATGCAACTGGGAAGCCATTCAAAAGAACTGAAGCGACTTGGTTGCGCGGGTCACAAAGTCCATCATCGGAAATTCCTGTGTGGGGGCCGTGCCACCCATGCCCATCAGATCGAGAACCTGGGAGATTCCAGAACCAGGGATGGTGAAGGTGATATTTCCATTGGCGCCGAGCTGATCGATCCACATCACCCCCTCAAAGCCTCCATTGCCCCCAATCGTGATATCACCATTGGGGAAATAGGCAAACAACTTTAATGCCGCTGCGCTACCATTTCCGATCTCTACAATCTGGTGAGGGCTGCAAGTGCGGCTGGCGGAAGGCTGGCAGCCAAACAGGGTGAAGTCTGTAATGGAGGATGGAACACTGCCGGAGTTGTTGGTGTTGATATGGATAAACCCCCCATTGTTGCGCATGTCAATTGTCTCGGTGCTGCCGCTCTGGCTATTGGGAAAGTAGATTCTTAGGGGGCCTCCACGGGTATCAAAGGTGATTGTTCGGTTATTGGCGCCGAAGTCAAGCGTATTGATCGAGCAAGTGGTGACGGGCGGTGTAGCAGCATCGCGCATGCAGACGCTTTGAAAATTTGCGGGCCAACTGGATAGTGCCACCCCTGTATCCAGTAACAGGTTGCCGCCACTGGCGGGGAGGCCATTGTCATCAAGGTCTAGATTGCAGGTGGATGTGTTCTGATCTAAACACGTCGTAATCGGGGGTGCTGGAATGCTTGGCATCGATGCATCCACAATTTTTACGCTCGTGCCCAGATTCTGGTTTACATTCACGCTGCAGGTGCTGGAGGCAATGCAATACACGAACGGAATCAGATTCCCCTCACCTGTGAGGATGCTCGCAGCAGAACCTAAAATCGTGATCTCTCCAGTCTCGTTTTCCGCCGCACCTCCCACGATGCCGATGCCGATGGTGGGGCAGGGGCGGGTGTCACTGCCAAAGGCAGCGCCAAAGCCCCCCAGAGATCCCCAGCAGCATTTCGGCACGACTTCGAAGGTGCGGCGCAGGGTTGTGGTGGCAATCAGGGTGTTATTGCGATAAGCCATCCCTCTCACCGTGATCGTGATCTCTCCAGCACGGCCGGGGAACTCCGGTCCGCCAAACCCATCGGGGTCGTATCCGGTGGTGACCTTGAAGCTCTCGGTACCGTTGGCGTCCGAATCATTCCGCGTGGTGGGCATACCTGGCTCCATCTGGCTCGACGCGGCTGGCTGGGTCACGCTCACCAGCTGAAAGCGCCGCTCTGTATCGATGATCTGCTGTGCCTTGAGATCGGCACTGGCAGGAAAGGCGCCACTGAGCAGCGGCAAGTCGGTGGTACAAAACGATCCGGCTACCCCTTCGTTGGTTGAACTCTCGATGTAGGTGCGGTTCTGGGTGTTCAGCACCGAGGCATTCACCAGCAGCCTGCGGTTTCGCTCCCGGTTGAGCTCGCTCACGATCCGCGTCATCCCGATCTCGGCCGCCTCCCTGGCTTCGCGGCTCTGGGCCTGCCAGGCGGCACCCATCCAGCCGAAGCTGATGCGGCCCATGGTCGCCACACCGGTCAGCAGCACCCCGAGGGAGAGCAGGAAGACAATCACAAGCGAGAAGCCCTGTTCGGAGGTGGGCGACCCTGGTTGCTGCCGGTTCATGGAACTCACCCGACCCCTTCCGCCTCTTCACCCTAGATCCGCTGCTGCACGCGCACCACGACTGGCTGGCTAGTCAACGCCAGCACAAAGCTTCTCAGGCAAGTTTACTCCAGAAGCTGGTTGATGCGATCAGTTGATGCGATCAAGATTCATCACTTTGTCCCAGGCTGCAATGAAATCCGCCACGAACTTCTCGCCGCCATCGTTCTGCGCATAGACCTCCGCGATCGCCCGCAGCTGGGAGTTGGAGCCGAAGACCAGATCCACCCGGGTGCCGGTCCAGCGCAGAGCACCGCTGTGGCGGTCGCGGCCTTCGAAGGTTTGGGCATCACCGGCCTTGGCGGTTTCGGCGATGGGCGTCCAGACCGTGCCCATGTCGAGCAGGTTCACGAAGAAGTCGTTGCTGAGGGTGCCGAGCCGCTGGGTGAACACGCCGTGGGGTGAGCCGCCAGTGTTGGCCCCCAGCACCCGCAGGCCACCCACCAGCACCGTGAGCTCCGGTGCGCTGAGGGTGAGCAACTGGGCCCGGTCGATCAGCAGCTCTTCGGCCCGCATCGCGAAGGCGCGCTTCTGGTAGTTGCGGAAGCCGTCGGCCTGGGGCTCCAGGGGCTCGAAGGAGGCGGCATCGGTCTGCTCCTGGGAGGCATCGGCCCGGCCCGGCCTGAAGGGCACGGAAACTTCATGGCCGCCGGCCCGGGCAGCCTGCTCCACGGCCGCGCAACCCGCGAGCACGATCAGATCCGCCAGGGAGACGCGGGTGCCAGGGGCTGGCGTGGCGCTCTGGGCTGCGATCTGCCTGGCGTTGAACTGCTGCTGGATGCCTTCGAGCACCGCCAGCACCTTGGCCAGCTGCTCGGGCTGGTTCACCTCCCAGTTGTTCTGGGGGGCCAGGCGGATACGGGCGCCGTTGGCGCCGCCGCGCTTGTCGGAGCCGCGGTAGGTGGAGGCCGAGGCCCAGGCGGTGGCCACCAGTTCCGGCACCGACAGCCCCGAGGCCAGCACCTGATCCTTCAGGTCGGCGATGGCGGCGGCATCGATCAGGGGATGGTCTATGGGTGGAATCGGGTCCTGCCAGATCAGGTCTTCGGCGGGCACTTCGGGGCCGAGGTAGAGCGCCTTGGGCCCCATGTCGCGGTGGGTGAGCTTGAACCAGGCGCGGCCGAAGGCGTCGGCGAAGGCCTGCTGATCCTGGTGGAAGCGGCGGGCGATCGGTTCGTAGATCGGATCGAAGCGGAGCGACAGATCGGCGGTGGTCATCATCGGCCGGTGCCGCTTGCTGGGGTCGTGGGCGTCGGGGATCAGGTGCTCCTCGCGCACATCTTTGGCCCGCCACTGCCAGGCACCGGCCGGGCTTTTCTCCAGCTCCCACTCGTAGCCGAACAGCATCTCGAAATAGCCCCGATCCCAGGTGGTGGGGTTGGGCTTCCAGGCGCCCTCGATGCCGCTGGTGGTGGTATCGGCGCCCTTGCCGCTGCCGAAGTGGTTGTTCCAGCCCAGCCCCTGCTCCTCGAGGCTGGCCCCTTCCGGGGCGGGCCCCATCAGCTCCGGACTGCCGGCGCCATGGGCCTTGCCGAAGGTATGGCCGCCGGCCACCAGGGCCACGGTTTCCTCATCATTCATCGCCATGCGGGCGAAGGTTTCGCGCACATCCCGGCCGGAGCCCACCGGATCGGGCTCGCCATTGGGGCCTTCGGGGTTCACATAGATCAGCCCCATCTGCACGGCAGCCAGGGGGTTCTCCAGCTCGCGCTCGCCGCTGTAGCGCTCATCGCCGAGCCAGGTGGTTTCGCGGCCCCAGTAGATGTCGTCTTCCGGTTGCCAGATGTCGACCCGGCCGCCGCCGAAGCCGTAGGTGGGGAAGCCCATCGATTCGAGGGCACAGTTGCCCGTGAGGATGATCAGATCGGCCCAGGAGATGCGGTTGCCGTATTTCTGTTTGATCGGCCAGAGCAGACGGCGAGCCTTGTCGAGGTTGCCGTTATCGGGCCAGCTGTTGATCGGCGCGAAGCGCTGGTTGCCGGTGCCGGCGCCACCGCGACCGTCGGCGGTGCGGTAGGTGCCGGCGCTGTGCCAGGCCATGCGGATGAACAGGCCGCCGTAGTGGCCCCAGTCGGCCGGCCACCAGTCTTGCGAATCGGTCATCAGGGCATGGAGATCGCGCTTGAGGGCAGCGAAATCCAGCTGGCTGAAGGCCTCGGGGTAGTCGAACGCTTCGCCCAGAGGGTTGGAGGCCGGGCTGTGCTGGTGCAGGATCGCCAGGTTGAGCTGGTGGGGCCACCAGGCCTGGTTCGCGGACCCTCCGGATGCGGCGGTGGTCGCAGCGCGCCCCGCAAACGGGCACTGGCCAAGCTCAGTCATCGCGGTGCGGCAGCGGGAGGGAGTCGTCCACGGGGTGGAGTCGTTCCCCTCGACCGTATGCACACCTGCCTGGAGGGTCAGGCGCCCATCACATTCCGTAGTGGCGCGGGATCGAGTCGTGGCTCTGGATCGAGCCTGACCACGACATTGCCCCGCTTGCGCCCGGTGTCGACATAGCGATGCGCCGCCACCATCTGCTCGAACGGATAGCAGCGATCCATCACGGGCCGGTAGGCCCCCGTCTCCGCCAGATCTGCCAGGGTTGCTACGTCTTCCGGGCGCACAGTGGCGGGCCCGGCGATCACCCGCCGGCCCGAGATCAGCGATTGCCAGCCGCTCAGCAGCATGGCGGGCAGATCCGCCACCAGCAGCAGCAGACGCCCGCCAGGCTTGAGCGAGCGCCGGCAACGCTTGAATGGAGCCGTGCCGACGGTGTCCATGATCACGTCGTAGCGGTTGCCGTTCTAGGTGAAGTCTTGCTGGGTGTAGTCGATCACGTGCGTGGCACCGAGCGAGCGCACCAGATCCAGATTGGCGGTGCTGCACACCCCCGACACCTCGGCGCCGATGTGCCTGGCCAGCTGCACGGCTGCGGTGCCAACGGAGCCAGACGCTCCATTGATCAGCACCCGCTCGCCCCGCTGCAGCTTCGCCCGGCGAAGGAAATCCAGCGCCGTGGTGCCGCCGAAGCAGAGGGCAGCGGCCTCCTCGAAGGAGAGGGTGCTGGGTTTCGCTGCCACAGCACCATCCTCCGGAAAACAGCGGTACTCCGCATGGCAGCCCATGGTGGTATCGCTGAAGCCAACCACGGAGTCGCCAACCTGGAAGCGGCTCACCTCCGCGCCCACGGCTTCCACGACCCCAGCCAGTTCCGTGCCCAGGATCGGTTGCCGCGGCCGCCGGATGCCGGCCACCAAGCGGATGATCAGGCCAAAGCCAGCCGGCACCTCAAGGCTGCGCATTCTCCAGTCGCCTGAGCTCACGGTTGTGGCATGGATCCGGATCAGGATCTCGTTGGACTTGGGGGTGGGTTTGTCGACTTCCTGCAGCTGGAGGACTTCGGGTGGGCCGTAGTGGGTATAGGTGAAGGCTTTCATGGGTGGCGTGATTGCGGAGCGAATGCAGGTGTTTCACCGTGCGAGGTCTGCGATCTTTGGGGGGCTTGATTGTGATTAAGCAGTATCATTCAGGCAATGGCGTGCTCGGCCCGGGCATCCTGCTGGCCCGCAGGGATTTTGAGAAAGCTGAACAGCGATCAGCCGACTCCATCCCATCTGGGGTGAGTATCTTCACCCACAGCCGCCTGCTGACAGAATTGCAGCTGCTCTGGGTACAGGCCTTGCTCTCGACAGTAGGTACTGAATTCGGTGGCATTCATGCCAGCGGTAGTGAGTACCTCCGTGACTTGTCGGTGGCCCCCCAGCTCTCAGGACCCTTCTCTGATCCCGGCACCCTGTCTGACGGACGCAAAACGTCGCATCTTGGCAACAGGATGGCCCTCAGGTCAATGGGTGGTCAGGGAGCCATCAGGCTTCTGAATTGGTGTGCGACCCGAGGGCCAAGGCGTGGTGGAGACTCAACTGGAACCAGAAACAAACGTAGGCCAAGCCACGCCTGATCAATCGCTGCAGAAAGCCCTTGGAAACTTAAGGAATGGTGAGCCATTGCCACAAAAGCGCTAAACATGCCCTTAGAGGATGGTCGTGTGGAGTCGATGTTTTAAGTGACTTCCCACTAGGAGCAATCCCTCGCTAAGTCCAAATCGATTCCGCGGCAAGGCATCCACGTCATGATTACTTCAGGCTTAATGCCGTTTGCTTCAGATTTGACATATTTGGCATGAAGCCCAAAGGCACCTATGCTGACAGCAGTCATTTTTGAGCCATGAACGCCAAATCAAAGCTCGCCTTGCTTCGCACCCTCAGCAAAGAGCGAAAAGGCCTTGCCAAGGGTTTCACCTTGGTGGAACTGATGATTGTGGTGGCCGTGATCGGCATTCTTTCTGCCGTTGCATTGCCTCAATACCTACAAGCCCGGAATGCAGCTATAGCCGGATCTGCAATCGGTGAGGCTATTGGCATAGCCAAGGAGTGCGCAACGTTTGCAGCATCTGACATTGGCGCAGCACCCACTTTGGCGGCGGGTGCTTCTGTTGTGGCGACCACTGCTTGCACTGTTGATGGTGGTGTATACACGGCAACATGGCCGGTAGGTGTTGTTGGTGTCCGATGCTTAAATCAAACATCTACTGCTGCAAATACTACGGCAACAGTTACTATTGCTGACAATGGGGCAATGTCTTGCGTGATTAGTTAGTGGTGGTTAACGGGTTGCCTAAGGCTTTGCATAAAGTCATTTAAAATCCCTTGCCATCACTAGGGAGAATTCATTTCCATTTTATGCATTTGCTGCGCTCATCAACTGCGGGGAGCTATTCCCCGCTTTTCTTGAGTAAATGCATTCTTGGGGTGCTCGAATGATCGCCAGTCAGCAAATATGGTTAAATCGCCTTGGTTCAGGAAATATTTGTATAAGGGCACCTCGAAAAATTAGCTGTTTCCCAGTGTTCTGCAGGCATGCAAAAAGCCGCCAATGGCGGCAGGCAGCAGAATTTTGTATCGGCGACTGAGCTTTTTACTGCGCTATCGGATACTCCTTCGAGGATTCATGCCACCACTGGTGCATGGCTGATGCGCTGAAGATAGCGAAGGAAGTTGAAGGCCAGATTCTTGAGCCCCCACCATGCCTCGTTCCTTGCCAGCCCAATCTTTCGCGTCAGCTTCCCACCCATTGACATTGTCATGCAGCCGAAGACATGCTCCACACAAGCTCTAATGGCTGACTTGACGCGATTAAGGTCCTTGGCGGCGGCGCTGAGCGGGTGATTGCGAGCGCCCTTATCGTGGATCAAGCTTTCGAAGCGCCCCAAGCTCAGCAGATCTTCAAAGCACTCACCTGAATAAGCTGAGTCTGCCCAGACATAATCATGTTCATTCTCCGGATCCAGCAGCCGTGGAAGCATCTGACTGTCATGAATATTGGCAGGTGTAATAGCATATCGGCGGATAAAGCCATGGTCGACGTCAATGCAGATGCTGTTCTTGTAACCGAAGTAGTTGATGCCGTTCTTTTTAACCCAGCGAGCGTCTAGATCCTTCTGCCGCAGGCGATCTGGGTTTTCTTCCCAGCCTTCCGGCAGCCTACCAGCTTTGATTTCCTTGTTCTCGTCACGGGTGTTGCGCTGTTTGGGAACAGGTACGAGAGTCGCATCAATAATCTGACCACCACGGGCTTGGAGTCCCTGTGAGCGGAGGTATGCCTCGAACATCTCGAAGAGCTCCCCAATCACTCCTGCTTTGCGCAGCCTCTCCCTGAACAAGGCGACTGTGGTTGCGTCAGGAATGTTGTTCATCACACCCAGTCCCACAAACTCCTCAAAGGAACGCCTGTCATTCACCTGGAACTCAAGCTCGTCATCGCTGAGGTTAAATAGCTGCTGGAGAACAAGCATCTTGAAAAGGATCAGCGGATCAATCCGCTTACGCCCTGCATTGCTCTTGCGATCCTGCGCGTATCCTTGGTCAAGTATCGGCTGGAATTTATCCCATGGGATCGAATCAGACAGCCGCTTGAGAACCGGCTTCTTCTCCTGGAGCTTTGCGACCCTTTGCTGTTCGTCCCAAAAACCTCTTTGGCCCACCGCTGGCATACAGTCTGACTTCCTGATTCTATCGCTATTTCATCGTAATCAACCAGCTTGCTGATTTTTCGAGGTGCCCATAAGTCAGTGGGTTAAGAGTACTTTTGGAGCTAGCGGCAATGATTCGCATACCTTCAGAACAAGAAATCTGTTCTCAACCGACTGGCTGACTCGGTTTTGCGAGAATCCTCTTGATCTCTTCTTGATAAAGACTATGCATACGAGCGGCGGTGACTTTCAGGGAAGGTGTCACTCCTTGGCTGCCATTTAGACGGCCTCGGTTAAGGGTAGCGCGAGGATCGGATCGGGTTCCTCTGGTGGCTTGTTGATCCACACTTCTTCGGGTTGACGCCAGCAGCGGGTGCTTCGGCTCCAGCGTCTTGGATGGGCCTGACGGGCCTTCTCGTAGACATTGGCTCGCTGCTGGCAAATTGCCTTCGCGGCACCGCTGTGACGCTGGTGAGGCGTCACGAATTTGATGCCGCTGTGGCGGTGTTGATGGTTGTACCAGTCGACAAACGCCGACACCCACTCACACGCCTCTTCTTTGCTGGTAAACGGCCGACTGGGGTAGTCGGGCCGGTACTTGAACGTGCGGAACAAGGCTTCCGAGAAGGGATTGTCATTCGAAACCCTGGGCCGAGAGAACGACCGCAGGACACCCAACTCCTCCAGCCGCGCCTCGAGTGTGGCGGCGCGCATGGCATTGCCGTTGTCGGCATGGAGGATCAGCGGCAGGGGGGTGGACTGGTTGGCGCCACATCCCCTTGGGCGGCGGTAACGCTCCTTGAGACAGGCTCGCTGCACCAGATCCGCCGCGATCTCAGCCGATTCCACCTCAGCCATATCCCAGGCCACCACCTTGCGGCTCCAGACGTCGACCACTAGGTAGAGGTAAAGCCACACACCCCGGACTGTGGTCGGCAGATAGGTGATGTCCCAGCTCCAAACCCGGTTTGGGCCATCCGCCCTGAGGCGCGGCACGGAGCGCGGTTCCTGCGGCAACCGGGCCCGCCCACGTCGGTGACACTGCCCTGCCTGGTGCAACACCCGGTAGAAACTGCTCTCGGAGGCGATATAGAGGCCCTGATCCGCCAGCGCTGGCACGATCTGCCCGGGCGGAAGCGAGGCGTACTCCGGTTGGTTGCACGTCAGCAGGATCCGCTGGCGCTCCTCCTCCGTCAGCCGGTGAACGACCAGGCGAGGACTTCCTTTACGGCGGTCCTCGCCGTCCCCATCACCCAGAAAGGCCTTCCGCCATCGTTTGAGGGTACGCAGGCAGATGCCGATCTCACCGCATGCGCTCACCAGGCCGGCTCCAGCCGCATGCGCCTCGCCGATCAGCTCGATCACCTTCCGCCGGTGCGCGGCGCTGGTCAACCTTCCGCGTCCTCCGAGCAGAAGGCATCCCACTTTTTTCGCAGCACCAGCAAGGCCGCCGCCTCCGCCAGGGCCTTCTCCTTGCGCTGCAGCTCCTTCTTGAGTGCTTTGATCTCTCGCTGGTCCTGGGCACGGAGCCTTTCGAGCTCCTTTTGCTCGGCCATCGTCAGCACCGGCTTGGCGTTGGCATCCTGAGCGGTCTGACGCCAGCGGCTCACCTGCTCAGGAAAGAGCCCCCGCTCGCGGCAATAGGCACTGAGCTCAGTGGCGTTCAACCCGGCCGTCTCCAGCACCACCGTGAACTTGTCGGCAGCACTCCAGCCATCTGGTTCCTTCTGAGATGCCGGCACCACCTCTCCCTGCAACCGCCACGTCTTCCTCCATTTGTAGAGGGTGATCACGTGGATGCCCAGCTCTTCTGAAATCCGGGCCACGCTCTGCCTGTGCGGCGGGCTCATCCGCCTTCTCACATCAGCCTTGACGGCCTCGCTGTAACGACGCATTGGTCATGTCCTCAAGCCCCCGGATGTACGGATGGGCCGCGTCCCTTGGCGTGGTGTAAATCCCGAGGCCCGATTGCCCTGGACTGAGGGAGAACAGGGGTGAATGACGGGCTGTCATTCTCGAGGCGCATGTGCACCTCGTTATTTCACGATGAATCCAGACGATTGACTTGTCAAGTCTTTCGTCTGGATTGCCGATCGGTTGTGGGCTACACCTGCAATCTTGGTCGTGACGTCTGCGGTGCCGGCCCCCGGGCGGTGATCGCCGCCGCTGCGCCCTGTGGGGGCGCTACGGCGCGATCTCCTGGGGCCTGAGGCTCAGGCCGCTGCTTCTTGCAAGGAAGGCTGCGTGGGCAGCTCCGCCAGTGAGGGGATGGCGGCCATGCTCTCGGCGGAGAACATGCGCCGGCCCTCCAGCTGCCAGTGCTCGTCCTGCTCCAGCAGCACAGCCCCCACCAAGCGGGTGATCGAGGCGTCATTCGGGAAGATGCCAACCACCCGAGTGCGGCGTTTGATCTCCTCATTGAGGCGCTCGAGCAGGTTGGTGCTCCAAGTCTTTTTCCAGTGTTGAGGCGGGAAGTGACGGAAGGCGAGCACGTCTTCCCGGGCGTGCAGCATGAGCTCAGCAGCCTTGGGGAAGCGATCCACCAGTGAGCTGGCCAGATCGTCCCAGCGGGCCTCGATTTCGTCCGTTTTCTCCTGGGCGAACACCGAGCGCAAGGCAGCGGTGACCATGCCTTGGTGGGCCTTGGGCACCCGTTGGAGCAGGTTTCTGGCGAAATGGACCCTGCAGCGCTGCCAGCAGCTGCCCTGCAGCATCCGCCGGATCGCCTTGGTGAGGCCCACGTGCGCGTCGCTGATCACGAGCTTGACCCCAGTGAGGCCGCGCTCCTTGAGCGAGCCAATGAACTCGCTCCAGAAGCTCTCGGTTTCGCTGTCGCCCACCTTGATGCCGAGCAGCTCGCGGCGACCATCGGCATTGACGCCCATGGCCACCACCACAGCCCTGGAGCAGACCTGCATCGCCTTGCCGAGACGCCCGTGGAGATAGGTGGCATCGAGGTACAGGTAGGCGTAGCCGGTGGCCTCAAGGGGGCGGTTCAGGAAGGCCTGCACCTGGATGTCGATGTCAGCGCAGATGCGGCTCACCTGAGATTTGGAGATGCCGCTCTGGACTCCCAGGGCGGCCACCAGGGCGTCGACCTTGCGCGTTGAGATGCCGCCGACATAGGCCTCCATCACCACGCCGTAGAGGGCCTGGTCCACACGGCGGCGCGGCTCCAGGATCGAGGGCAGGTGGCTGCCGGAGCGCAGTTTGGGGATGCGGAGATCGATGTCCCCCACCTGGGTGGCCAGGGTGCGCGGCCGGTAGCCGTTGCGGTAGCCGAGCCGCTCCTCGCTGCGCTCATGGCGCTCTGCGCCGAGCACGGCAGCGACCTCCAGCTCGATCAGCTGCTGCAGGCCGTGGCGCACCAGCTCGGGGATCAGCTCACCGGCGCTGCTGCCATCCAGTAGCGGCGCCAGCTCAATTGCGGCACGATTGGACGTGGGCGTGTGTCACGAGTCAGCAGGTGAAAGCCAAGGCTGATGAAACTGCATCGGGGATGGGAGTGTGGCCTCCCGGGATCGGCCTGCAGGGGCTGGTACCAAACCACCCCGTGCTGCTGCGTTCAAAAGACGTGGTGGTGAGCGACGGGGAAACGGCGGACTGGATCCGTCAGGTGTGCGACGAGAAGGTGAGCGCAAGCGAACCGTTGATGACGCGCCGATATCTATTTCAGACGCTGCCAAAACGGGAGGCGGCCCAAATCTCCTGGATCAGTGTGGACAGAGCCTGTCTATGGACCACACGGCAGCCGGCGTATAGACGGCACGAGCTCATCGCAGGCCCTGATGCGGAACGTGAGAACCTGCCATGGAATGCCAAGGGAACATCCCAAGTGGTCACCACCATGAGGGTCAATACCGATGTCTGTGGCAGGGGCGGAGCAACCCGTAGTAGCGATGATGGGTCTGTAACGGACTCGGAGCCAAGGGGTTGCATCATCCCGTTTGGAGTCTCCCATCAACTGCCTACGGCAGGAGGAATGGGATGACAACAGACAAGCCGCTACCGATTACCAAGGTGATGGTCTGGAAGGCCTATCAACAGGTGAAACGGAACGGACAGGCGGCCGGTGTGGATGGCCAAAGCCTGGACGACTTCAACAAGGGCACCTCGAAAAATTGCCTCCACCAAGACGGAGCCCTCAAGCCTGGCCTGACGTGGCAATGAGTCTCAATTGCCGGATCCCGCAGATCCCGAATTTTTCGAGGTGCCCACAAGGATCTGGAGAATAATCTCTACAAACTCTGGAATCGGATGGCATCAGGAAGTTATCTTCCGCCACCAGTTCGGCGTGTGGAGATTCCCAAATCCGGTGGAGGCGTCAGGCCGCTGGGTATCCCGACGGTTGCTGATCGCATCGCACAGATGGTGGTCAAGCAGGTGCTGGAGCCAGAGCTGGAGCTGATCTTTGATCAGGATTCCTACGGCTACAGACCGGGCAAGTCAGCGCATCAGGCAGTAGAGGTCTGCCGTCAGCGCTGCTGGAGGTCCAACTGGGTTCTCGATCTCGACATCAAGGGGTTTTTCGATGCTATCGATCACGACCTGTTGATGCGCGCGATCAAGGCCCATACCTCCGAGCGCTGGGTGGTGCTCTACCTGCAACGATGGCTGCAGGCACCGGTTCTGTTGCCGGATGGCACGCTCCATCCCAGGGACCGGGGCACACCGCAAGGTGGTGTCATCAGTCCACTGCTGGCCAATCTGTTCCTGCACTATGCGTTTGATGTGTGGATGCGCCGGAGCCACCCGGCCATTGCCTTTGAGCGCTATGCAGATGATGTGATCTGTCATTGCCACAGCGAGAAGGAAGCTCGGCGGTTGCTGGAGGCATTGCAGGATCGCTTTGCGTCCTGTGGCCTCCAGCTTCATCCCCAGAAGACCCAGGTGGTCTACTGCAGGGATAGCAACCGCCGGGCACCGTTTGCTGATGTCACGTTCACGTTTCTTGGTTTCGCGTTTCGGCCACGTGTGTCTCGCAATTCTCGCGGAGTCATCTACACAGGCTTTTTGCCGGCAGTGAGTCCGCAGGCTCTCCAGCGTATGCGGGAGAGGATTAGGTCGATAGGGCTTCCATCGCTCGTGTATCTGTCGCTTGAGGAGATCGCTAAAGTGCTGAATCCAGTGATTCGTGGCTGGATTCAGTACTACGGTCGTTTCTATAGGACAGAACTGATCAGGAAGTTGTATCGCTACCTGGATGACAGAATTGCAGCCTGGTTACGGCAGAAGTACAAAAGGCTGCGGGGTCGTCGGCTCCAAAGCTGGCGAGTACTTGCCAGGATCAGGTCTGGACATCGTGATCTGTTCGCGCACTGGCGTCGAGTCAGTGAAGTGGCATGTGGATGATGGGAGCCGTATGACGCGAGAGTGTCACGTACGGTTCTGTGAGCACCTCGGGGGGAAGTTCCCCGGGGTGACTCGACATGGTTCGTCTGGTTGAGGTAGTGCTCAAACCAGGGTCACGGGCCTGCCCACCCCTTGCAACGCTGGCCGCTGAGCGGAACGTCTGAGGTGCGCGCTCAACCCCGGCTACGCCGGGGTTGAGGTCCCCAGGGATTTACACCAACACAGGGGACGCAAGCTACGGATGAGAGGGGTGACATCTTTCCTGAAACCGGGGGAGCCAGCCCTCCGGTGTTCTCGCCAGCCGTTCGTTCCAGCGCCCCAGGATCGCCAGGGCGGCGGCCCGGTGCATCGGCCGCTCCTGCTCCCCCGCGGCACCATGGCGGGCGGCGTACTTGAAGCGATCCAGGTGGTGTTTGAAGGGTCCGTCGTTTTCGGCGATCATCGCCGTGATCTCCGCCAGTGCCGCTGGGCTCCGGCCGACCCACCAGCCCTGCGGGTCGCGGTGCTCCAGGGCCCACCGCATGATCTCCAGGCTTTCCTCCAGCACTTGCGCAGGCTTCGTCTCTTCGGAGGAGGAACCGTTCTCCTTGCCGGACCCGGTTCGTTTTCCGGGCACCACCAGCACCGGCACCGTGCCCTTGGCTGAGGCCTCCAGCAGCTCGGGCGGCTTGGCCCGCAGGCTCACCTCCCGCAGCTCCAGGTTTGGCCCCGGCGCAAAGCCGGCGGCGGCCAGGGCCAGCCGGGCGCGGATGGCGTAGGGGCAGCGGCGGAAGCTGTAGAGCACCGGCATCGGACATGCGATCGGCGCTGTCGTCAATGGCCCGTTTCTTCCAACGCTGGCGCCCATGCCCATCAGCCTGGCCCATGGGACGGCATCTGAAGACCATCCACCTCCTGCCAGAAGCCGATCCGCCGCCAGAAGCGCACCCGCAGGTCGTCTTCGAACTCCTGGTGGGTGGGCAGGTCGTGCCAGTGGTCGATGCGCTGCGCGAGTTGGGCGCAGCGCAGCAGGTGCTGGGCCGCGTAGGGGTAGCGCTTCGGGCGGGAGTGTTCCAGGGCGAAGCTCACCATCGCCCGCAGCAGCACGGTGGCGGCCAGCGGATGGCCGGCCTCCAGCTGCTCAGCCGCCGGACCGTAGAGCCCGTAGGCCTCCCCATTCCAGCGGTGGGGCTGGCGCAGCACCAGCTCCGCCGCCCGGCGCAGATCCGGCCAGGCCAGCAGGAAATCCAGGGCTTCGGCGGGGTCTTCGTGGGCCAGCGCCCGATCGAGAGCCTCCTCCTCGGCCTGCACATCCTCGAAATCATCCAGCCGGCGGAGGTACTCGCGCAGCAGGCCGGCATCGAGATCCTCCAGAAACCCCTGCCAGCGCTCCCCCTGGGCCTCCTGGCGGCGGCCCAGGGCCTCAAGCGCCTCGATCCGCGGCCGTCGCACCACCGCCCCCAGCCACTGCAGCCCCTCCTCGTCCACCCCCTCCAGCGTCGCCAGGGCCTCCTCGGCCCGGCCCGCCGCCAGCAGCCGCTCCGCCACCGCCGCCGCCACCGACGGGCGCCGCAGATCCTCTGCGCTGAAGCTGCCGGCGAAGGCGTCCACATCGCCCATCGCATCGGCGATCGCCAGCATCACCGCCGAACGTTCCGGCGTGCCGCGGGCACGGAATTCCCCCCGCAGGGCCTCCAGCCCCTCCCGCCCCAGCGGCTCCGCCAGCAGCCCCACCAGCCGATCCAGCTGGTGGTAGCCGTTGCATTCCATCAGCGCCTCGGCGATCCGTTCCGCCGCCGCCTCCGGCGCCGGCCGGGCCGCCAACATCGTGGCCGGCAGGGCCTCGAGCACCCGCTGGAAGAAGTCGCTGAGGCTGCCGCTGCCGTCGTGGCTGCGATCGAAGAGGCCCTCCGAGAGCTCCAGCAACTGCCAGTGCAGCTCGTGGGCAATGGCCGGTGCCTCCGTGCGGATCGATCCGGTGACCGTGGCCAGGTGCCCCTCCAGCTCGGTGAGCAGGGTTCGACGTTTGGCCGCATCGAGAAACGTGCTGGCCTGGTCGATCGTGCGCAGGCGCTTGCGCACCTCCTGCGCCGCCTCCTCGGCGCTGCGCCCTTCCGCCAGCGCCAGCCGCAGCCGGCGCTTGGCCGCCGCATTGCCCTGGCTCAGCTCCAGCAGCAGCTCCGCCAGGCGGGCCGCCCCGAGGGCCTCGAGGTTGCGGGCGTTGAGGGTGGTGCGGGCAGCGGGCACGGATCAGGTTGGTGGGTCGGCGCCGGGGCCCAGGTGGCTGGCACCGCACGCGGCGGCCCGCTCGATCTGCCGTTGGCGCTCGGCGAAGCGGGCGCGGTCGGCGTCGCTGTAGCGGCTCAGGCAGTGGCGGCAGCTCACCCCGTCCACGTAGCTGGGCAGGGCTCGATCGGCCGGCGAGAGCGGCAGGCCGCAGGCGTGGCAGAGGCTGTGCTCGCCGGGCTCCAGGCGGTGGTTCACCGCCACCCGCTGGTCGAACACGAAGCATTCGCCCTGCCAGCGGCTCGCCTGCTCGGGAATCTCCTCGAGATACCGCAGAATGCCGCCCTGCAGGTGATGCACCCCCTCGAAACCCTGCTGGAGCAGGTAGGCGGTGGCCTTCTCGCAGCGGATGCCTCCGGTGCAGAACAACGCCAGCTGCTTCGGCTGCCGCTCGGCCACCAGGGGCCTCAGCTCCTGCTCCACCCACCGGGGAAACTCCCGGAAGCTGCCGGTGCCGGGATCGATCGCTCCCTCGAAGCTGCCGATCGCCACCTCGTAGTCATTGCGGGTATCGATCACCAGGGTGTCGGGATCGCGGATCAGGGCGTTCCATTCCTGCGGATCCACATAGGTGCCCACGGGTGTGGCGTCCAGCTGCACCGTGGGGCAACCCAGGCTCACGATCTCCCGCTTGATCCGCACCTTCCAGCGCCGGAAGGCCTGTCGCGGCGCCGTGCTGCGCTTCACCGTGAGCTCGGCCAGCCGTGGATCGCTCTGCAGGGCCGCCAGCAAGGCCTCCACGCCTGAGCTGGGGCCGCTCACCGTGCCGTTCACCCCTTCCGTGGCCAGCAGCAGGCTCCCTTTCACGCCGCCGGCCTCGCCCACGGCCCGCCAGCGTTGCTGCAGATCCGGCAGGTCGTCCGCAGCCAGGACTGCGAAGCGATAGAACGCCGCCACCAGCACCTCGGTGGCGGCAGAGGTTTCGGCTGGGGCTGGCGCGTCAGGCATGGGCGACAGCCGGGGCCGGTGATGCGGCACAGGCCTTGCCAGCGGCAGGCGGCGCCCCTGCGGTTTCCACCCGCACCCCCGCTGCCGCCAGCAGGGCCTGGTCTGCGGCCACATCCGGGTTACCGGTGGTGAGCAGGGTGTCGCCGTAGAAGATCGAATCGGCGCCCGCCAGCAGGCAGAGGATCTGGGCTTCGCGGTTCATCTGGTCGCGGCCGGCACTCAGCCGTACCCGGCTGTGGGGCATCAGGATCCGTGCCACCGCCACCATCCGCACCAGTTCCAGTGGATCCACCGCCGGCTGCTCCTGCAGCGGCGTGCCCTCCACCGCCACCAGGGCATTGATCGGCACGCTCTCGGGATGGGGATCGAGGCTGGCCAGCACCTGCAGCAGGCCGGCGCGATCCGCCGGCGTTTCGCCCATACCGATGATGCCGCCGCAGCAGAGGGTCACGCCGGCCCGGCGCACCCGCTGCAGGGTTTCCAGCCGCTCCTGATAGGTGCGGGTGGTGATGATCCGGCCGTAGTGCTCCGGGCTGGTGTCGAGGTTGTGGTTGTAGGCGGTGAGGCCCGCTTCCGCCAGGCGCTCGGCCTGCTGATCGGTGAGCATGCCGGCGGTCACGCAGGCCTCCAGTCCCAGCTCCCTCACCCCTTGCACCATCGCCAGCATCGCCTCGAACGGCGCCCCGTCGCGGATCTCGCGCCAGGCCCAGCCCATGCAGAAGCGGTTCGCGCCGGCCGCCTTCGCCGCCCGGGCCCGCTCCAGCACCGGTGCCACCGCCAGCTCCGGCCGGCCGGCCACATCGGCGCTGTGGTGCATCGACTGGGGGCAATAGGCGCAGTCTTCCTCGCAGCCGCCGGTCTTCACGCTCAACAGCGAGGCCAGCTGCACCGTGTAGCCCGGATTGGCGGCCCGGTGCACCTGCTGGGCCTGCCAGAGCAGATCCATCAACGGCAGATTCAGCAGCGTCTGGATCTCGGCGTGGCTCCAGTCGTGGCGGGTGATCACAGGGGCTTCAGGCGGGGCGTTGGGATCGGCGTACAGGCTGTTGGGCTTGTGGCCTCTGGGCTTCAGGCCGCGGGGGCCACGCCGCCGAAACGGCGCTGCCGGCCCTGGTAGTCCAGCAGAGCGCGCAGCAGCGCCTCCTGATCGAAATCGGGCCAGAGCACATCGGTGATGTGGAGCTCGGCGTAGGCCAGCTGCCAGAGCAGGAAGTTGCTCAGCCGCTGCTCGCCGCTGGTGCGGATCAGCAGATCCGGATCCGGTTCGCCGGCGGTGTGCAGCTCAGCGGCGAAGCGGGCTTCATCGATCGCCTCGGGATCGAGCGTGCCCTCCGCCACCCGCTGGGCCAGCTGGCGCGCCGCCCGCACCAGCTCGTTGCGGCCGCCGTAGTTGGTGCAGACGTTGAAATGAATGCCGCTGTTGCCCGCCGTGCGCTCGGTGGCTTCGGCGATCCGTTGCCGCAGCCCCTCCGGCAGGGGCTCCAGGTCGCCCAGGAAGCGAATCCGTACCTGCTCCCGCTCCAGCCCCTCCAGTTCCCGCACCAGCACCTTCTCGAACAGGGCCATCAGGAAGCTCACCTCCTCCCCCGGCCGGTTCCAGTTCTCGGTGGAGAAGGCATAGGCCGTCAATGCGCCGATGCCCCAGTCGCTGCAGAGGCGCAGGGTGCGCTTGAGGGATTCCACTCCGGCCCGGTGCCCCATCACCCGCGGCAGGCCGCGCTGCCGCGCCCAGCGGCCGTTGCCATCCATGATCACCGCCACATGGGTGGGCAGGCGAGCGGGATCAAGAGCCGCCGGCAATGGCGACACGTGGGAGTGGGGGGTGGTGGTCGCCAGGGCGCGACTCATCCGCGGGAATCCGGCGTGTCCTTCGCCACGCTACGTCCCGTCGATGAAGCCAGGGCATCGCTGAGCAGGTCGTGCAGGCGGCTGCTGGTGATCGGCCGCTCCAGCCGCCCCTGGCAGGCCAATGACAAGGTGCCTGTTTCCTCGGACACCACGATGCAGAGGCAGCGATCGAAGCGCTCGGTGATGCCCAGGGCTGCCAGGTGACGGGTGCCGTAGCGGTTGCTGCCCTGGCGCGAGAGCGGCAGGATCACCCCCGCCGCCATGATCCGGTTGGCCCGCACCAGCACGGCACCGTCATGCAGAGGCGTATCGGCCGCGAACAGGTTGAGCAGCAGATCCACCGACAGCTGCGCATCCAGCGGGATGCCGGGATTGAGAAAATCCTCGGGGCGCAGGTCGCTGCCCAGATCCACCAGCACCAGCGCCCCCCTGCGGCTCTGGGAGAGGCGCCCGGCCGCCTCGCTCAGCACCGCCACCGAGCCGGAGGCCAGGCCATCGCGGCCGCTGTTGCCGAACAGCACGTCCAGCCGTCCGGTGCCGAGCAGTTCCATCAGGCGGCGCAGCTCCCCTTGCCACAGGATCGCCAGGGCCAGGCTGCAGGCCAGCACCAGGGCATCCACCAGCTTGGTGGTGAGCGGCAGGTTGGCGTAGCGCTGCACCACCCAGGCCAGCGCCACCAGAAACAGGTAGCCCCGCAGCAGCCACAGCGTGCGGGATTCGGTGACCCGGCCGAGCACCACAACTCCCAGACCGGTGGCGAACAGCAGGTCGAGCAGCAGGCGGGGATCGACGAGCCTCAGCCAGGCCACATGCAGGGGCGTTTCCTGAGACTCAGGGTACCGGCAGGAGCCTGGCTGGCAGCACGTCGTAGCGCAGAAGGTCTTCCGGCTGTTCGCGCCGTTGCACCAGCTCCGCCATCCCCTCGTGGACCAGCACCGCCGCCGGTCGGGGAATGCGGTTGTAGTTGGAACCCATCGAGGCGTTGTAGGCGCCGGTGGAGAACACCGCCAGAACGTCGCCCCGGCCGGCCGGCGGCAGGGCGATGTCCTTGAGCAGCACATCGCCCGATTCGCAGTGCTTGCCCGCCACGGTGACCGTTTCGAGCGGCTGATCTTCAGGAGACTCCCCGCCGGGCAGACCTGCGTGGGGGCGATCGGCCAGTACGGCGGTGTATTGCGATTGATAGGTGATCGGCCGCGGGTTGTCGCTCATGCCGCCATCCACCGAGAGATAGGTGCGGATGCCGGGGATGTCCTTGCGGCTGCCCACCGTGTAGAGAGTCACGCCGGCGGTGGCCACCAGGGAGCGGCCCGGTTCGCACAGCAGCCGCGGCAGCTCCAGGTTCCGTTCGCGGCAGGCCTCGGCCACCGCCACCGCCACGCCGCGCACCCATTCCTCGATGCTCGGCGGATCATCCGAGGCAACATAGCGGATGCCGAGGCCGCCGCCCACGTTCAGGTCCTGCACCGGGTGGCCCAGGGAGCGGGCCAGGGCCAGGGCATCGGCCATCACGCCCGCCAGGTCCCGGTGGGGTTGCAGTTCGAAGATCTGGGAGCCGATGTGGGCATGCAGGCCGGTGAGCTCGGCCCAGGGACAACCTTTGAGATGGCGCAGCACCGTTTCAAGCTGGTCGGGATCGAAGCCGAACTTGCTGTCGAGGTGGCCGGTGCGGATGTACTCGTGGGTGTGGCACTCGATGCCCGGGGTGAAGCGCAGCATCAGCCGCACCGGTTGCCCCTGGGCCGGTGCCAGCTCGGCCAGCAGCTCCAGGTCGAGCCAGTTGTCCACCACCACGGTGATGCCGCGGCTCACGGCCAGTTCCAGCTCCTCCTTCGACTTGTTGTTGCCGTGCAGCACGATCCGGTCGCTGGGCATGCCGCCCTGCAGCGCCGTGAGCAGTTCGCCGGCAGACACGGCATCCAGCCCCAGCCCCTCGGTCGCCACCAGGGCCGTGATCGCCAGGGAGCTGTTCGCCTTGGAGGCATAGAGCGCCAGAGCCGAACCGGGGTAATGCACCGCCAGGGCGTCGCGGTAGGCGCGGCAGGTGGCCCGCAGCGTGGCCTCATCGAGCACATAGAGCGGTGTGCCGTAGGTGCGGGCCAGGTCGCTCAGGCCGCAGCCTCCCACCTGCAGCCGCCCTTCGCCGTCCCGTTCGGTGGTGAGGGGCGTGAGGTTGCGGTTGGGGCTGGTCAGATCGCGTCCGGCCTCATAGGGCTGGGGCGTTGCGGCCGCCGAGCCCGCCTCCGGGCCGGCGCTCTGCTGGGAAGCTGTCAACACCATAGCGCGGGTCCCGGGCGGCGAGGAAACGATGTGCAGTGAATGTACGGAAGCCGTCGGGATGGTGACGGGTCCGGCTCCGCTCAGCCTCTCCGATCTGGCCGCCTGCCTGCAGCTCGATCAGCAGGCCCTGGGGGGCCTCTGGACGGAGAGCCAGTGGCGCACCGAGTTGCAGGAAGCCTCCCGGCCGGGTGTGGGGCTCTGGCAGGGGGAGGCGCTGGTGGCGATGGCCTGCGGCTGGCTGATCCTCGATGAGCTGCACATCACGGTGGTGGCGGTGGATCCGCAGTGGCGCCGCCTCGGCCTGGGGCAGCAGGTGCTGGCCGCGCTGCTGGCGGAGGCCCGGGGACGAGCCGCGAGCCGGGCCACCCTTGAGGTGGCGACGGGCAACGGCGCTGCGCGGGGCCTCTACGCCCGCTTCGGCTTCCGCGATGCCGGCATCCGTCGTGGTTATTACCGCAGCGGCGAGGACGCCCTGATCCAATGGCTCGACCTTCGGACCTGAACGCGTCCTCGCGGCCCGCGGGCAGCACGCCCTTCGCCTGCGCATCGACCACCCCTGGTGGCGCCCGAACCGATCACCGATCCAGCGGTTCGGTTTACCGGCGTTTCTTGTTGCGAAGCCCGTCAGATCGTGCTGGTTGTCTTATGTCTTGAACAGGCCTGAAGCCTTGAGTCAACAGCGATCTGCCGCGCTGGCACAGCAACACCGCACTCTCCGCTCACCCCTGATAGGTTAGTGAGACGTGCAGCAGGCCCCGCCCCATGTTCGAGCGGTTTACCGAGAAGGCCATCAAGGTGATCATGCTGGCCCAGGAAGAGGCCAGACGCCTGGGTCACAACTTCGTGGGCACCGAACAGATCCTGCTGGGCCTGATCGGTGAGGGCACCGGTGTGGCCGCCAAGGTGCTCAAGTCCATGGGGGTCAACCTCAAGGATGCCCGGGTGGAAGTGGAGAAGATCATCGGCCGCGGCTCCGGCTTCGTGGCGGTGGAGATCCCCTTCACCCCCCGGGCCAAGCGGGTGCTGGAGCTCTCCCTGGAGGAGGCCCGCCAGCTGGGTCACAACTACATCGGCACCGAGCATCTGTTGCTCGGACTGATCCGCGAAGGCGAAGGTGTCGCCGCGCGGGTGCTGGAGAACCTCGGCGTCGACCTGGCCAAGGTGCGCACCCAGGTGATCCGCATGCTCGGCGAAACCGCCGAAGTGGCGGCCGGCAGTGGTGGCAAGGGCTCCACCAAGACCCCCACCCTCGATGAATTCGGTTCCAACCTCACCCAGCAGGCCGCTGAAGGCAAGCTCGATCCGGTGGTGGGTCGCCAGCACGAGATCGAGCGGGTGATCCAGATCCTCGGCCGTCGCACCAAGAACAACCCGGTGCTGATCGGCGAGCCCGGTGTCGGTAAAACCGCCATTGCCGAAGGTCTGGCCCAGCGCATCGTCACCGGCGATGTGCCGGACATCCTGGAAGACAAGCGCGTTCTCACCCTCGATATCGGCCTGTTGGTGGCCGGCACCAAGTACCGGGGCGAATTCGAGGAGCGCCTCAAGAAGATCATGGAGGAGATCCGGGGTGCCGGCAACGTGATCCTGGTGATCGACGAAGTCCACACCCTGATCGGTGCCGGTGCGGCCGAGGGCGCCATCGATGCCGCCAACATTCTCAAGCCGGCCCTGGCTCGCGGCGAGCTGCAGTGCATCGGTGCAACCACCCTGGATGAATACCGCAAGCACATCGAGCGGGATGCGGCCCTGGAGCGCCGCTTCCAGCCGGTGATGGTGGGCGAGCCCTCCGTGGTCGACACGATCGAGATCCTGCGCGGCCTGCGGGAGCGCTATGAGCAGCATCACCGCCTCAAGATCTCCGATGAGGCCCTCGTGGCCGCCGCCACCCTCGGCGATCGCTACATCTCCGATCGCTTCCTGCCCGATAAGGCGATCGACCTGATCGATGAAGCCGGCAGCCGCGTGCGCCTGCTCAACTCCAAGCTGCCCCCCGCCGCCAAGGAGGTGGATAAGCAGCTCCGGGCTGTGCAGAAAGACAAGGAAGACGCGGTGCGCGAGCAGGATTACACCAAGGCCGGTGAACTGCGCGATAAGGAAGTGGAGCTGCGCGAGCAGATCCGCACGATCCTGCAGGCCCGCAAGGACGAGGATCCCGCCGCTGAGGCCGGTGCCGCTGAGGCCGCTGAAGCTGGTGGTGTCGCCGTTGCTCTCGCCACCAGCGAGGCCAACAGATCCGAAGTGGCCGGCATCGACGGGGAACGCCATCCGTTGGTCACGGAGGAAGACATCGCCCAGATCGTGGCCTCCTGGACCGGTGTGCCGGTGCAGAAGCTCACCGAGAGCGAATCGGTGAAGCTGCTCAACATGGAAGAGACCCTCCATCAGCGCCTGATCGGTCAGGACGAAGCGGTGAAGGCCGTCTCGAAGGCGATCCGCCGGGCTCGGGTTGGCCTCAAGAACCCCAACCGTCCGATCGCCAGCTTCATCTTCTCCGGCCCCACCGGTGTCGGCAAGACCGAGCTCACCAAGTCTTTGGCGGCGTATTTCTTCGGCAGCGAAGATGCGATGATCCGCCTCGACATGTCGGAGTTCATGGAGCGCCACACGGTCAGCAAGCTGATCGGCTCGCCTCCGGGCTATGTGGGCTTCAACGAAGGCGGGCAGCTCACCGAAGCGGTGCGCCGGCGGCCCTACACCGTGGTGCTGTTCGACGAGATCGAGAAGGCCCACCCGGATGTGTTCAACCTGCTGCTGCAGCTGCTGGAAGACGGTCGTCTGACCGATTCCAAGGGCCGCACGGTCGATTTCAAGAACACCCTGATCATCATGACCTCGAACATCGGTTCGAAGGTGATCGAGAAGGGCGGCGGCGGCCTCGGCTTCGAGTTCGGTGGCGGCGATGTGGAGGAAACCCAGTACAACCGCATCCGCATGCTGGTCAACGAGGAACTCAAGCAGTACTTCCGGCCTGAGTTCCTCAACCGTCTCGACGAGATCATCGTCTTCCGTCAGCTCAGCCGCGATGAGGTGAAGGAAATCGCCGAAATCCTGCTCAAGGAGGTGTTCGGCCGCATGCGCGAGAAAGGGATCGAGCTTTCGGTCACCGACGCATTCAAGGAGCGCCTGGTGGAAGAGGGTTACAACCCCAGTTACGGTGCCCGGCCCCTGCGCCGTGCCGTGATGCGCCTGCTCGAGGATTCCCTGGCCGAGGAATTCCTCTCCGGCCGCATCGGCGAAGGCGATACCGCTGTGGTCGATGTGAACGACGACAAGCAGGTGGTGATCCGCAAGCAGGGTGTGGTCACCATGCCGGAACTGGCCACGGCCAGCGTCTGAATCTCAGAGGCGATTGCGCGGCGGTTCTCCCGTTCCGCGCAACAGCCCCTGCTCCCAGCGGCCCAGCTGACGATCAGCCAGTGCGCTGGCCAGGGCCACCGTGCCCCCGGCCACCAGGGCAGGCAAGGTGTGAAACCAGGCGATTGCGGCCAGGCTGCCCCAGAGCGGCAGTGGTAGCCACGGCCGCCAGCGGCGGATTCCGGCCAGGGCACCGCCACAGGACTGGCAGTGCTCGGTATGGGCGTGAAAGCGCTCCATCAGCGCGTCACGCTCCAGTCGCGGCGGCAAGGTTTGATCGGGGAACGGATCGGCGCTGAAGCGGCTCACCCAGTCGTGCAGGGCTTTGATGTAGAGATCGGCGCCAGTGGCCAGGTTGTAGGCGCGGCTGGCCGAGCCACTTCTCCCCCGGGTCTCCAGTACCCGCTCCTGCCAGTGGAGAAACAGCTGGTCATCTTCCAGCACCCGATGGTTGCTGATGTGCTGCAGCCAGCGGGGCCGCAGCCCCAGCAGGCGCGCCGGCCAGGGGGAACGGAAGCGGAACGGGAACCTCGCCAGCAGCCGGCATTCGCCTCGGCGGATCGGCACCGCATAGACCACGGTGAGAATGCGGGCGAACGCCTTGGCGTCGAGCTCGTGCCACATCAGGGCCGGTGCTGCAAAGGTGGTGTGCTGGCTGCCGAGGCTTCCCTTGCGCGGACCCTCCGGCCACAGCCCCGTGAATCCCTCCTCGCCGAAGCTGGTGAGTTCGGCCCGCACCGGTGCTGCGGTGGCGCGGTTGCCCACGGTCTTGTGGTGGGTGAAGGGCACATGGCTCACATCGAGCACGTTCTCCAGCAGGGTGAGGGCATCCATCGGCAGGTCCCGGAAGGTGTCCTGCACCAGCCAGGGCTCACCGGGTTCCTCCAGGGCCGGCACCAGCGGCAAGGGCACCGCGGCGGCCTCGTTCGGATCGCCGGCGAACACGAACAGCAGGCCCTGGGCTTCGGCCGTGGCGTAGGTGCGGCAGGTCGATCGCCGCGAGGCGAGGGCGGCGTCGGATTCGGCCTGGGGGATGAGGGTGCAGCGGCCACTGCCCTCGAAGCTCCAGCCGTGATACGGGCACTCCAACTCGCCCCTGGCATTGATCCGCCCGTCGCTGAGGGGCACCAGCCGGTGGGGGCACACGTCCGCGAAGGCCCGCCACTGCTGGGCTGCCTCCTCCCACCAGAGCACAAGATCCTGCTCCAGCAGGGTGAAGGGCTGGGGGCGGCGGCGGTCGAGATCCGCCAGAGGGGCCACCGGATACCAGTGTCGATGCCAGTCCACAGCTGGGGGCACGGCAGAAGGCAACGCAGAGAGATCGCATCCTGGCAACCCCGCGCCACCAACGGCAGGAGGTCGGTGCGGGGGGCGGTGCTCTGATCCAGGCAAGTGGTCTGATCACGGCGAGGAATGGTGTGGGTCTGGGTTGGTTCAGCAGGAAAGAAATCAGTTTGAAGGCGACGGTGTTGCGAGGGTGGACTAGGACAAATGGCTGGTGATTGTGGCTGGTTCAGTCACCGGAACTGGCGAGATTGCCCAGGGATGACGAAGTGTGTTGGTCCTTCCGGAGCCAGGCATGGCAGGGCTCCTTTACAATTGCGATCAATCAAGACCGCGCGCGCCTTCAAAAGCCAGTATGCAAAACGCCTTCTTCGATGACTCGCTGGATAAAGACGCGATCAAGCGCAGAATCCAGGCCATTGATGCAGGCAAGGTCGGTCTCTACAGCATCGGTCTTTATCCAGGTTCGATCGCCTACAACTGCGCCATGCATACCGATGGCAGCAGCCTGATGCTGGCCCCCAGGCCGGGCCGCGATCTGATGGGTGCCTTCTCGGACGATGCCATTGCCGGCATGGATCCGGAGCATCTCGAAACCGTGAAGCGCATGGCGCACCATCCGCAGCAGGGAGCTGCGGCCACCAACGGCCTGGCTGATCTGATCCAGCACTGCGATCTGGTGGTGCTGAGCGCCAACAGCAATCACATCGACCAGGACCTTCAGGATGCCTGTGCCCTGCGAACCGAGCTGAAACGTGAACAGGTGGTGCTGGCCTGTCTGGCCGGCTCTTTCAGCCACGATCACATTCGCAACGAATCCTATGTGTTATGCGAGAGATATCCGAATCTGGCCTTCTTTTCCGGCTTTCATCGCCACGGTGCTCTCCGCAATCCGGTCGACAGCTTCACCGCCAATTTCTGCCACCCCAATGCACTGACGGCCCTGCTGGGGGCACGGATGTTGGACAAGATCTCGCCTAATATTCAAGTATCTCCTGGGATTCACAATATTGAAGCGCAATATATCAAGGCGGCCAAGAATATCTCCTCCATCTTTGCCGGCTTCGGACACGCCTATCACCGTGAAAATACTGGCATTCTCCCAACCCTGCTTACCCTGCTGCTCGATCAGTGCATCGATCAGGCTGCCACGGTATCCATGGCGCGCCGGGATCGTCAGCGGCTCTATGGCCGCCAGCCGATCGCCCTCACCGAACTGGGCTATGGCGTGCAGCGCATCGAGGCGGCCCTCAACCGCGGTGGTGACATGGAAAAAGTGCGGGATCACACCTTCGCCCAGCTCACCGCCATGGTGGCCGACGTGCGCGGCAGCATGATGCAGCCGGTCTCGGGCAGTCCGACCCGGAACTTCCAGGTGGGCCAGATCCTGGCGGAGCGCATGCGGGCGCATCAGCGCTGTCCGCACACGATGGAGGAACTGCAGGATTGGTGTGAAGCGGCTGGCTTGCCCCGTGGCGGCCTGGAAGGGCTCAAGGCCCTGAGCTGCTGGCCACAGATCGTGCGCAACTACGGCATCCTGGTGCACGATGCCTCGATGGTGAATCTGCTCTACATGGCGGTCTACGGCAAGCCGAGCACCAAGGACATCGCCTTTTCGGTGATGACCGAAAGTCGGGAGATGTCGAATTACTGCCAGGAATCAGTTCGGCCGACCCATAGCCGCAAGTACGCTGAGGCTTTGCAGAGTCTCGATAATCCCGAGGCACTGGATCTTCTCGCCACCGCCGTGATTGCGGATAATGCCCGTAAAGCTGCCCTCGATGACACCTTTTCGGACGACCAGCTGGGCCAGGATCACGTGCCCGCCTATCTGCAGGCAATGAACGTGATTGAGAATGTCTGGTGATGACTAAAGCCAGAGGATGTAAGCTCGTTGGTTGGGTCTAGTCTGTTGCGAGTCAGGCTTGTTTAGCTGGAGGCTGAGGTATAGAATCGCAGAGCATATTTCCAGAACCAACGGCTCGCCAGCAGGGACAGGATCGTGACCACTCCTGATGCCGTGAGCCAGCTGAGATTTGCACGACCCAGCAGGGCTTCGGCGGGCACCGTGGTAAGGAAAGCCACTGGTACAACTACGGTGAAGAACAGCCGCAGGCCGATCGGATAGGCGCTGATGGGATAACGGCCTGCGGCCAGAAAGCTGCGTAGCACCTCCGTGGCGTTCCACACCTTCACGAACCAGATGCTGGTGGCCGCCAGGATGAACCAGAGGCTGTACAGGATCAGGCTGCCGCAGATCAGCATCAGCCCCGTCAGCAGGAGATCCTGCAGGCTCGGCGTTGCTCCCGTACGGACGGCTCCCACAACCATGAGCACAACACCCAGCACGATCCCAGGGAGACCCCAGGGGGAAACCGTGCGCAACGACAGCCAGAACTGGCTGTCGATCGGCTTGAGCAACACATAATCCAGGCTGCCGTTCTGGACATGACCCACGATCGTGCTGAGGTTGGGTTGCAGCAGGGTGCTGGCGATGCCATCCAGCACGGTGTACATCCCCAGCACCACCAGCGCTGCCTCCCAGCTCCAGCCCCCCAGCCCATGGCCGGAGCGGAAGAACAGCGACAACACGAACAGGCTGCCAGCCAGATTGCCACCTGTGGCCAGCAGTTCAATCAGCAGGTTGATCTGGTATTCCAGCTCGGCCGCCAGGGCCGCTCCCCAGAAGCTGCGCAGGGTGCGCCAGTAGCGCCCCACGGTGCCGCCGTTCATCTTGCTGCCGAGCGTCATGCCCCCATCGCTCCGTACTGCCGCAATCCCCGTTTCCAGAGCACCCATGTGATTGGCAGCAGGATCGCGATCCAGAGGCTCACCACGGCAAAGCTGGCGACGACATCCACCTTCTCGCCGGCCAGCAGCTGGGCCGGTATCGCAATCATGTATGGAAACGGAGTCCACAGCGCCAGGCGGCGCACCGGTTCGGGATACACCTGCAACGGAGCGATCAGGCCTGAGAGATAGAGATAGGGAATGAACAGCAGCCGCTCCAGGGCGCTGGCCCGCTCGCTCCAGAAGCAGACCGTGGTGAGGGCGAACTGGATCAGGAAGCGCAGGGCGAAGGCGAGCTGCATGGCCATGACCGCCAGCAGAAGCGCCGCTGGAGACGGCAGCCAGAAGGCGGCGGGATAGAGCAGGAAGAACAGGGCTGCCAGGGCGATCACGAAGGGCAGACGTGTGGCCTGTTCGGCGATGTGGGCGCTCACATACCGCCAGACCGGCGCCAGTGGTTGCAGCAGATAGCCCGAAAGCCGGCCCTGGAGATGGTCTTCCTCAAAGGTGTAGATCACCCACACCAGCGTGAACTGGCGCACGATGAACACAGCCAGAAAATACCGCGCCAGGGCGATGGGATCCAATCCCAGCGATGGGAGTTCAGCGGTGGGGGCGTTGCCGTTGTTGCCGCTGGCCCCACTCCAGAGGCCGAGCATGATGAAAGGCAGCACGCCCGAGAGCGCCCATAGCGCAATCTCGGCGCGGTACTCCAGCATGTACGCGTATTGGCTGCTCAGCAGCACTCGCACTAGGCGCAATCCCCGCTGCAGCTTCTTGCTCATCGGTCGTCCCTCTGGCGGAACAGTTGGCCGATGATCTCCTCCACCGGTGGATCGTTCACTTCCAGGTCACAGACATCGAAATCGGCCAGAAGACGACCCACCTGCTGCGTCAGTCGATCCCCTTCGATCAGCAGCCGCACCTCGTTGCCGTTCTGGCTTTCCAGGGTTCCGTAGCTCTCGAACATGCGGGCCGGCAAGACATGGCGCAACTCCAGCCGCACCTGGCGGCAGGGCGCCAACTGGTCGGTGAGCCCTTCAAGGCTGCCGTCGTAAAAGAGTCGCCCCTGGTGAATCAGCAGCACCCGCTCACACAGGGCCGTGATATCGCCCATGTAGTGGCTGGTGAGCAGCACCGTGGCACCGGTGCGGCGGTTGTAGTCGGCCAGAAAGGAACGCACCCGCACCTGGGCGTTCACGTCCAGTCCCAGGGTGGGTTCATCGAGAAACAGCACCGCTGGCTGATGCAGCAACGCCGCCATCAGTTCGGCCTTCATGCGCTGCCCCAGGGAGAGTTTGCGAACCGGACGGGTCAGTTCCTCATCCAGTTCCAGCATGTCGGCCAGCTCGGCGATCCGGCGCTTGCTCTCGGCCGCGCCGATGCCGTAGACGGCGGCATGGACCCGCAACGAATCGAGTGGCGGCAGATCCCAGATCAGCTGCTGCTTCTGACCCATCACCAGCGTGATCTGACGCAGGAAGTCCGCCTGCCTACGGAAGGGTTCATGGCCGGCCACCCGCACCGTGCCGGCGCTGGGGTGAATCAGGCCCGTCAGCATCTTCAAGGTGGTGGTCTTGCCGGCACCATTCGGCCCGAGGAACCCCACCATTTCACCGGGTTCGATCGCGATGTTGATGTCCTGCACAGCCGTCACGAGGCGATGGCGTCGCTGGAGGAAGTGGCGCAGGGTGCCGCCAAGACCGGGCTGCTTGTCGGCCACCCGGAAGGTCTTGCTGAGCCCGCTGACGTTGACGATGGCCATCGAGGGAGTCTGGACGGCTTCCGATCGTGCAGATCTTGTCAGTTAGAAACTTGTCCAGCACAGATTTACCCATCACCGCTTCGCCAGATCTACCCTGGGTCGCACCCACCAGCCCCTGCAATGCACTTCTGGGCGCCTGAGATCGATCCAGCCCACCCGATGGACTGCACCCAGGCTGAGCACTACGTGATCAAGCACCTCGGCCGCGGCATGTTCCTGGCGGTGCAGGGAGAGGATCAACACCTCAGCGATGTCGCCACGGCCGGCGAAGCCCACCGCTTCCATACCCATGAGGCGGCGATCCGTGCCGCAGAGGAACTCAACCGCCTCGGTGCAGGGCCGGTCGATGTGGTGAAGGTGGAGTGAGGCCGGGCAGGCGGCGACCGGCCTGGCCATGCTGCGGTGACTGCGCAGCCCCCACCGATGAGCGCCCTATCCCCGGAGCAGGCCCTGGTGCTCACCGCGATCGATCGCTTTCTGGCCGATCCCGAGCTCGCCTTTGGCGGCGTCGACATTGACGACGACTCAGAAGGCGATGGCACCGACGATCCCGATTCAGCCGTCGGCATCGAGGCGGTCGACGTGCTCGAAGCGATCAGCAAGGCCCTGCTGATGGTGTTGCCGGCCGAGGAGATCGAGCAGGCGATCACCAATCTGCTCGCCTGCCATGGCGATCAGATCGATGACTCCACCCAGGTGGTGCTGGAAGCTCTGCTCCAGACGATTGAACGGGATGACACCGAGGTGTCGCTCGAAGCCCTGCTGACGGCCGAATCTGACCTGTTGCAGACCAATGCCCTCGATAGCGCGGCCCTGCTGGTCTGGGACGAGCAGACCACGCCGATGCTGGAGGAACTGGAGATTCTTGATCTGCTGGAGGCCTATCCCTGCCGCGGCCCCGGCGCTCGCTGGACCCCTGACATTTTCGTGCAGTTGCTGGAGGCGAAGGGCCGCCTGTTTCGCCAGACCCTGCTGGCGGTGGAGATCCTGGAAGAACAGCCGGACACCCGCCCCAATGCCCACACCATGCTGGTGATGGTGCCGCCCGATCCGAAGGCTCCCCTGGAACTGATGGAGCTGGTGGTGCCCCTCACCGTGCTGTCGTCACCCGATGCGCCGGGACAAGCAGGCTGAACTCAGGCAGGCTGAACCCTGGCTGATTGAACACATCTGGTCCTGTGCTCTGTGTATCCGTGAGCTCACTCCCTGTGATCCGTATCCGCTTCTCTTCGGCTCCCGGGACCGATCAATCGGGGCGCCGTCGATCCTGGGCTTCCGGTCTGCCGATTCTGCTGGGTGTGGTGGCCTCCAGTCTGATGCTGCAACCCCTCGCGGCAACAGCGGCGGAAGGCATGGGCGCCGCGTCTGGCGATGCACCTCGGGCAAGGACTCCCGCCGAGCCCCAGGTGCTGCGCGCCGTACCTCCCCTGGCCACGCCGGATGCGGCGGTGGAGAAGGCCCTGCTGCATGCCCTGTTTCCCGCCTCGGCGGTGGATGCCGATGGCCATGGTCCCGATCACGGCACCCAGGAGTGGAAGCAGGCGCGCCGCCACATCCGCCAGCAGGCCTGTCTCAACGCCGGCAACCTGCGCTACGCCTACAACCGGGTCGACCTCAACGGCGACGGCAGCGAGGAGGTGGTGGCCACGGTGATCGGCCCGACGGTCTGCGGCACCGGTGGTTGCTCCCTGCTGATCTTCCAGAACCAGCACGGCACACTGGAGCCGATCAGCCGCATGTCTCTGTTCAAGGACCCCCTGATCGTGACCAGTCGGCTCCGGGGCGGCTGGAAGGAGTTGATCAGCCGGGTGCGGATCGATGCCGGCCATGGCTTTTACGCCCTGCTCATCCACGACGGCAGCGCGTATGCCCGCAATCCGAGCACGCCTCCGGCGGAACCGCTGCAGGAGGCCCTGCCGGGCACGGCCTATCTGGGCTGGCAGGAGAACGGCAACGGCTATCACCCGCTTCCCTGCGCCGAGAAGCGCCCATAACTCTTCATACCCTGTTACAGTGGTGGCAACACATCGTTACAACCCGATGACCACCTCTGATTCCCGCTTCGGTTTCGTTGCCTTCGCTGAGACCTGGAACGGTCGCCTGGCCATGCTGGGCTTCGTGATCGGCCTTGCCACCGAGCTGCTCACCGGCCAGGGCATCCTGAGCCAGATCGGCCTCGGCTGAGTTCTGGATCAGCGGTCTTCACGGCCGTGATCTCCAGCCCGGTTGGCAGGCGCCAGCCGGGCTTTGCTATCTCCGGAGTTTCTGTCGCCTCGGCGAGGGCCATGGCTCATCTGCTCGTCTTTGTTGTGGCCCCCGAGGCTCTGCTGCCCGGTGATGGCGCTGACTGGCCCTCTCTGGTGGAGGCCCAGCGCCGCGGTGTAGGCAGTGGCGTGGCCCTGCGTCTCTTCCGCCTGCCGGATGACTGGCCCGGGTCCCTGCAGGCTCTGATTGACTCCGGCAAGGCCGATGCGACTGGTTCCGATCCGATCGAGCCGGTCGACGGCCGCCGCTCCAGGCTCTGCGATGCCGTGGTGCCCCATTTCGACCCCCGCAGCCTCTGGATCGGCGTCTATGCGATCAGCGGCAGCGCATTCAGCGACAACGAAGTCAGCGACAACGAAGTCAGCGATCGCCAAGTCAGCACCAGCGTGCCAGTGCCTGGCGATGGCCATCCCGCCAGCCGCATGTCGATCAGCGGCGTCGAGCGTCTCGATGCTTTCCCGTTGCGCGATGCCGAAAACGAAACCTGCTGGTTTTATCCCACCGAAGATGGCGCTTACCTCAGCTGGGAGAACCAGCGCCGGCTCGAGCTCCTGCCGGGTGTGATGGCCGAGCAGCCTTTGCAGACCCAGCCGATCCCCTACCAACGCCCCGACCTGCACGTGCTCTGGTCGTTGATGGCGGACGACCGCTCCCTCACCTGCGTGGGCCTCACCTACGGCCGTCGCCGGATTGATTGGCCCGTGGTGGCGGCGGTTCCAGAAGCCTGCGCCACCTGGACCAGTTTTTCTCTGGATTCGATGGCCGAGGCGCAGTACTGCGAGCTGGCCAGCTGCACCGTCTTCGCGCAGGACGGTCCGGGGGCTGTCCCTGGTGCTGTAAGGTAAAAGCCGATCTCAAGATTTCTCTTAAGCGAGCTCATAACTTTCTTGGGGGCTGTTTTCGGATCGGTTCATAGTTCAACGAGTTCATGTCTATTTACGTCGGGAATCTTTCCTTCGATGCCGAAGTGGAAGATCTCCAGCAGCTGTTCGCCGAATACGGACAGGTGCGCAAGTGCAGCGTTCCTCTCGATCGTGAAACCGGCCGCAAGCGCGGTTTCGCCTTCGTCGAGATGGCCAACGAGGCTGATGAAGCCAAGGCCATCGATGATCTCCAGAACGTGGAGTGGATGGGTCGTGCCATCCGTGTCAACAAGGCCGAGCCCCGTCCCAGCGGCGGTGGTGGTGGCTACGGCGGTGGTGGTGGCGGCGGCAACCGCTGGTGATCACAGCCGAGCCGATCATCTCTGACCGGCCTGATTGCTGATTGATCTGTTGCTGACCTGCTTGCCCGATCTCCGGGCCTGCAGAACGGCAATACCTGCTTCCAATCACAGCTGACCGCCCTGGTAACGGGGCGGTTTTTTCATGGGCGTTTCCTTGCCTCAGCCGAGGGCTTTCCGGGTCTCGGCGGCGCGCAGGTCGACCCGATACTCCATCGTGGAGGTCACGCCGGTGCCCCGGTAGGTGCCGGACACCGCCGCCGCCAGCTCCGGATCCGCGGCGGCGGCCAGCACCACGTGGCCATCGGCCACGGCCAGCCCGAGGCTGGGGTCGTAGGCGCGCCAGCCACCGCCGGGCACATACACCTCCGCCCAGGCGTGCAGCTCGTGCTCGCTCACCTCGGGTGGATGGTGCATCGAGTAGCCGCTCACGAAGCGGGCCGCCAGGCCGAGGCTGCGGCAGGCGGCCACGTAGAGCACCGCCGTGTCGCGGCAGGCCCCGGTGCGCTCCTGCAGGGTCTGCTCCGGTTGCAGCGCTGCCCCATCGGGCCGGCCCACATGGTGGAAGCCGTGGTGAATCTGATCGGCCAGGGCCATCAGAAAGTCGGTGGTGGATCCCTGCACGGATTCGGCCAGCTCGGCAGCCCAGGCGCTGACCTGCGGATGCTGCGGCCCACCCAGGCAGGGCGCCAGGGCTGCGCGCAGAGCCGGTGTGTAGGTGAGCGGCAGATGCCGGGCTGCCGGCTCGGTCACGATCCAGTCGAACGGATTGTCGCGGTGGGTTTCCACCTGCATCTCCACCTGGAGATGCAGGGTCTGGCGTTCCTTGTGGAACCAGAGCACCAGCCCGTCGCCGCCGCCGGGTTCGAGCACCGCCGCTGCGCCGTCGGCTGGATCACGCACCTGCAGGCGGTGGCTGAGCACGGTCTGGGTGCAGTCCTGGCGCGGGGTGAGCCGCAGGGTCATCGGTTCCAGGAACACGGGCCTGGCATAGGCGTAGTGGAGTTCGTGGCGGATCTGGAAGAACACGGAGCCACTGGGGCACAATCGCTGCCCAGCCTGGACGAAAGCCGGTGCGAATCGCGCTCCACAATGGGCTTTCCAGCCAATCAGGCCGTCCGTGAGCCAGCCGCATCGACCGGCGCGTCCCCAGCACCTTCCTCGCCCACCGGCCCGACCCGGCAGCCCGGGCCTCCCTGACGACGACGATCTGCCGCCCTCGCCAGGCATGCCGCTGGGTCTGCGGATCCTGGCGGGGGTAGGAGCGCTCTCGTTTCTGATGATCGGTCTGAGTGTGATCTGGATGGGGATCGAGAGCCTGCGCAAGCCCGCCGCCCCTGTCGTGGGGCCCAACACGGCGAGAGGATCAGGGAGCCAGGCGTTCGATCGCCCAGCCGCCCTCTGGCCGGAGCCTGTAGCGGAAGCGATCGTGTAGACGGTTCTGGCGACCCTGCCAGAACTCGAACTCGTTCGGCACCACCCGAATGCCGCCCCAGGCGGAGGGCAGGGGCACCTCTCCATCGGCGAAGCGCCGCTTCATCTCCTCCCAGGTCATCTCCAGGATCTGGCGGGAGCTGATCACCGTGCTCTGCTGCGACACCCAGGCCCCGAGGCGGCTGCCGAAGGGCCTGGAGGTGAAGTAAGCCAGGGATTCCGCCGCCGAAATCCGCTCCGCCTGCCCCAGGATCGCCACCTGACGCACCAGCCCGTACCAGGGGAACAGCAGGCTCACCTGGGGATCGCTGGCGATCTCGCTGGCCTTGCGGCTCTGGTAGTTGGTGAAGAACACGAAGCCGCGATCATCGAACGCCTTGAGCAGCACGGTGCGTGAGCTGGGGCGGTGGCCATCGGTGGTGGAGAGCACCATGGCGTTGGGCTCCAGCAGTTCCGCCGCAGTGGCCTGCTGGAACCACAGCCGGAACTGGGCAACGGGATCGGCATCGAGATCAGCGCGGCGCAGACCCTCGCGGCGGTAGTCGCGGCGTAGTTGGGCCACATCGACGCTGCTTGCTGCGGCTTTGCCGCTGGGGGTGTCGGGCGGCTCCACGGGCTCTCAGGTGCTGGATCAATCGTCCCGAGTTCAGCTCAGGGCGGTGAGGTCGATGCGCTTGCGCACACTCTCCGGCAGGTTGCGGGAGATCGGGCAGAGCTTCATGCGCTCCTGCATGTAGGCGATCGCGTCGGCATCGGCGAGATTGCGCTCCTGCGCGCTGGCGTTGGCATCGAGCCGGATGCGGAAGTCACCGTCGACGCTGTCGATGATCCAGTCGCTGCTGGTGGTCACAACGAAATCGGCCTCCACCTGTTGCAACGGGATCGCCTTTTCCCGGGCGTTGGCCACCAGATAGACGTGCTGACAGAGCAGCAGTGCGATCAGATAGATCCGGAAGCCCGGCATCGTCAGGCTGAGCTGCTGCGGTTCCCATTGGCCGGAGTCGGTGAGGAACTCCACCACCAGCCCCTCGGTGGCGCGATCGGGGGCGGCATGGCTGCTGCGCAGCCGGAACTGGAAGGTGCGTTGTGGGCTCATCGCTGGGCAGGCAGGGCAGGCGTGGGTGGATCTGGGATGGTCGGGGTGGCCTGCGGCTGGCGGCGCCAGGCCTCGAAACCGGTGAGCAGGGCCGAGCCGATCAGCAGGGCGGAAAAGCCCTGGCGCAGGATCCGGTCCGGCAGGTGGGGGGCGAGGCGTTGCCCAGCCACGGCACCGATGGCGCCACCGCCGAGCAGGGGCAGCATCAAGGGCAGCTCGGGGCCTGGCCAGTGACCCAGGGCCGCCAGGGCGACCAGTGAGTTGGTGGCGATCAGGAGCAGGCTGGTGCCGCTGGCCAGCGCCATCGGCAGTCCAGCCAGCAGCACCAGGGCGGGAACGATGGCGAAGCCGCCGCCCACGCCGGCGATGCCGGTGAGCAGGCCCACCAGCACTCCCTGCGCCGCCAGGGCCAGCGGAAAACCGGTTGTGTTGCCGCCGTTGGCCGCTTCCTGGAGGGCACTGCGGCGGGTGAGCAGCCAGGAGGCCACCAGAGCCGCTGCCGCGAAGATCCCCAGCTGCACCATCTCGGCGATCCAGCCGGCCTTGACCATGGAGCCGCCGATCCAGCTGCCGGCCAGGGCCGGAACCCCCAGCACCAGGCCGGGCCTGATCGCCACCTGACCGCGGCGGATGTAGGGCCCCACATTGCCGAGGGCCAGCAGGGTGACCACCAGCAGGGAGAGCGGCACGGCAGCCTTGGTAGGCAGCGCCGCACCACTCACCAGCAGGGGCAGCAGCAGGATCGAGCCGCCGGCCCCGAGCACCGCCAGCAGGAAGCCGATCAGGGCCCCGCCTGCCAGCAGCATCAGCACCATGGTGAAAGAGAGCTCGGTTGCCGCATGGATCGTGGCGGCCATCACATCGAGACCCGGTTCCAGGGCATCACCGCCAGCAGGCGGGCCATGCCGCAGAAGCCGCTGATGCCCGCGAAGGTGAGGCCGGCACCCACGAAGCCACTCAGCCAGATCCAGCCCGGCGCCACCGCCTGGCTCAGAATCACCCCCAGCAGCACCAGCGTGCCTGCGGCGATCTGCACCTGGCGCATCAGGGGCAGGGGCGCTCCCTTGAGCTTGCGCACCGGGAAGCCGGCTTGCTGCCAGGCGGGCACACCGCCAGGCAGATCGGTGAGGGGGTGCTGCCGGCCCAGCTGCTGCAGCAGGGCCAGAGCCTTGGCACTGCGGTTTCCGCTCTGACAGACCAGCACGAGCGGCCCCTGGGGCAGGTCGGCCTCCGTGATGCGCGACAGGGGAATGTTGAGGCTGCCGGCGATATGGCCGCCGACGTATTCCATCGGTTCACGCACGTCGATCACCGTGACATCCCGGGCGGCCAGTTGGTCGGCCAGCTCATGGGCTGTGATCGGGCTGTGGCTGGACATGGCCTTGGTGGTGGTCATCGTGGTGGTGGCTTTGCGGGTACTAGGTGTCTTGGGAGTCGTGATGGTCTTGGTCGACGCCATGCTTCTGGGAGAGGACAGGCGTGTTGAGCGGATGACCGTTGCCGCTGGATCCGTCTTCAGGCTTTGACGCCTTCCAGGGGGTAGCCCTCAGCCGCCCAGCGACTGAGGCCGCCGCGCAGGTTGGCCACCTGCCAGCGGCCGGCCTTGAGCAGTTGCTGGGTGGCCAGGGCGGAGCGGCTGCCCGAATGGCAGACCACCACCACGGGGCGATCGGTGGGGATGCTGGAGGCCTGGGCTTCGAGATCCGGCAGGGGGATCAGCAGGCTGCCGGCCACCCGACCATCGGGGCCGTTGAATTCCTCGGCGGAGCGCACGTCGAGCAGGGTGAGATCGCTCTGGTGGGCGACCACCCAGGTGGGGGTGAGTTCGGGCAGCCCGGCATAGCTGCGGGCCAGGGGCGCCCAGGTGGCCTTGGGGCTGGTCTCGCGGGGTTTGCCGGAGCGCATGTTGCCCGGCAGTGCCTCGGCGATCTTGTGGGGATGGGGGAGTTTCATGTTCTCCATGTGGCCCACGAAATCCCGCTCGGTGGCGTCGCCACCCAGCCGTGCGTTGAAGGCCTTCTCCTCCACGACCGAGCTGACGCTGCGGCCGTTGTAATCGTGGCCGGGATAGAGCAGGCAGCTCTCCGGCAGAGTGAAAATCTGCTCTTTGATCGAGTTCCAGAGGGTATGGGCGTTGCCCTGCTGGAAATCGCATCGGCCGCAGCCGCGCACCAACAGCGCATCGCCGGTGAACGCCATGGAGTGGTCGTCGAGCACCACGGTGATGCAGCCATTGGTATGGCCGGGGGTGCTGCGGATCTCGACGGAACGCCCCCCGAAGGTCACACGGTCGCCATGGTTGAGCGGCAGGGTGACGTTGTCGGCACGGGCCGCGGCGGACAGGGCGATGGCGCAGCCGGTGGCGTCATGCATCAGCCAGCTGCCGGTGACGTGGTCGGCGTGGGCGTGGGTATCGATCGAGGCGACGAGTTCGATGCCCAGTTCGCGGATCAAGGAGAGATCACGGGCGTGCTGCTCGTAGACCGAATCGATCAGAACCCCCTGGCGGCTGGGGACATCCGCCAGCAGATAGGTGAAGGTGCCGGTGTCGGCATCGAACAGCTGGCGGAACAGCAGGGATCCACCTCCGGCCGCGGCGACCAGGGAGATGGAGGGGGCAGTGGCGACGGCCATGGCGGTGTGGTGCTCACTTCTATGACAGTAGCCGCATAAAGAGGAAGAGGCAAGCCTTTCTTTGGGCCTGGGCTGTGGGTATTACGGCGCTTGCGGCCCCGGGTGCGCCGGCCTGGCTGGCGCTGCTGTCTCGATGCGAGCTCGGCGGTGCCCTGGATGGGGTCTCCGGCTTTGCGCGGCGCCCCCATGCCGTTCTGCGGAAAGCGACGACTCGGCGTCGCAGCTGTATTAGTGTTAATAAGCCTTTATGCCTTTAAAGCCATGTCTTCCAGGATCCGTGTTCGAGCCCGTCTGGCCCGTTGGGCGCTGAGTGTTCTGCCGCTGCTGCTGGCGTTCATGGTGGGAGCTGCCCCAGCACTGGCGACGGACAGCAGCTGGTCGCTCAGCGATCGGGCGGGCCATCGCCTCACGGCCCAGGTCTTTGAGCAGCCCTTCCCGGAGTACCCCTCCGGCATGCGCATCCGCTTCAGCGCTCTCGATGCCAAAACGAGCCTGGATCACAAGGCTGAACTCGTGTTGAGCGATTCGATGGGTCAGGAGTGGAGCCTGCCCAATCGCAGCGAAGAGATGGTTCCCAAGAACGGCTCGACGATTCCGAGCGGATCGGCCCAGTTCGATCTGGATGCCTTGGTGCCACGGCCCAGTGAGGCGCTGCCCCTCCATCTGGCGGTCCCCACCAGCAACGGTGCCCTGGATTTCAACCTCAGACCCGAGCAGGTGATGGAGCTCCACGCCATGGGTTCGGCAGAGCCTCGCCGCGACCAGGCCTGATCCCACCAACCGCTACCCAGCCGCGCAGAAACTTGCAAGCTAGGCGTGGCTGGGATGCTCCACGGGCTTCGGATCCCTGAGGATCCAGGGCAGCGACCCTGACAGCACCGCGCTGAAGAAGCACCACACCGAGGTGAAGGCGTAGCCGTAGGCCAGGTGGGTGATCAGAAAGGCGCCGAGAATGCCGCCAGCGAACCAGCGCAGCCGACCCGAGCCGCTGAGCAGCAACGGTGCGGTGATCAGCAGGCCATACACGCTGCTGCCGAAGCCCAGGTTGATCCAGCCATTGGCCAACAGAGTGGTGGTGTAGTTGAGCGATCCGTGCACCACGGCGGGTTGGAACACGGAACCATTCAGCAGCAGGGGCAACCAGAGGCCTGCACCCAGCAGCAGGCCCAGCATCAGAAGGATCTGCAGCAGGCGTCGCCGCAGGCCAGGGGGCTCCTGCCGGTTCAGACGCAACACGCACCAGGGAAACCAGGCCAGCCAGAAGGCATAGGCGAAGAACAGATAAGCGAGCGCGGCGGAGTGCACGAGACCGTCGGGGCCACCGGGCGCCAGGCCAAGCCAGACCACACCCTCGAGGGCCTGTTGCGTCGAGAAGAACAGGGGCGAGAGGGCCAGGGGCATCAGATCGCCGCGCTGGTGGCGCCGGCAGTAGCGCACGGAGGCCACCCCCAGGGGCAAGAGGGTGGCCGCCACCACAAAGCTGGCGCTGCTGGAGAAACACATCGGCGTGGAGCTGTCCCCGGCAGCAGGCGATTCCCCCAGCCTGGCGCGTCGGGCAGTGCAACAGCCTCTCGCGATGATGGCATCGACCACACTGCCTGGGCAGCCGCACGCATCCAGCCCCTATTTCGCCGCCCTCGGCGGAGTGGCACTTGAGCTGCCGGCGCGCGCGTCGATGGCGCAAGCCGCTCGCTGCTCGATGCAAAGGTCACCAATCCAGATGCCGTGAGCACCAGGATCAAGAACGATCTTGTCGCCTGCCTGAACGGAAACGAAGCGATAACGCCCTGCACGAGCTGCGCCAGCAGGTCGCCTTCACCATGGATGTCGAGTGCGATGAGCTGGAGAAGGTGGACCGGATTGGATGACCACCAACGCTAAGGCGGCCTTCAAGGCCCGTGTGCGCGAATGGGCTCAGAAGCCGGATGTGCAGGTGGTGTGGCTCGGCATGCATCCGATGCGCCGCAAGTGGGCCTCCTGTTCAACGATGCGGGCCCATCTGGGTGCGTGGGAACAGGCGAAGTGATGTGATGTTTGCTTGTCGGAGCTACCGTTGGTGGTGGGCATAGACCGCTCCGCCCGGTTCAGGCAGGCCCATGAGCAAGAAGCACCGCCCATCCCCCGTCGCAACGATCGAGGAGATGCAGAACGATCGCCCCTACGGCGAATCGATTGACAAGACGTACTACAGACGAGACCTTGAAGCACTCCAGATCGAACTGCTCAAGGCGCAGCGTCACATCAAGGCTGTCGGACTGCGCGTGGTGCTCCTGTTCGAAGGTCGCGATGCGGCGGGCAAGGGTGGATCGATCAAGCGCTTCCGCGAACATCAGAATCCTCACGGCAGTGAACATGTGGCGCTGCCGAGGCCCAACGATGCCGAACTGACCCAGTGGTACTTCCAGCGCTACGTGCCGCACCTGCCGTCAGCCGGCGACATCACGATGTTCGACCGGTCGTGGTACAATCGGGCCGGCGTCGAGAAGGTGATGGGCTTCTGCACACCGCAGGAGCACGCCCTGTTTCTGCGCCAGGTTCCTCCCTTTGAACAGTCACTCGTCAGTAGTGGGATTCTGCTCTTCAAGATGTGGTTCACCGTGTCGCAGGCCAGGTAGAAGCTGCGTTTCGACGACCGGCGCGAAGATCCGCTCAAGCAGTGGAAGATCTCGCCCATCGATGAGGTCAGTGTGGAGAAGTACGACGCGTACACCGAAGCGCGCAACGAGATGCTGCTCGCCACCGACACCCTCGTGGCGCCATGGACGATCGTCAACTCGAACGAGAAGCGCCGGGCCCGTCTCGGCGCCATCCGCAGCGTCCTCCACGCCCTGGACTACGAGCACAAAGATCACGACGTCGTCGGTGAGCCCGATCCACGGGTCGTGAGGACGGCCCATTCGGTGTTCATCGACAACTGAGCCGGTCGCCACACCTCAGCGGCTCGCTGCCGGAATGAACAGGTGTGGTCTGAGAGAGGGGCCACATCAGAATGCCCCCACTTCTGTTGCCGGCATGTTCACAGTTGCCCTTCCCCTGGCGCTTGCCTTCATCATGTTGACGCTGGGGATGTCCCTGACTCCAGCCGACTTCGGTTTTTCTCTGCGTCGGCCCCATCCGCTGCTGGCGGGGGTGCTTTGTCAGGTTGTCCTGCTGCCGTTGGTGGCCTTTCTGCTGATCCGTTTGTTCAGCCTGCCAGGCGAACTGGGCGTGGGGGTGCTCGTGCTGGCCTGTTGTCCGGGGGGAATCACGTCCAACGTCATGACCCGCCTGGCGCGAGGTGATGTGGCCCTGTCGATCTCCTTCACAGCCCTGGCCAGCCTGATCACCACCATCACCCTGCCCCTCATCCTCACGGTGGGAGGGCGTGCCCTGATGGGCACGGCCCTCCCGGCCGTGAGCATCACCGGACTGGGCCTGAAGATGTTTGTGATGACCACCCTGCCTGTGCTGCTGGGGGTGCTCCTGCGTCAGCGGAGGCAGGCGCTGACCCAGCGCTGGGAGCGCCCCTGCGAACAGATGGCCAACGGCCTGTTTGTGCTGATCCTGGCGATCACGATTCTCAGCGAATGGCAGACGCTGGTCGCCAACCTCACTTCACTTGGTCCGGTGTTGCTGTTGCTCAACCTGGGGATGCTGGCCATCGGTACGGCAGTGGCCCAGATCCTTCGCCTTCCCGCCAGTCAGGTGAGCGCTGTTGCCATCGAAAGCGGCTTCCAGAACGGCACGGTGGGGATCGCGGTGGGAGCCCTGTTGGTGGGGGGCTCCGGTCCGGAGATGGGGCTATCGGCCTACAGCCTTCCCTCGGGGGTCTACGGAGTGCTGATGATGATCACCATCCTTCCCTATCTGGTTTGGCGACGTTCGATTCAGGCCATGGCTGATCCGTCTGTGATCGAGGGGTGAGGGCTGCCTAAAGGAAGAACTTCAGGCCAACTTCAAGGCCGTTCTCGTTGATATTGTAGGAATTATCTTGAAGGCCATCGTTGCTGCCGCCAAGCTCCAGATGGCGCCAGGAGAGATTCAGCTCGGTCGGGTTGCCGATGGCGTAACCGAAGCCGGCTTGGGCATTCCAGGAGTCATCAACGGCGTTGTTGACTCCGAAACCGCCGATGTCGGCACGAGCGAACAGCCTCAGGCGGGGCGAGAGAAACACCAACGCTTGAGTTCCCAGCAGGGGCTGGGCCACGGTTCCACCCAGGGCCAGCCCGCGCTGGATGGGGAACCCCATCCCCAGGCTCGATGGAGCATAAGGAGCATCCGATCGCTCATCTGGGAGGAACAATCAGCTTCCTTCTATATTGCTTTGATCAATGAGCCGCTACAGGAAGCCATGGAGGCTCCGGAGGATGGAAGTCACGCCAGCTGAGAGCAGGCAGGACGTTGGAGCTGGCGGTCTGCACGTCGGTCGTTTTGATGGTCATCGATGTCCGCCCCACCTCGCCGATGGCCCAGCACTTGCATCACCGCCTCCATCTGCAGACGGCCGGCTCCTTCTGCTGCCATGACATCACGACGGACCTGCAGGCTCTGATCGATCGCAGTGGGATCAGCGACGGCCTGCTGGTCGCCACGGGACAGCACACCACCACTGCTCTGGCCCTCAACGAGAACGAGGAGCGCTTGCTGGCTGACATCGAGCGTTTCTCTCTTGAGCTGGCAGCACCAGAGCGCCCCTGGCTCCACAACCATCTCCACCTGCGCCCGGGTATGCCGTCGGATGAACCGCGCAATTCCCACGTCCACCTGATTGCCCTGACGCTGGGCAATCAGCTTCCTGCCGGTGGTGGAGGGCAGGATCGGCCTTGGCCGCTGGCAATCGCTGCTGCTCACCCTCCTGGCAGGGGAAGGCAACGACCCCTGAAACGGAGATCATCCTTCCTATCGATGGTTCGTCGCCGAGCCCTGCACGGCGATTCCGGTGTCGATCCGCTGGATCGGTGGAGCACCCAGACCCTGCTGCCAGAGGCTAAGCACCGACCAGTAACCCTGCGAACGGGGTTTGGTGGCAGCGGTGGAATCCACCACCCCGCTCCTGATCAGCTGGACAAGTTCAGGCAGGTCATCCAGACCGACCACCCGGACCTCGCCCGTTTTGCCCAGTGCCTGGATGGCACGACCGATGCCGATGCCGCCGCCGGCATCGGACACGACCCAGCCCTTCAGGCGGGGGTGACGGCGCATCGTTGCCGTAGCCATCTGTTCGGCGGTGGCGATGTTGTCGCCATCGATGGGTGATGCCACAACCGTGATGCCGGGATGGCGCGCAAACACCTTCCGGTGGCATTCGACGCGGATGGCATGGTTCGGCGCTGTGGGCACGCCTTGCATGATGGCCACCTCCCCCTGACCTCCGAGCAGCTTGACCAGGCGCTCGGCAGCGATGCTCGCCTGCACGCAGAAATCATTGCCAATGCTCGTGATCCCCAGATCAGCCGGGAGTTCCGAGTCGAACACAGTCACAGGAATGCCCTGGAGCTGGGCTTGCTTCAGCAGGGAGCTGAGCCGATCTGCATCCAGCAGATCAATCGTGATGCCGCTGGGTTTGGAGTGAATTGCCGCCTGGAGGATCGAGGCCTGTAGGCCGACCTCCGCCCTGGCGGGGGGCGATACTCGATGACCGCAGTGGTATCGGTCTGTTGTTCGATCATGCGGGCGGCCGCTTCGGCACCCTCTCGCACGGCCTCAAACCAGGGATGGGTCACTTTCGGAATCAAGACGAACCGAAGCGGCTCAGGCGCTGCTTCAGCCGCCGATGTGGCCAGGGCGATGGGTGCCAGGCAACCCAAAAGAGCCAACGCTTGCATCGCCAGAGGGAAGCTTGTCATCGATCAATCAGAACCTGCGGAGTGCGGAGGACGCGTTGAAGCTCGGCTGTGATGGTTCGCCATCAACCTGGCAGTGGCCAAACCATGCTTCAGCCTAACTTCATGGATCCTCGGATCGTTGTCCGGCGCTGGGAAGCGCGACCGCTTGCATGATGCCTGGATCGGCGCATTCAAGGCTCTGAAGCCCACCTCCATGCTCTGATCACCGGGGTCGTCTTCCGGGAAGATCTCCTTCTCCAGGGCACGTCCATGGCCGTGTCGATCGTCACCCACACAACGCAACCTGAGACGTTCCCAGGCGTTACCTGCTGCCGGACGCTTGCCTGAAAGCTCTGCGGCTGGGTCTCTGCATGGATTCAGACAAGAATCACCGGTTGCATCAAGCAGACCGGACTATCACTCTGATCCCATCGCCCAACGTTGAGGGACTGACTCTGGTTGAGGAACTGCTCTGATGTGTGCAATCTGCGGATGATCTTCTCGGGGCTGTGGAGATTGTGTCCATGGGGCCACATCTGAACCGCGTGGAGTCCAGTCCGCCTGCAGGATGACCGCAGCCAAGCTGCTCCCCTCCCGTCGATGAGCGATACCGGCCTCTCCCGCCAGCTCGGTCTCCGCTCGATGACTCTGGCCGTGGTCACCAGCACCATTGGGTCTGGCTGGCTGTTCGCCCCGTTCTATGCCGCGCGCTTCTCCGGACCGGCCGCCCTCGGCGCCTGGCTGCTGGGGGGACTCCTGGCCTTTGCCCTGGCCCTGGTGTTTGCAGAGCTCGGGGCCCTGGTGACCAGTTCCGGGGCCCTCGCCCAGATCCCCTTGCTCAGTCACGGCCGCACCGCCGGCTTCATCGGCGGCTGGTGCGCCTGGGTCTCCTATCTGGCTCTCCCCAGCATCGAGGTGATGGCGGTGATGCAGTACCTCGCCAGCAGTGCTCCCTGGCTCACCGCCGACGAGGGTGCCGGCCAGGTGCTCAGCGGCGCCGGCCTGGCCCTGGCCAGCCTGCTCCTGGTCGTGCTGGCCTGGATCAACCTGGCCGGAGTGGGCTGGCTGGCCCGCTGGATCGACGGCCTCACCAGCTGGAAGCTGGTGGTCCCCCTGGTCGTCTCGATCACCCTGATGCTGAGGTCCGGCCACTGGACCAACCTGGTACCCGTGGCCCAGCCGGCGGGGGCCACCCTGGAGGGCATGGTGCGGGCGATCAGCAGCGGCGGGATTCTGTTCTCATTGCTGGGCTTTCGCACGGCCATGGACCTGGCCGGAGAAGCCCGCCAACCGCAGCGCACCGTGCCGGTTGCGATGGCCCTGGGACTGGGGATCTCCCTGTTGATTTACCTGATGCTGCAACTGGCCTTTCTCGTCGCGGTGCCCCCCGACCAGCTCTCCGCCGGTTGGGCCGCGCTCCGCCTCAGCGCCCACGGCGGACCGCTGGTGGCCCTGGCCCTTGGCTTGGGCCTGGGCTGGGTCGGCCGACTGCTGCTTCTGGATGCAGTGGTGTCACCCACGGCCACCGCCATGGCCTACATGGGGGCCGCCTCTCGGGTGGGCTGGATGATGGGGCGCTGCGGTCTGCTGCCCAACGTGCTCGGCCGGATCAATCGCCAGGCCGTGCCGTCGGTGGCTCTGCTGATCTCTCTCATCCTGGGCATCGGCATGCTGCTGATCGGGCCCGGGTGGCAGAACGTGGTGAGTCTTCTCACGGCCACCCTGGTGATTGCCCTGGCCATGGGCCCGGTCAGCCTGGCCGCCCTGCGCATCCAGCTCCCGGCCACCTTTCGGCCCTACCGACTTCCCTGCGCCGGGCTCTGGTGCCCGCTGGCCTTCGTGCTGGCTACCTGGGCGATCAGCTGGTGCGGCACCACCTCCCTGCGCGGTGCCGTGCTGATCGTGCTGCTGCCGGCGATCGGCTTTGTGTGGCTGGCCCTCCAGGGCCGGCAGCCTGGGCAACACCATGGGGCTGTGCAGACCGGCGAACAAACCGACGAGCAGCCCCACGCCCCGCTCAACCTGCTCCAGGGGCTGTGGTGGTTCCTTTATCTCGGTGGCTTGGTGGCCATCACCGCCCGGCCGCTCCCGCTCGCCGCCCAGCTGATCCTGCTGGGGGCCTGGGCGCTGCTGGTGTTCCCGCTGGCAGTGCGTTCGCGCTTGTCGGTGGTGTCGCCCTGGGCAAGGATCGGAACCGACTGATCCTCAGGGCGCGGGGCCAGGCAGTTGGCCCCGCCATCGACGCGGGCTCCCCGTCCTGGAGCAGGCACAGGGTCTGGACTGGGAGCCATCGGATCAGCTGGCACCGACCGGACATCGGGAGATCAGTTCCATCCAGCTCAGATTTCGGCGGCGGCCCGCTCCACCAGGCGCCTGGCCACCGCCTGCACCCCGGTGTGCGAGTAGGTGTCGGTGAAGGCATCGAGGAACACGGCCAGCTGATCGAAGCCCCCTTGCCAGGGGCCGATCGCCCCCTCGAGGGCATGGACGGCGCGCTGTCCCGTCAGCCCCAGCTGCCTGACCAGCCCTTCGGACCAGTCGAGCCATGGCTCCACGCCGCGACGTAGAAAACCAAGGTGTGCCTGATCGCCCCGGCCGGGCAGCAGAGCGGCCATGCGCCGATAGGCCGGCCACTGGCGGAGATCGCTGGATCCCACCTGGCCCAACAGACCATCCAGCCCCTGGAGAGCCTGATCACCGAGGGGAAGCAGGGCATCGAAGCAGATCATCGCGGCCATCCGGACCCGCGCTTCAGTGCCGTAGTCCCGCAGGGACGCCGCGAATTCGGCAAAGCTGTCGCCGGGCAGGCCATTTGCCTGGGTGAAGGCGAGCATCTCTGCCGAGACCTTGAGGGCCAGATCCACCGCCTGCAGCTTCTCTGAAGGAGGAGTCAGAGACGCGAGCCGTTTCACCAGTGGCAGGGCGCCACCCAGATTGGCGGCGATGCGCAGCCCGCCGGCGGCCTTCTGGGAGCGGTTCACCGCGTCGTAGAGGCTGAGGGCACGTCCGTAACCCTCATGACGGGCACGGCTCAGCGCATCGGCGCGGCGTCGCACGGACGCGATCAACGCCGGGTCGTCATCGCCGAGCACATCGGCAATCAGCGCATCGGCACTGGTGATGTTGTGCCACGTCCCCGGCACCAGGGTGCTGACCCCCTTCAGGGCCAGCACAGTGAGACCACGGCGCGGCAGGCGCTCGAGCCGCTCCAGAACCGTGCCGCTCATGCGCTCACCTCGGCCCTGGCGAGGAGCAGGCGCAGAGGAACCGCGCCGGTGAGGGCAGGCTTGAGGGCCGCAAGACCGGTCAGATCAAAGGCCTCAAGCACCGCATGACGTTGCTGGGGATCCATGCCGACCCCCTGGCCGATCACCTTCACCTGAAAGCGATCGGCCACCAGCAGCGCACTGGCCTGGGAACCCTGCTCGACAAGTGGCCAGCCCTTGATCACGGCACGGCTGGCGGAGAACTTGGCCCTGGCATCGGGGGCTGTGATCACATCGGAAATCGAGAGCAGGGCCCTGAGCTCATCTCCCTGGCGCAGACGGGCCTGGGCGAACCCTCGCTTCTCCTGCGTGAACACCAACTGTTCCCCGGTCTCCGGTTCGGGGAACAGGCGGTTGAAGGCCGAACCGTTCACCACCTGCGATGTCGGCACATCGGCGACGGTGCCGCCAGGCAACCAGTCTGCGAACGGAAGGGCCACAACCGCCACCAGCAGCAGGGCGGCGGCGAGCACGCCGGCCACGACCCAGCGAAGCGTTCGATTCATGGAGGGCCGATCGGGGCGATTGCCGCAGTGGTAGCAAGCACGCACACGACACGACCACCCAGGTGCTCGCCGCTTCCTTAACCACCGTGTTACGGTTCTTTACAGAACGCAACCTTTTGCCATGAACAGCTCCGCCGCCGTGTCCTAGGCTTCGTCCGAGTCGACCCGCGAGGCCCACGTCGAGCAGCTGAAGAAGGTGGAGCTGTTCAACGGCCGCGCCGCCATGCTCGGTCTGTTGATCGGTGTGGTGGTGGAGGGTCTCACGGGCTTCAGCATCGTTCACCAGATCGGTCTGGGTCCCCTGGTGGATGGCTATGCCGCCTGCCACACCAACCTGCTGCCCTTCTGTCTCTGAGCCGCCGGTTCACCAGGTTTCGCCAGATCCGCCAACTTGGGCTGAGGGTCGATCCGCTCAGCCAGTTCGAGGCAACGGTCCATCTCCTGCCAGAGCAGCTCACGCCGCTCCGAGTTCACCGCGTAGGAGCGATGCTGCAGATCCCTGCCCATGTAGCGAAGGGCAGCGGCGATGCGGGCCCGGTCGTCGTCCTCCAACCAGGGCAGGGAAGTCTGAACGGTCGCGTGGTCGGGGTCCATGGCCAGAGAAACGTTGACTGAGGTCACCATCGGGCCTCGAAGAATGTATCCCTGGACCATCCGTTGAACGTGTTCTCGCGTCAAACCATTGCAGACACTTGGCATCGATTGCATGATCCAGGATCTGCCTTGATGGGCTGATCAACCGATCGGCCCGATGCATCATGCCGCCGCCGAGTGGCCGTGCCATCAGGATGATGCGGCAGGGGCCCAGGCCGCGATGTCCAGGTTCGGCCAAGATGGGATTCTTTGCCTGCGGTTGATGATCCCAGCCCAGAAACAGATCACCGGGATGCTCGGCCACCCGGTGGCGGAAAACCCGATCGACCGGATGTTCGATGCCGTCTACGCCCACTACGGCCTCAACTGGCAGTTTTTGAAGAGTGACATCGGCAACGTGCAGGATCTCGCCCTGGCGGTGGCGGCGCTGCGCCCCCTGGGCTATCGGGGTATCGGGATCACGGTTCCCTACAAGGTGGCGGTGATTCCACTGCTGGATGAGGTCGACGACGATGTGCGCGCCATCGGTGCCGCCAACTACCTCACCATCGAATCGGGCCGTCTGATCGGCCATAACAATGATGGCAAGGGGCTGGTCAAGGCGATCGAGAAGGTCTCTCCGCTGCAGGGAGCTCGGGTGGTGATGCTGGGAGCCGGTGGTGCTGGTCGCGCGATGGCTGTGGAACTCGCCTGGGCTGGCGCAGCCCATCTCACCCTGGTCACCCGCCGTGAGGAACAGGGGCGTGAAGTGGCTGAGCTGGTGCGCAGGGCCTCCGGCGTCCCCACCGACTGGCAGCCCTGGCAGGGCGAGGTGGCCCTGCCGCCGGGCACCACCATGCTGATGAATGCCACCCATCTCGGTTGCGCGCCCCAGCGGGAGCCGGTGCCGCTGCTCTGGGATTCGGTCGATCGCTCCTGCACAGTGGTGGATGTGATCACCAATCCGCGTCTCACTCCCTTCCTGGCCACCGCCCGGGAGCGCGGCTGTCCGATTGTCGACGGGGTGGAGATGCTGGTCCAGCTGGCCATGCAGATTTTTGAGCGTTGGACGGGCATCACGCCCGAGGAAGTGGTGTTCCAACAGGCCGTGGCCGATGCGCTCGGGGAGCCTTGACGGCCCTTGCCGGCATCGGCGGATGTTTTGCTCATCCGGGTCGCATATCCGGTCCAAGTGATCGCACCCAGGCACCCACTGGCCTGTCGCCACGCTGGCCAGTGGGTGGCGTGGTGGCAAGATTCAATCCTGCACAGGTCAGCGGATGCCAACTGGCTTGCGCAGAGTTCCCAACGACGACGGGGCCTTCGACAATGACCCTTGGTTGGTGACGAAGGCTGAGCCACCAATCAGGCAGACTCCCTGCCGGCCGGGGCCGGGGGCGCCCCGGGAGCATGCTCATCGTGCCGCCAGCACCCGAGACGAAGGCGGGACATGCGAGACACAAGCGCAAGGCCTCGCCTTAGTCAGGGGAGCGGCCGCTTTCTTGAATACGGTGTCGGCGGATCAAGAGTTTGCGGAAAAACCGGCTGAAATGCCGCGTTTTGTCTTCCTGAGAGAGCTTGATCGCGCTCCGTTCGAACTGGTTTTCAGCGTTTCAGCGACTCAGAAGGCCCGATTTCAGACGTTTTGCCCCATTGGAGCTCCCTGGAGACCGCCGCCGTGCTGGTGTGGACACGGGAACCCAGGCGGCAATACAAGATTGTGAGTGACCTCAACTTCCGCATCGAGCCGATGCTGCACGAGCGGGGCACCCCCAGCGAGAGGGCCCTGAATGCGGTCGGCCGTCAGTCCAGCACTCGTTAGGAGTTGAACCACGGCAGTTTCAGACCAAGGGCTTCGATTGGATCCATCACGAGCTTGTTGAGAGCACGGCCTAGAACCACTTGTGGCTCGTCTGCCCGAATAGGGAGAACGGGATGCGTGTGATCGGCACCATTGACAATCTTGCGCCTGATCAGGGAGTTCCCTGCCTCCAGTCCGCACACATAGGCTCGTTCCTGACACAGACCCTTGGCTCCATGTTCTTTGTCGCCCATCCGCACCCAGTCGCCAGCACAGACGATCGACTCCACTGAGGTTTCCAAGGGTGGCCGTTTTCTGAAACTGCCCGGAGAAAAGAGCGACACCGAGCCCGGATAGCGCCGCACCTCGGAATCAACCACCCTGGCATTGGTGAATTCAGGATGAGCGATGGGGAGCAGGTCACGCGTGAGCCGATCGATGATCTCTTGATCGCTCATCGCTGCGATAGCCGATGCGTTGTAAAAGTCGCTGGCGACCACTGAGCCCTGGGGCTGCTCATCACCCCAGAGAACCTGTTGCGCATCCTTGTGCAGCTGATCCAGCATGAAAAAAGTGCCCCCAGAGCCCTTCAGTGATTCGAAGCGGGAAAAAACGTTGGCTGGGTAAGCGATTGGAACATAACGATCCAGCCATAGACGTGCTGACACGACATCGATGGAACCAAGCGAAGCAGCGCTAACAAGCTCTGGTGCTGCCTTGCTGAGTTCAGGAGATTGAGCCATCAGAGACTTGAGCCCTTTTGCACCAACGGCCAAGACCACAGCATCCACCTCGTCAATCACCCGAACTGTATTGGTTGCCACGTTCTTAACCTCAACCGAGCTGACACGCCGCGTGTCAGACGACATCGTCACCCGTCTCACCAACGTTCCCCCAAGGACCTGCAGATGATGGCGGGAGATCAGCCTTCGACTCAGAGGCGCAAACAGATGTTCGGCGATGCTTTTCGACTTGATCCAACGGACATCAAAGGAGTCTTGATGGGCCAGGGCGTAGTAATAGAGGAGCTCCATGGTGACCGCGGCCGAAAGCTCTTCGGGTGGCTTGAACAAACCAACCAGCAAGGTGGGACGCAAGAACTCATTGATGAGCCGATCGCTGATGCCGAGCTTGACAAAGAGTGATTGCGCATCGAGGTCGTCGTACTGCTGGAAAATCCTGTCGCTGCGATAGAGGTCAAGCATTGCATAGAAAAGCCCTGCGATGCTGAGCCGGTCTTGGATGGGTAGTCGTGTGAAGTTGGTGATTGTCGCCACCATCTGGCCAAGCGGACTTGGCCATTGGGGTGTCTCTCCAAAGACAGGTGCTGTTGCTTCCAACCCATCGGGAGACCAGAAGGCACTGGTTGTGAAGTCAGTGAAGATATCACCAACGCCGAGTTCATCAGTCAGGGCATTGATGTTGGGATAGTCTTTCCAAAAACCTCGGGTGCCTGCCTCGAACGGTTTGCCGCTTTTGGTTGTGATTGGTTGGCTGCCTGTTGGATCGGGCATCCCATCAATCAAGCTGACACGAAGACCGGTTTCACAGAGTGCCTTGGCTGCGCCCCAACCAGCCCATCCGGCTCCGATGACGACGACATGGGATGGTCTTCCGCCGGGCATGGTCTCGTCTGGCATGGCTGCTACGAACGTCGGCTCATCTTTTGCAAGTTACTCAAAGAGTGATGGAGCTTGCCTGTCAGTCGCACACTGATCGCATTGGTGCGATCTCGTTCGGTTGCGCTCATCAGCCCATGCCCCCTCTGTTTGCTGTGTAGCGGCATGGCTGACATTTCCCTTGAGTGGACAGACCACCACAAGCTCACTTCACGTGCCAGATAGTCATTGCCTGCCACTCAGGAGCAGCGTTCGGAGGTGGCTCGGTCCTGAGCCTTACCGGCGCTTTGCTGGCTCTCTCCACAGCAGGCCAGCGATCCCAGCCCCAACGCCACCTAAGCCCAGAACATAACCGATAGGGATCAGAGGAAAGGCCTCCCGCAGGATGCCATCTGCATCCACATGAACGCCGATCAGCCGATAGGCGACCCAGCAGGCCATTGAACCAGCGAGCAGCAACAGCGATAGGCGGATGAGCGGGCGTTTCATGGCCGCAGCTGCTCCAGCAGGGTCTGGGTGAGCGCCAGCTCACAGCGCGTCGTGAAGATGCCGTAGCCCGTCCCCTGGAAGCTCACCGACTTGGCGTAGGCGCACACCTTGCGGCGTTCGGCTCGGAAAGCACGCGCCTGCTCGTTTGGGTCGGCACTCGTCTTGTAGGAGTTTGCTGAAAAACCCCGCCGCCTCTGCGAAAATAGGGCAACTGCCCCAGGTTTGATGCGAGGTCAGCAGGAGCGCAGCGGCTCCTTGTTCTCCTACGTCTCGATCGAGGAGCGGATCCCGACCAGCCATCCACTCAGGCGGATTCGCAAGCTGGCGGATCAGGCCCTCGATCGACTCAATCCCACCTTCTGCAGGTTGTATGCCTCAGAAGGGAGACCATCGGTGCCGCCAGAGCAGCTGCTGCTGGCCTCGTTGTTGCAGGCGTTCTACGGCATCCGCTCCGAGAGGCTGCTGCTGGAGCAGGTCCACTACAACCTGCTGTTCCGCTGGTTTGTGGGCTTGAGCCCTGACGATGCGATCTGGCATCCGACCACATTCACCAAGAATCGTGATCGGCTCCTCACTGACGACGTCATGGGGCTGTTCCTGGAGAAGCTGATGGGAGCACCCGAGGTCAAACCGCTGCTCAGTGACGAGCACTTTTCGGTGGACGGCACGTTGCTCCAGGCCTGGGCGTCACACGCTTCCTTGGAGCGGATCGATGGCCAGGAGGATCCTCCGCCTCCGCCCACAGGTCCTGGCGAAGGATTCGGTGCTCCCAAAGAGGGAAAGAAGCGCGCCAAAGGGGACTTTCGCGGCATCAAGCTCAGCAACGAGACCCACCGCTCCAGCACCGATCCTGAGGCACGGCTGGCCCGGAAATCGAATGCCCATCCAGCGCAGCTGAGCTATCGGGGCCATGTCCTCATGGACAACCGCCACGACCTGATCGTCGATTGCCGCGTCACCCAGGCCACGGGCACCGGTGAGCGGGATGCCGCCAAAGAGATGGCAGCAGACCTCACCGGTGCCCACCAGAAGACCGTCGGCGCCGACAAGAACTACGACACCAAAGGGTTTGTCGCTGAGATGCGGCGGATCGGTGTCACGCCCCACGTGGCCCAGAACACGGCCCGCAGCGGTGGCTCAGCCATTGATGGCCGCACCACCCGTCACGTGGGCTACTCCAAATCGATCAACGCCCGCCGGGGGATCGAAAAGGTGTTTGGTTGGATCAAGGCGTTCGGAGGGCTGCGCCAGTTCAAACTGCGCGGTACCGAGAAGGTCGGCGCCGTGTTTGGCCTGCATGTGATCGCCTACAACCTGATCCGCCTGGGCAACCTGCTCAAGCCCGCGATGCGGCGCCTATCAGCAAAGATGTCCGCTCAGGGTACTGATCTGAGTACCTCAGAAAGCCTACTCCGGATGGAGGATCATGGGCTTCGAGATCGGATGTTGATCGTCATCGCGCGTTGATCAGGAGCGCAGGCTTGAGCGGCCGGCCCCCGGTCGGAGGCTGAGGCCGGCCCGCCTCTTGCGGGCGGTCCAACCACAACCCCCTGGGGCCTGGGTTTCTGATCTTCAAGCAGCGACAGTGTCCTGCGGTCTGGGATGGTTGACCCGCACGACTGTTGGCTGAGCCCAATCGCGAGGTGGCCTGGCCCAGCGGCGTGGATGTTGCGCACGCGCCTGCTCATAGGTCTGCTGACGGACTCTGCAGATCGCGTCAGCTTCTCCGTAGTGACGTTGATTGGGCGTCACATACTTGATGCCGCTGTGACGATGCTCAGCGTTGTACCAGTCAACAAAACCATCGACCCAGGCACGCACTGAGAGAAGATCCCGGAAACGACGCACTGGATAGCTCTGGTGATATTTCATGGTTCGGAACCATGACTCAACGTAGGCGTTGTCATTGCTCACCCGCGGCCGCGAGAATGACAGGGAGATGCCGAGCTCGGCCAGCTTGGCGGCCAAGGTGTAGGAGCGCATGGGTGCTCCGTTATCGGCGTGCAGGATCGTGGTCGACCCCGAGCTGATCCCTTCATCACGGCAGACACGATCAAAGAAGTGCTTGGCCAGTTCGCCGCATTCACGATCGTGCACCTCAACGCCAAGGATGCGCCGGCTCCACACATCCATCACCATATAAAGGTAGTAGAATTGACCCTTCACAGGCCCCGGCAACAGGGTGATATCCCAGGCCAGCACTTGATGGATGCCCGTTGCCTCCAGCACGGGTGGCTCTCTTGGCTCCCGCGGTGGGCGGCTCCTGCCGCGATGATTTAACAGGCCTTCCTGGCGCATGATGCGGTAAATCGTTGACTCCGATCCCACGTAGACTCCCTCCTCGGCAAGGATCGCCACGATCTGACCAGGCGTGAGATCGGCAAAGCGTGGATCGTTGACAGTGGACAACACCTGTTGGCGCTCCTCCTCGCTGAAACGATGCATGACATGCCTGGACGCTCCCTTGCGTTGATCGCAGCTGAATCCCTGGGTCCGAATCATCAAGCCCCATCGCCTCAGCGTGCGTGTCGCCAGGCCGAAAAGATCAGCAATGGCCTTGGCCGAAAGGCCACGACTGATGCCTTCCTGTAGAAGCGCGACGATCGCACCGCGATCGCCAGACGGAATCAAGGATCCTCGTCCGGTTGAAAGATCTGGTTGAACTTTTTTGAGAGCATCAACAACGTCGCCGCTTCTGTCAGTGCTTTTTCTTTCTTCTGCAATTCACGCTCCAGCTGGCGATTCCGCCGGACCAGTTCCTGATTCTTGCGTTGCAGTTCCCGCTGATCAGCCATGCTCGGCGCGCTGGGGCCATTGGCATCCTCGGCGGCCTGGCGCCAACGGGCAACCTGCTTGGGGTACAGCCCCCGCTCCCTGCAGAACGACCCGAGCTCGCTTCCGTTCAGTCCTGCGGCCTGGATCACGGCTGCCAGCTTGTCGGCAGCGCTCCACTGCTCCGGCGGCCGGTTCGTGGCAGGCACCAGCTGGCCCTGCTTCTGCCACTGGCTCCGCCAGTTGTAGATGGTCTGCGCCGTGATCCCGGTGTCGCGGGCGATCTCAGCCACGCTCTCAAGGTTCGGAGGGCTCATCCGCAGGCGGACGGCTTCCCGCAGAGCGGCGTCATAGGGCGGTTGCATAGTCGTCGGTTGGGCCCCCAGGTGGACGGGTCAAACCGAGCGGACTTCTTCCTAAGAAACACCAACGGCCAACAGGGATCTCGGCTGACTGACCACACCTCAAGCAGAGGCAACAAGTTGAAAACCAAGGGCAATGGCGCGTCGCTGGAGACCACGAATCTGACGATCCCTTGATTCCTCCTGATATGCGGCAGCACCGGGATCCTGATATACCAAACCATCACGGAGCGTCTTGTAGTAAAGAATGGCAAGCTTTCGGGCAGTAGCAATTAATGCTTTACTCTTTCCGGCACGTGCTGCCAGACGACGTTGAAAAGCACCCAGTGCAGTATTCGTTCTTCCCAGCGGTACGGCAGCCATCCAAAAGGCACTACCTGCTCGCGTAGTGCCCTGTCGTGTTCGTGAAGAAAGTACCTTTCCCCCTGAGATCCTGTTCTGAGGACTGAGTCCCAGCCATGACACAAAATGCTGGGCACTGGGCCAGCGCTTCATGTCCAACCCACACTCACTAATGAGCGTGAGAACTGTTGTTGGTCCTAATCCCGGAAGCCTTAGAAGATTGTGGCCTGACAAGGCTTGAATTAGGTGGGTTGGGTTAAATGCAAAGCCATGTCCGCATATCTTCCAATCCCCAGGTTGACTGCCTGGATCTTGATAGTCCGAGCCGGCAAGCTCTGTCATCAATGATTGTGCCGCAAGCTCGCAGGCCCTGATCTTCTCTGAATAGGTGTCAAAGAGCTCAACTGCGATCTTCAAAGAGAACAAGTGATCGTCTTGGTAGTTCCCCTCAAGAGCAGCCGCAATTGTTGCCGCGCTCTCCTTGCAGCGTCTGTCTCGGAGAGAAGCGAGTCTTTCGGGGTCCCTCTCACCTGAAAGTATGGCATCGATGATTCGCCTACCGGTTAGTCCGCTGATATCTCTGACAACATGATGAAGCTGAAGATTCATAAGCATCAGCGCCTTCTGGATGTGTTGCTGATGAGACGAGCGGTATCGAACAAGTTGATCACGCTGCCGCAGATATGAGCGTAGTTCTGTGATTTTTTGGTCTGGACGAAAGCTTGCTCTCACCAGGCCGTAGCTGTGGAGCTGCTGAAGCCATTGTGCATCGTTGATATCCGTCTTGCGGCCCGGAACATTCTTGGCGTGCCTGGCATTAACAAGAAAGACGTCAATGCCTTTGCCAGAGAGAATCTCGTAAAGCGGAACCCAGTAGATTCCAGTGGACTCCATGGCAATGGTGCTAATTCCAACTGCCAGCAGCCATTCGGCGAGTGCGATTAGATCCTTTGTGAAGCTTGAAAACTTGCGGACGGGATTCGGATCAAGCTCGACAGGAACAGCAACAACGTGGAATCTACTGCCGACATCAATTCCAGCGGAACGAGGGTTAATGACTTTCAGACGAGCTCGGCGCTTGCCTGCTGAAATTGGTTCTCCCATGGCTTAAGGACTCACTAGGTGATCGGGAGGGCATCAGGCAGGATTCGCGCACTAAAATCAGCAAATTCCTAATCGGGATCGGCCGACTAACTCATTGGTCAGTCGAGCCGTCGCCAGGGCAGGGAGCGCAATTCGAATCCCAGGCCACGTTTGCTTTCGGGGTCAGGCCTCCAAAGATGTCATCGGCCATGGCCCGATGTCCTCATGACCAGAGTGGCAAGGGCGCTCTGGCTTGGCCGTGGGTGTTTCGGGCGCGAGGGCGTACGCGCGTACTGGTTCGTTTGCTGACACTGGGGGATGGAGGCGGCATGAACAGCCCGTTGTCCAGAGGTGTGCCCAATAGGCCTCAACCAATGCCTTGCAGAGAGGCCAACGATGCCGAAATCGGGCTGTTTGCGGCTCTGATAGCCGCCGATCCGTCTTTTTGAGCCGGAAATCCACTGATGCCTGTGGAAAACTGGCTCGTGGGTTGGTTTTTCAGCAAACTCGTAGAAGCCGGTGAGGTTGTCGCGCCAGAGCGTCTGGAAGGTTTCGCTGGGCACTTGCCTGGCCTCGCTGGCCACCCGCACCAAGGCCTTCTCCAGCTCCCGATCCTTGGCTTGGAGGGCTTCCATCACGCAGCGGGTTTCGGCCACGGTGCTTTCTGATGGGGTGCAGACCTCCGCTGCTGGTGCCGGCAGCGGCACCAGGGAGACGGCCAGCAGCAGGTGGAGACAGGTGCGCATCGTGAGGCTTTTCTCCAGACGCATTTTCCCCAGACACATTGTCATGCTGGATGCTGCTGTTCCGAGTCGCCGCGCCTCTTCCCCATGACCAGCCTGCTCCCCCGGCTCCCCCTGCTGCTCACGGCCATCGCCGGCTGCCTTGTCAGCCACCCGGCTGCCGCATGGGCAGCCCCGGCCGGCAGCAACCTGGCGGTGCTGCTTCAGGCAGCGGGCGGCCAGCCCCTGGGCCTCTACGACGGTGTGCGCTTCGTGCGGATCAACGCCACCGACGGCACCCGCATCACCGTCACGATCAACTGCGAGCAGGAGCTCTGGCGGGTGGCCCGCATTGAGCCCAGAAGCGGCCGAGCGGACTTCCGCGACGATCGCTTCCAGAGTGCTGCCGGCATCGGCCGCAGCCGTTGGTGCACCACCCCCGTGCGCACGATGGAGTGAGTCTGGGCTCACTCCTCCAGCAGCTGCACCTGGTACACGGCCACATTGCAGTGGGCAAGCGAGCGCACGATCTCAGGCACCATCTGCATCGGGGTGCAGAGCGTCAGCGAGCGGCGCCTGCCGGCGGCCATCTCCGCCAGGTGCTGGGGATCGATGCTGGTGGAGCGCTGCTGCGCTGCAGCCTCAAACACCTCCACCGCTGGGCTCTTCCCGGAACCCAGCACAAACAGCACCCGCCGGGGCGTCTCGCTGTAGTCGCGGCTGAGGGCCTCCAGGGCAGGGATGTCCGGGTGTGTCATGGCCTGCTGGTGGCGGGGGATTGCTACACCCACCTGGATAATCGATTGGCTTTCCTTTGCTCCTGCATGCTCCACCGCCGCTTCCTCGCCATCGCTGCTGTCAGCGCGAGTGTCATCGCCGGGGCCTCCCTGGTGCGTCCTGCCACGGCCGCCCAGACGCTGGACTGCTGGATGAACGGCAGCAAGCAGACCTGTCAGGTGAAGCCCTGGGGTAACGGGGGATTTGAGATCAGCTTCAGCGGCAGTGCCATCTATCGCTTCGTGCCGGCCGGTCCACCCACCACCGACAACCGCCGCATGCGTGATGAGCAGGGCCGCATCTGGCTGATGAGCGGCCACCACAGCTTCACGCTCAGCGAGCAGAACGGCGATGGCAACCGAATCGCCGTCTCCAACGTCAAGAGTCGGCCCGCAGCGGCCGTGGATCACCAGGCCCACAGCAAGGTGAAACTCAGCGGCCATGGTCAGCCAACGGTGACCCTGTACGCCAACCCCAACTACGGTGCCGCGATCGCGGGGATGGGGGTGTCGGGGGAAACGCTCGACAAGCTGGCGTGCACCTCAAACAGCCAGGGCACCTGGTGCCGGGTGGGCTACCCCGGCCAGAGCGGCCGGGTGCTGTGGGTGAACCGGGACTCGCTGATCTTCCTGGGGGATGGTGAATAAGGGATCGCGCCTGCGCCTGCTTTGCCCTGGCCGGGTTCTCTGCCCTGGCCTTTGCAGCTGCCCATGGAATCGGGATGGACATCGGGCTGGGGGCTTTCGAGAACGCCACCCCAAAGAACGCCGCCTATCCAGGCCTGCTGGCTGAATTTCGCCAGCATCTCAGCCGTAGAGCCGCCTTCCCGGCCGTGGCGGTAGCCGGGCTTGCCTGGTGGGGGCCGTCGCCGTAAGGGCTTGGCTTGAGCAGCTCCTTCTGGTCGCTGCTGGTGGTGGTGGCCATGACCCATCGCGGCGCTGGCATCACCTGTTACCGAGGCCCATTGGCCGAGGGGGGACAAGCGGGCTCCTCGGTTCAACGGGCTTAGCCTTGGTAGACCAGTGTGCTGCTTCTGGCGGTGGGTGGGCGTCACGGCGATGCGCTGCTGATGTTCATCAGCTCTCGCACTGTGAGGCCTGAAGATGTCATCCCGGGTACGCATCACCAGGCTGGTGACCTTGTCGCAGGCGCCGGTGAAACGCCGGATCGGTCACCTGCCTGAGGGGATCCAAGAACGGCTGCGGAATCGCATCGTCGAGGTCTTGCGGCGGGGTCCCCACAGCGACGGCACCGAGCAGGTGGTTCCTGTGGTGCCGGGAGACCCGGTGCCAGGTGGACGGCTTGATCGCGCCACAGATCAGCTTGTGCTCCCGGAAGGCTGCAATCAACGCATCCCAGTCCCCAGGAGCCGGGAGCGGCGCACCACCTCGATGCCTGGCGCGGCCGCCCTGGCCTGATCCCCTAATCGGAGGCCTACATCCTGATCAGCGCCTCGCTCCTCAACCCGGGGCATCCGGGCAACGCAGGCATCCGGCTCCAGCCCCTGCGGCAGCCCCTTTGGGACAGGGCTTGAGACACGACGGCCCTGATCGTCACCTCCCAGTCACGGGCCGCCCGCATGTCAGACGTTTGGTGAGCTGTTTGTCTCACAGACTGGCACCGCCAAACAGGCGCTGGCCAAGGCTGGAAGCCCTAACGCCAGTCGCAGCAAGGGCTTTGAACCGAAAAACCCTATTGAGAACAGGAAGCGGGCGGCGGGAATCGAACCCGCATCATCAGCTTGGAAGGCTGAGGTTTTACCACTAAACTACGCCCGCAGCAGTACATCTGTTCCGGTGTCCCGAGGGCCGCCGATGGCTGACGCCGGGTGTCACGGTGGAGATGTCAGCGAGACTGAGCTCCCGGCTGGGCCGTAAAGCTGGGTCCTGCGCTGGTGTGCCGACCTTGGGGTGAGCCCCTCGTTCGACTGCTGCATTATGGCCTGCGTGCCGTCCAGGGCCGAGTGCGCGATTCCAGCTCCCCACCCCACCAGTCGCGCCCTAACGTCGCCACCACTGGGGGGCGTCCGGTGAGCGACGCAGACGATCTGGTGGGCTGGCCCCGCCAACGCATGCTGCTGGCCTACGGCATCGGCGATGCCGGCACAGGCATGGCGGCCTCATTGATCGGCTTCTACCTGTTCATCTTCTACACCTCGGCTGCGGGCCTGCCGGCCTGGATGGCAGGGCTGGTGCTGATGCTGGCGCGGCTCTGGGATGCCATCAACGATCCCCTGGTGGGCTGGCTGAGCGACAAGACCCGGTCGCGCTCCGGTCCGCGCCTTCCCTGGATTCTCTGGAGCGCCGTGCCGCTCGGGGTCGCGATGGCCCTGATGTGGTGGCTGCCACCAGGAGGCCCCTGGCAGCGCTTTGCCATCTTCGTGTTGATCTCGGTGGTGGCCAACACCCTCTACACCTGCGTCAACCTGCCCTACGCCGCCCTGGCGGCTGAGCTCACCGCCAAGGTCAGCCTGCGCACGCGGCTCAACACCCTGCGTTTCACCGGATCGATCATCGCCAGCCTGATCGGGCTCGTACTGGGCGGCCTGCTGCTGGCCAACCATTCCGATCCCAGCAGCTACTGGCGGGTGGGGATGATCTCCGGCGGCATCATCAGCCTCACCACCTTGCTCTGCGGCTGGGGGATCGCACCGGCCGCGCTGCATTGCCAGAAGCCGGAGTCGCGTCGCGGCACCACGCGTCGGTTGCTGCGCCGCGTGCGCCAGAACGGCCGGTTTCTGCGCGTGCTTGGCCTCTACCTGCTGCTCTGGTGCGCGCTGCAGCTGATGCAGACCGCCGCCCTCCTGTACCTGCCGGTGGTGATGGGCCTGCCTGAGGGCTGGAGCAACTGGATCCTGCTGCCCTTCATCGTCAGTTCCCTGCTCGGTCTGTGGATCTGGAACGGTGTTTCGAACCGCTGGGGCCGGGTGAAGGCCCTGCAGTGGGGCAGTGCCCTGTGGATCATCGGCTGCCTGATGGCCATGCTCTTGCCGGCCCTCGATGCCGCCATCCAGCCCACCGGCTCCGCCTCCAATCTGTTGCGTCTGTCCTTGCTGGTGCTGGCGATCATCACGGCGGGCCTGGGGGCCGCCACGGCCTATCTGATTCCCTGGGCGCTGTTGCCTGACGCGATCGATGCCGATCCGGAGAAGCCCGCAGGCCAGTACAGCGCCTGGATGGTGCTGGCCCAGAAGATCTGCATCAGCCTTGCCCTCTTCTTCTTCGGCAATCTGATGAGCCTCAGCGGCTACGTGGCCGCCCGTGGTGTCGACCAGCCCGGCAGTGCCCTCACCGCCATCCGCCTCTGCATGGGCATCATCCCGGCGGTGCTGATCGTGCTGGGCCTGGTGGTGATGCGCCGCTGGCCGGAGCGCGGTGCCCATCGCCTGATGGCCGATGGCGGGGTTGGCCGATGAGGCTCCTGTCCAGGCGTTGGCTTGCGCCCCGCTGGTTGCGGCGCTTGGGTGCGAGCTGCATGATCGGCGGCCAGGCCCTGGCGGCGATCGCCCGCGGGCGGATCGGCTTCAACGATCTGCTGATGGAATTGCAGGAGGCCGGCCCGGGCAGTTTCCTGATCGTGCTGATCACCGGCCTGGCCGCCGGCACCGTGTTCAACATCCAGGTGGCGGCGGAGCTGTCTCGCCAGGGGGCCGGAGCCACGGTGGGGGGCCTGCTGGCCCTGGGCATGTCGCGGGAGATCGCGCCTCTGCTCACCGCCATGCTGCTCACCGGCAAGGTGGCCACCGCCTTTGCCGCCCAGCTGGGCACCATGAAGGTGACCGAACAGATCGACGCGATCACGATGCTGCGCACCGACCCGGTCGAATACCTGGTGGTTCCAAGGGTGCTGGCCATGGTGATCATGGCGCCGGTGCAGTGCCTGCTGTTCTTCGGCGTGGCGATCTGGTCCGGGCAGGTGAGCAGCGCCCTGCTCTACAGCATTCCTCCCACGGTGTTCTGGAACTCCGTCCGCACCTGGATGGAGCCGAACGATCTGCCCTCGATGCTGATCAAGGCCGTGGTGTTCGGGCTGCAGATCGCTGTGCTCGCCTGCGGTTGGGGTCTGACCACCAGCGGCGGGCCCAAGGAAGTGGGCACCAGCACCACCGGCGCGGTGGTGATGATCCTGGTGACCGTGGCGCTGATGGACGTGGTGCTCACCCAGGTGCTGTTCGGATAATGGCGTCAGCACCAAGTCCCTCGGAACCACCGGTGATCGACGATCCCGCCAGCAGCGGTCCTGATCCCGCCATCGGCACCGTTCTGGCCCCGCGCTACTGGGTGTCCGCCGGCGTGGTGGTCCTGGGCATCGCCCTGCTGGCCCTGCAGCCCCTCTGGGGCGGTGTCCTCTGGGTGGCGGTGGCGGTGGCGCTGTTTGGCCTGGTACTGGCCCTGCAGACGGCACTGTTGCGGTTGCAGTTCGCCCCTGCCGAGCTGCTGGTGTGGCGCGGTTCGACCTGCATCCGCCGCTTCCCCTATGCCGAGTGGATCGCCTGGCGGCTGTACTGGCCTCCGGTCCCGGTGATCTTCTATTTCCGGGAGCAGCGCAGCATCCACCTGCTGCCGATGTTGTTCGAGGCCGAGGCCCTGGCTGAGCAGTTGCGTCGCCATCTTCCGCATCTGTCGCCGGAGACGTCCGCTGGCGACGCCTGAGCCAAAGTCGCCACGTCCACCGCTCCGCCCCCGCGGGTTCCATTCCCTGCCTCTGAAATCCTGGCCTGATGACTGAGAGCCGCTCGCTGCCCGATTCGCCCACCCCGCTCGACGGCGTTCCGCTCTCTCCAGCGGAAAGCCCCGAAGCTCCTGAGCAGAATCAGACAGGAGAGGGGATGGGCATCGACGAGCCTGCAGCGGGCCAGGAGACATCGGTGGCTGGGGAGCCGGAGCCCCTGGACGAAACCCTGGAGACCCTGCTGACCCTGGCGCTTCAGGATCTGACCGAGCGCCGCAGCGGCCTCGAAGAGGAGATCCGCCAGCTGGAGCGGCGCCGGGAGCAGATCCAGCGCGAGATCGGCAGCAGCTTCAGTGGCCAGTCGGATGCGATCGCCCGCCGGCTCAAGGGTTTTCAGGACTACCTGGTGGGGGCCCTGCAGGATCTGGTGGTGGCGGCCGAGCAGGTGGAACTGGTGGCCCAGCCCCTGGTGGTGCAGCCCTCACCCCTCGATCAGGTGGCCGCTGCATCAGCTACTCCGGAAGCCCCTGCAGCGGCGCCTGTGGCAGCGGCGGGCCTGTTCAGCCAGGACGACGCCCTGATTCGCTCCCGATTGGACCGCTACAGCGGCCAGCCTGATTTCTACGCGGATCCGTGGACCCTGCGTCGCACCCTCGAGGCTGCACAGGCCGCCCTGCTGGAGGACTGGTTCCTGAATCAGGGCGGCCGCGGCGCCCAGGCCAGTGCCGGCAGCCGCAGCCGCAATGCCTTGATCGCCGGTGCGGCGGTGTCGATCCTCGGGGAGCTGTACGGCGAACGCTTCCAGACCCTGGTGCTGGCAGGCCAACCCGAGCGGCTGGGTGAATGGCGCCGGGGTCTGCAGGACTGCCTCGGCCTCGGTCGGGAAGACTTCGGCCCCAACAGCGGCATCGTGCTGTTCGAGCGGGCCGATGCCCTGATCGAGCGGGCTGACCGGCTGGAGGAGCGGGGTGAGCTGCCCTTCATCGTGATCGATGCGGCCGAACGGGTGGTGGAGGTGCCGATCCTGCAGTTCCCCCTCTGGCTCGCCTTCGCGGCCGGTCCCGGTGAACTGGTTGATGACGAGCTCACCTACTAGGGCTGTGCCGCACTGAGCTGCGACTGAGCAGAGCTCAAGGGTCCTGGTCCTGCGTTGCGGCAAGCTCGCAGCGGTCGTTTGCGGCGTCCTGCCCCATGCCCCTGCTGCTCCCCCTGATCGTGCTGCTGGCCGGATATCTGCTGGGGTCCCTCCCCTTCGGCTATCTGGCCGGTCGCTGGCTGCGCGGCATCGATCTGCGGCAGCACGGCTCCGGCTCCACCGGCGCCACCAACGTGTTGCGCGAGGTGGGCAAGGGCCCGGCCCTGGCGGTGTTCCTGCTGGATGTGGGCAAGGGCATCGCGGCCGTGGTGCTGGCACGGGCCGTGCTCGAGCCCCTGGGCGAACCGCTCGGCAGCGGCGCCTGGTTTATCGACAGCGGGGTGGTGGCGGCCGGTCTGGCGGCCCTGGCCGGGCACATCTGGCCGGTCTGGCTGGGCTGGAAAGGGGGCAAGGCCGTGGCCACCGGGCTGGGCATGCTGATCGGCCTGACCTGGCCGGTGGGTCTGGCCTGCTTCGGGATCTTCCTGACGGTGCTGACCATCAGCCGCATCGTCTCCCTCTCCAGCGTGGTGGCGGCCCTCTCCCTGCCCCTGTTGATGCTCGGCTGGTTTGCGGGCAACGGCATGGGCCTGCGGCTTCCCTACCTCGCCCTCGCCGTGATCACCACCCTGCTGGTGGTCTGGCGCCATCGCAGTAACATCCGGCGCCTGCTGGCCGGTACGGAGCCACGGCTGGGCCAACCGCGCCCCTGAGGGCATCTCCAGTGATCCGCAGCTCCTGAGGGCTTCTCCAGTCATCCGGAGCTCCTGAGGCCTGCTCAGGCCAGGGCCCGGCTGCGCTCGGCCGCGGCCACCACCGCCTCGATCAAGGCCGATCGGGCTCCGGCCCGCTCCAGTTCCCGCAGGCCGGCGATGGTGGTGCCGCCCGGGCTGCTGACCATGTCCTTGAGCTGGCCCGGATGGAGCTCCTGCTCGTGCAGCAGGGCTGCGGTGCCGGCCAGGGTGCGGTGTGCCAGGTGATGGGCCAGCACCCTCGGCAGGCCTGCAGCCACGGCTCCATCGGCCATGGCCTCGGCGATCAGGGCCACAAAGGCCGGCCCCGAGGAGGTCAGCGCCAGGAAGGCATCGAGCTGGCTCTCGGGCAGCTCCATCACATCGCCCACCCGCTCGAACAGGTCCTGCACCAGCTGGCGTTGCTGCGGCGTGGGCTGCGGCGTGGAGCCCCCAGATCCCCCACCCCAGGCCAGGCCGGTGAGACCCTGGCGGACCAGGCAGGGGGTGTTGGGAACGGCACGCACGCAGACCCGATGAGGAAACAGGCGCTGCAGCCGCTCCAGGGTCACGCCCGCCAGCACGGAGATCAGCAGGCCTTGCCCAGCTGCACCGCCTGCGCCGGCCACACCGGCCGCTGCAGTGGCCGCCTGATGCAGTTGCTGGGGCTTCACGGCCAGCAACACCACCGGCGCTGCCCAGGCCTCGGCGGGATCGGTGCTTACTGCCAGTCCGTGGCCTTGGCTGAGGCGCTCGGCTGAGGCCGCACTGCCCACGGCCGCCCGCACGTCGGCGGGGGCCAGCTGGCCACTCTCGATCAGGGGAAACAGCAAGGCCTGGGCCATGCGGCCCAGGCCGACCACGCCGAAGCGGGGGGATTCAGCGGAGCTCAAGCCGGAGGGTGGGATCAGAGACCCACATCCTGCCGTCCCCAGGCGGGGCTGGGCGCGGCCTCCGTCTCAGCGGCATGATCGCGGCTGCTCACCACCGTCGGAGACGACGACTCCTCCCCACCGGTGGTGGTGACGGTGACGCAGGACGGGGCGAACAGGAAGATGCTCTCCCCGACCCGTTCCTGGTGACCGTCGATGGCGAAGGTGCCACCGGCCACGAAGTCAACGGCGCGCTGGGCCTGATCCGGCTCCATCATCGTGAGGTTGAGGATCACGGTCTTGCGCTCGCGCAGCGCCTGGATGGCGCGCGGCATCTCATCGAAGCTGCGGGGCTCCATCAGGCTGACCTCCGCAGCCGAGGAGGAGAGGCCTGGCATGCCGATCACATTGGTCCCGCCGAAGGGATCCTCGGCGTTGAAATCGCTGGTCAGGGCCAAGGCGCTGGTGCTGCTGCTGGAACGGGTGCTGCTGCTGGTGCTTGTCGTGGCGTTCACGTCGCCGGCGTCATAGTCGAGATCGTCGTCGTACTCGCCGTCGAGATAGTCATCACCGGAAACGACGGCACGCAGGCGGGAGAACAACGACACGGATGGGGCCTCTGTTGTGATGCTTGGCACCTCAATAGCGTCCCATGAGAACGGTTGCAAGCGCTTCCCCTCAGGGGCGGTGCCCAAACAGGGTGCTGCCGAGCCTCACCCAGGTGCTTCCGGCGGCCACAGCCTCCCGCCAGTCGCCGCTCATCCCCATCGAGAGTTGCCCCAGATTCAGGTCTGCCGCCAGGTTCGCGCAGTCCTGGAACAGGGCCTGCCGATCCGCGGCCTCCAGGCCCTGGGGAGCGATCGTCATCAACCCCAGCGGGCGCAGCGGCGCCAGGGGCCGCAGCCACGGCCAGGCCTCCCGCAGCTCCTCCGGCTCGAAGCCGGTCTTGCTCGGATCGGGCCGCAGCTTCACCTGAAAGAACACCGCTGGGCTGAGGCCCTCCTCGCCGGCAATGCGGGCCAGGCGCTCGGCCAGGCCCAGGCTGTCGACCGAGTGGATCGTGCCGAACCGGCGCAGCACCCCACGGGCCTTGTTGGCCTGCAGGCGCCCGATGAAGTGCCAGTCGAGGGGCGGCGCCAGCCCTGAAAGATCGGCGAGCTCCTCCTGCTTGGTGATGGCCTCCTGCAGCCGACTTTCACCGAAGCTGCGCTGGCCGGCGGCCACCGCTGCCCGGATCTGCTCGCTGGGCTGGCCTTTGCTCACGGCCAGCAGCTGGGTGGAGGAGGGCAGCTGCTGGCGGATCTGCGTGAGTCGTTCGGCCAACCCTGCCGCTGTCATGACCAGGGGATTTCAGATGAAGGTCTGATCGAACAGCTGGCGCCAGCGGGCGTGCACTTCGGGGCCTTCCCGGCGGGAGCGGGCCAGATTCTGCTCGGCGTAGTGGCGGGCATCCATCAGGGGGATCACCTCAAAGTTGGCGCCACGCGGCTGCAGCGTCACCAGAAAGAAGATTCTCTGGGCGTAGAGGGTCGCATAGAGATCGCAGTTCTCACCGGTCGGTGCGACCCGGTAGAGCATCCCGAAGGTGGGGTGGTTGAGATAACGCTCTGCGCTCACGTCGTCCGTTGGACTGGCGCCATTAAAGAGCACCGACCTGCCAGCGCAGCAGCAGCAGGGCCACCAGAGCGATTCCGCCGACCACGGTGGCGCTGCCGAGCGAAGCCGGAGGCTGGTGCAATCGGTCAGGCGCCAGCCAGTGGCCGCCCCGGGCCAGCAGGGCCTCGGCCCCCTGTTCGGCCCGCAGCAGCACATTGGCCAGCAGGCGCTCTCCCACGGCCAGCACCAGCGCCAGGCTTCCCTTCCAGCCGAGCTGCCTGAGGTTCACCGCCCGGGTGGAGATCGAGCGCAGCAGGTTTTGCAACTCCTCCTGCACCAGAGGCAGGAAGCGCAGCGACAGCAGCAGGGTGAAGCCGAGCCGGTCCACCGGCCAGCCCAGGGAGGCCAGGGGCTTGAGGAACCAGCCGATCGCCCAGACCAGTGCCTCGGGACTGGTGCTGAGCAGCAGCAGGTTGGCGCTGTGGATCAGGGTGAACAGCAGGGTGGCACCGTTGAGGCCCAGCTCGGCCGAGCGACGGCTGATCACCAGCGGTCCCAGGGGAAGGGGGCCCAGCTGGACCGGCCCCCAGTGGACCAGCTCCCAGCGCTGGCCGGAGCGGCTGGGGGCGGGACTGCCCGGTGGACCCGGCTCGAGACGTACTTCGTCCGGAGGGCGCTGTAGGGGGGCCGCTGGAGCCGATCCGGCCGGCAGCAGAGAGGCCAGCACCCCCACGAACAGAGCCAGGGCGAGCAGCAGCGGCAGGCTGCGGCGCCACAGGCGCCAGGGCAGGCCGCACACCGCCGTGATCAGCAGTAACAGGGCGACCAGGCCCAGGCGCCAGATCGGGCCGGCCAGGATCGGCGTCACCAGAAAAGCCACGGTCCAGCCGAGCTTGAGGCGCGGATCCAGCCGCTTCAGCCAGCTGCCGGATCCCGTCCCCGCCTGGGAGTCGTCGTCGGCCACGTACTGGCCGATCGGCATCTGCCGCAGCCAGTCCACTCAGCGGCTGCGGCTCTGCTGGCGCGCCAGCTCCTTCTCGGCATCGCGCTGTTGCTTGCCGCGCCAGAACAGGCGGATCGGTGAGCCCTCGAAGCCCAGCCCTTCACGGATCTGTCGTTCCACGTAGCGGCGGTAGGTGTCGCCGAACAGTTTGGGATCGTTCACGAACAGGGTGAAACTGGGCGGACGGCTGGCCACCTGGGTGCCGTAATAAAGCCGCCCCTGGCGGCCGCCGCGGCTGGTGGGGGGGGTGCGCCAGCTGAGGGCCTCCTGCAGCACCTCGTTCACCACCGAGGTGGTGACGCGGCGGCGGTGCTGTTCCACGGCCAGCAGGGCCAGGGGAAAAATCGCTTCCACCCGCTGGCCGCTGAGGGCGGAGGTGAACAGCATCGGTGCCCAGTCGAGGAAATAGAGCTTGGCCCGGAGCTCCCGCTCCATCGCCGGCATGGTGTGGCTGTCCTTCTCGATCGCATCCCACTTGTTGACCACCACCACACAGGCGCGGCCGTCCTCCTCGATCCGGCCCGCCAGGCGCTGATCCTGTTCCGTCACCCCATCCTCGGCGTCGATCACCAGCACACACACATCCGAGCGTTCGATCGCCTTGAAGCTGCGGTTGATCCCGAAGAACTCGGGGCCGTAGTTCACCGAACGGCGCCGGCGGATGCCTGCGGTATCCAGGATTTTCCAGGCCTTGCCTTCCCGTTCGATCGTGGTGTCGATCGTGTCGCGGGTGGTGCCGCGGATCGGACTGACGATCGCCCGGTTCTCGCCACAGATGGCATTGAGCAGGCTCGACTTGCCCACATTGGGCCGGCCGATGATCGCCAGCTGGATCGGTTCCTCCGTTTCCACCTCTTCGGTGGGGGGCAGGAAACCCACCACCCGATCAAGCAGATCGCCGGTGCCGGCTCCGTGGATCGCTGAGATCGGATAGGGCTCGCCCAGGCCCAGACCCCAGAATTCCGCCGCCATCGACAGACCGGCTTCCGGCGATTCGCACTTGTTCACCGCCAGCAGCACCGGCACCTTCTGACCCCTGAGCCATTCGGCGATCGACTGGTCGGCAGCGGTTGACCCCTGCTTGCCGTCGACAATCACCACGGCAACGGAGGCCTCCGCCAGGGCGAGGTTGGCCTGTTCGCGGATTTCCGGCAGGAATTCGCTGTCATCGTCAAATACCAGGCCGCCGGTATCGACCACACGGAAGGTGCGATCCCGCCAGAAGCCTTCCTGGTAGGTGCGATCGCGGGTCACGCCCGGTTCGTCGTGCACGATCGCCTCACGGCTGCGGCACAGGCGGTTCACGAGGGTGGACTTGCCCACATTGGGTCGCCCGATGATGGCGACGACGGGTAGCGCCAAAGCGGCTTATCTCAACGACATTGCGTTTCCTGACACTACAGAGTGGCCGCGCGCCTGGCTGATCTGGCTAGGGAGGAAGTAACCCTCTCTGCCCTCCGCCTTCCGGCGGAGACGCCCCATGGTGGAGCTGATTGCCGCGATCGTGGTCGACCTCTCCGACCAGAAGCTCTACGCCTACGGCGCGGCAGACACGCTGCTGCGCACCGTGCCGGTCAGCACCGGGCTGGCGTCGAGTCCGACCCCCACCGGTGAGGGGAAGGTCTACGGCAAGCACCGCAGCGTCACCATGCGCGGCAGCAGCTTCGTGGCGCCGAATGTGCCGTGGGCCCTCTGTGTCACACCGGATCAGGTGATCTGCCTGCACGGTGCCCCCTGGCAGGAGGCCGCCGGTCAGCGCTTCGGGGTGCCGCGCAGCCACGGCTGCGTGCGCGTGCCCAGCCCCCACGCCCGCTGGCTGTTCGAGCACACCCCCCTCGGCACGCCGGTGACGATCCGCCCCTGAACCCGCACCGCGCTCAGCCTTCAGGCCTCCAGCTGCCGCTGTTGGTTGCCGATCACCAGGAGCAGCAGGCTGATCGCCCCCAACAACGCGACCAGCAGCGCCACCACGAGCATCGTGCCCGCCAGGCCGCTGGCGTAGGAGCTGGTGATCACCTCGATGGCCTTCGACGGGGCCCCATGGCTGTGGGTGAGCACGCCGCTGCTCAGGGCTGCCCGCACCTTGGCCTCCAGCGCGGGGATCTGCTCCGGCCTGGCGCCCAGCTGGAGCAGGCGGTCCCGCAGGCTGGCAAAGCCAAAGCCATTGACCAGGGCCCCGCTGGCGGCAAAGCCCAGAGCAAAACCCAGCTGACCGGTGGTGGTGCGAAAGGCGGTCACCGATCCGAAATAGCGCTGCGGCGCCTCCTGTACGAACAGGGCCGACTGGGGCACCGACAGGAAGGCCAGACCCGTACCCACCAGCAGCAAGGGCAGGATGAACGAGGCGTAGGGAGTATCCGCACGCACCCCCGCCAGCAACACAAGCCCCAGCACGAGAACGAGGATGCCGCCCGCCATCAGCTGGTTGGTGCGACGCCCCGGCGCCATCAGCCGGCCCGCCACCACACCGCCGGCGGCAAAGCAGATCAACAGCGGTAGCTGGGCCAGAGCCACCTGGCTGGTGCTGTAGCGCTGCACCGTCTGCCAGAAGTTGCTGGTCTGCAGCTGCACCACCGCCTGAGCGAAGTTCCAGGCGATCCCGCTCACGATGGCGGCGGCAAAGCAGCCGCGGCCGTAGAGCCCCACCGGAAAGATCGGCTCCTGGCGGCGGCGCTCGATCCACACGTGCACGCCGAACACCGCCACACCGCCCAGGGTCGGGAGGAGGAACTGGGGCGCCGTGAACCCGCTCACCGCATGGCTGACCCCACTGAGAAACAGCACCATCGCCAGAGCGATGCTGACCAGGCCTGGCCAGTCGGCCCGCAGGGCCGCGTTGGCGGGCATGTCGGGCAGCAGCAGCGGCACCAGCGGCAGGCACAGCAGCGCGATCAGGGGCACCAGGCCGAGGGCCAGGCGCCAGCTGGTGTCGGCCAGCACACCGCCCAGCAGCGAGCCGCCGATGAAGCCCGCAATGATCAGAAGGTTCCACAGGCCCAGGGCCTTGCCCAGCTGGTCGGGCCGGCTCACGCAGCGGACCGAGGCAAAGGTGAGGGCGAGTACGGCGCCCACGCCGATGCCCACCAGGGCGCGTCCCAGCAGAAACAGGGCCGCGCCGGGGGCCGCCAGGGCGATGCCATCCCCGGCGATCGAGAGCAGCAAGCTGCCCATCAGCACCTTGCGACGGCCCAGGCGATCGCCCAGAAAGCCCATCAGCAGCACGGTGGCGGCCTGGGCGAGGGTGGAGATGCTGGCCGCCAGGGCCAGGGTGGCGCCCTGCATGTGCAAGGCCGCCCCCGCCTTCACCAGGGCCGTGTTGGCCACCGTGGGATCGATCAGCTGCAGGCTGGCCAGCACTCCCAGAAAGGGCACCGCCAGGGCGCTCGTGGATTTGTCGCTCATGCGGGGATCAAAGGGGAAGAGGGATCAGGAGTTGCCTGCAAGAAGGTGGAGGGCCAGCGGGGAGCCGGCGCGTCGGCGCGGCTGATCGCCACCAGGTGACCGCGCCGCTGCAGCGGGCGGCTCCAGGGACGGCTGGGCGCGGCGGCCAGGGTCAACCGATCGCCGGCGCGATCGAAGCGCACCGGGCCATCGGGGGCATCGGTGAGCCAGACCTCACCCTTGGCGCGGAGTACCTCGGGGCCCAGCTGGGCGGCCCAGGCCAGCACCTGGCTGCGCTCCAGCGGCTCGAGCTGCAGCCAGGCATCACTGCGCACCAGCTGCCGTTCGCTGTGGAACGGCGGGGCGGGATGCTGCGCGCGGCTCTCGAGCTGCTGGCGCAGCCACTGCTGACGGCGTCCGGCCTCGCCTGGGGGCAGCAGATCACCCTTGCTGAACTGCAGCAGATCGACGCCATCGAACTGCTGCTGCACCAGCTCGCCCACCCAGCGGTCGTGCCAGAGCGCTTCGATGCGCTCGAGATCCACCACCAGCAGCACCCGCGCCAGGGCCAGGCCGTGGAGCTGCAGCTGGCTGGCCACCCGCTCGGGCAGGGCCATGCCGCTGGTTTCGATCAGCACATGGGCCGGGGGCAGCTCACGCCGGGCCAGCTCCACTAGGGCCGCCCCCAGGCCATCGCGCAGGGTGCAGCACACGCAGCCGCCGCCCAGCTCCAGCACCCGGCCATCGCCCTGGCGCAGCCGCTCGGCATCGACGTTGATGCTGCCCAGGTCGTTGACCAGCAGGGCCCAGCCCGGGCAGGCGCCGGCCTGCAGCCAGCCGTTGATCAAGGTGGTCTTGCCCGACCCCAGGTAGCCCCCCACCACGGTGGCCGGCACCCCGCGCAACGGCGTCAGCGGGGAACCTCCTTCGGAGACGGGGCTCATGGCCTGGCCCCCTCCCAGGAGCCATACACGCAAGCTCCGTCCTTGATCGTGGCCACCACGCCGATGTCGTTGAGCTGTTCGGGCGCGGTGGCGGTGGGGTCGGCATCGAGGATCACCAGGTCGGCCCGCTTGCCCGGAGCCAGGCTGCCCTTGCTGTCCTCTTCGCGGATCTGCCAGGCGGCCTCGATCGTGAGGGCCCGCAGGGCGGCATCGGCATTCACTCGCTCCGATTCGCCCAGCACCACGCCCGTTCGCGTGCGGCGGGTCATGGCCGTTTCCACCATCCGCATCGGCTCGATCGGCGTCACCGAGAAGTCGTTGTGGTTGGAGCAGTGCAGCCCCAGGGCCATGGCGCTGGCCATCGGGCTCATGCGGCCGGCCCGCTCGGGCCCCAGGTTGGCGAGGTGCGTGTCGCCGAAGAAAAAGGCATGCACCGTGAAGAAGCTGGGGTGCAGGCCCAGCTCCACGTACTGCTCCAGCTGCCCCGGCGCCATGAACTGGGAGTGAATGATCACCGTGCGGTGGTCCTGCTCGGGCTTGAGGCCGGCTCTGCGGCAGGCCTCGATCATCAGGTCGATGGCGGCATCGCCGTTGCAGTGGGCAAACAGCTGGATGCCCTGGCCCGCAAGCCGTGCCACCGCCTCGAACAGCTGCTCGGGCGGGAACACCGGCTGGCCGCGCCAGTGGGCCTCGCCGTTGGGGCCGGGGGTGAGCAGCGGCTCGCCCCAGAAGGCGGTCTTGCCCTGGGGGGAGCCATCGAGCAGCAGCTTGATGCCCTGGAACTTGAGGTGATCGCGGTATGGGCCGAAGGCGTCGCGCGCCGGCTGGGGCAGCTCGAGCGGTTGGCCCTGAAACGCCGGGAAGCGCTCGCGCAGCATCCCGGGCACCTCGAGCACCAGCGGCAGCAGCACCAGGTCGATGCAGAGGTGCCCTTCACGGGCGGCCCGCTGAAACAGGTCCAGATCGCCCGCCACCGTGGCTCCGTCCTGCACGGTGGTGATGCCCTTGGACGTGTACAGCCGCTGGGCCGCCTCGAACTGGGCCAGCCGCTCGTCGTCCGAGGGCTGCGGCATGTGCACGAACAGCGGAATGAACGCCGTCTCCATCACCAGCCCAGCCGGCTCGGTGCTGCCGGGCCGGCGCACGATCACCCCACCGGCCGGATCGGGGGTGCTGGCGTCGTAGCCCGCCAGGGCCAGGGCAGCGCTGTTGAGCACGGCGCCGTGGTTGGAGTTGTGGAGCACCATCACCGGGTTCTCCGGAAGCACCGCATCCAGATCGGTCTTGTCCAGGGGGCGCCCGTCGGAGAGACCGTCGACGTCGTAGCCGTAGGCGATCACCCACTCGCCCTTGCCCACGGGACGGCGCGCCACGTGCTCGCGCAGCACCTGCTGCAGGCTGGCGATGCTGGTGACGGGCCCGGCCGGCGGCCGCTGAATGTTGGCCCAGCCCACCACCTGCAGGGCATTGGCGAAGTGGCCGTGGGCGTCGATGAAGCCCGGCAGCAGGGTGCGGCCCGCCAGATCGATCTGGCGCGTGGCGGGCCCGGCATGGCCCAGTACCGCCTCCTTGGCTCCCACCGCCACGATCTTCCCGCCTGCGATGGCGATCGCTTCAGCCCGGGGCTGGGAGGCCTCCATCGTCAGGATGGGGCCGCCGTGGAAGATCAGGTCGGCGGGGGTGCTGGTCATGAAGCCCGGTTGTCTGGCCCATGGCTAACCGGAGCCTGTGCGCAAGTCATCGCACCGAGAGATCTGTTCATCGCCCAGGCGCCTGTCCTCACCGATGGCAGCACGGTGCTGAGGTCACCGGATCCCATCGTGGACGCCATCAAGACGGTGAGGGAGCACAACACAACGACGGCCATGCCTGGCTCAACGGTGATCCCCCTCGGCCCTGGCCAGGGCCGCTGCTGGATCACCACTGAGGTCGGCGTTCAGGAACGCGGGTGTTTCGGGCAGCACCAGCTGCAGATGGTTCTCGCGATGGAGCTCCAGGCTCAGCTCATGGCTCTGCAGCTCCAGCACATGACCCGCATGGCGGTGGTCGTCGCTGAGCAGGTGCAGGTGGTAGCCCGGCACATTGATCGTGCGGGCAAAGCTGGGCGTCCAGAAGCCCACCAGGGTGCCGGCCACGTTCTCCAGCTCAAACGTGGCCTGGGCGCTGGTGGCGCTCACGAGATCCACGCCGGCCTCGGCCTTGCAGGCCACGCGGTAGCGGATCCGCTCGAACACCCCACGGAGACGGATCGCCACAAACAGGTTGGCGTTGTCCCGCAGTCCGTCGAGCCGTGCGGTGAGATCGCCCCAGCTGGCCACATGCTTCAGAACCTCGCGGTGATCGGCTGAAAAGCGGGTCGCCACCCAGAACGGGGCGAGGGCATCGGCCGGGGCCTGCCGCACCGTGCCATCGCCGCAGGCCTGCCAACAGGTGCCATCCAGCAGGATCCCCTCGCCATCGAGGCCATCGAAGGTGCCCAGGCCGAAATCGCCGTGCTGCAGCACCTCAGCCACCCGCACGCATCCTTGATAGACCCCCTGCACCAGGGCACCGGAGGTGGACACCTGATAGATGGTGTGGTGCTCGAGATCCAGCGCATCGGCCAGGGCCTGGCGGATCACATGGCTGGCGCTTTCACCGGTGCGGCGGCAGCGCTCCTGCAGCGCGGCGTAAAGACCATCGCCGAGGTGAACGTTGAGGTGATGGCTGGAGTCGGGGTGGCAGGTCATCGATGCGGTCCCCTCAGTGGATGAAATCCTGATGCACGTCCTGCATCAGCTTCAGGTTCTGGGAGTAATCGATCGGAATGTCGATCAGCACCGGCACGCTCTGCTGCAGCGCTTCCCGCAGCACCGGGCCCAGCTGGTCGGCGTCGGTGATGCGATAGCCCTTGCAGCCGAAGGCCTCGGCAAAGGCCTCGACGTTGTAGTGACCGAGTTGCACACCGGCGGTCCGGCCGTAGTGGGCCTGTTCCTGGAAGGCCACCATGTTGTAGCTGCAGCTGTTCCAGATCAGGTGCACGAAGCGGCTGCCGATGCGGGTGGCCGTTTCGAGCTCCGTGGCCGTGAACAGAAAGCCGCCATCGCCCGACACCGAGATCACCGGCTGACCAGGCCGGCAGAGGTTGGTGGCCATCGCCCAGGGCACCGCCACCCCGAGGGTCTGCTGTCCGTTGCTCACCAGTACCTGGCGGGCATGGCCGGACGGGAAATAGCGGTTCATCCAGATGTAGTGAGAGCCCACATCCAGCGCCAGGGTGGTGTCAGATGTCACCACCTGACGCAGCTCGTGGATCACCCGCAGCGGATGCAGGGGGGTGCCGGAGAGCTGGGCGCCCTCGTCGGCCGTGGCCTGCAGCTCGGCGGCAGCACGGTCGCCGCAGCGGCGGAAGCTTTCATCCACCTGCACCTGCAGCAACGGCGCCAGGGCCGCGAGGCTGGCACCGATGTCGCCGATCAGCTCGGCAGCGGGCAGGAAGGCCTGATCCTGATCGGGGGCCAGGGCATCGATCACCACCAGCGGGCGCGATGCGCCCGTGTTCCAGAGGCTGGGGTCGAACTCGACCGCATCGAAGCCCACCGTGATCACACAGTCGGCGCCATCGAGCAGGTGATCCGCCGGTTGGTTGCGGAACAGACCCACCCGGCCGGCGAACTGCTCCGGTGCCACCCAGGCGCCGGCCCCCTGGAAGGTGGCGCAGTAGGGCAGGCCGCTGCCGCCCACAAAGCGCTGCAGGGCATCGGCCATCGAGGGCTGCGAGGCCTGCATGCCCAGCAGCAGCAGGGGCTTGCGGCTGGCATTGATCAGCTCAGCGGCCCGGTGGATCTCCGTTGAAGCCGCTGGCCCCTGGCGGATCGGCCGGGCCCAGCCAGTGGAGAGCTCGCCCGGATACTCGGCGAGGCCCACATCCTTGGGCAGGCCCAGAAACGCCGCCCCCGGCCGGCCGCTTTCGGCCGCCCGCACGCCATTGGCGAACACCTCCGGCAGGCTGTGAATGTTGAGGGCCGACTGGGCATATTTCGTGACCGGTCGCATCACATCCACCCCGTCGAGGGCCTGGTGGGTGTGCTTGAAGCGATCGTCGAGCGGCACCTCCCCGCCGATGGCCAGCACCGGATCCCCTTCGGAGGTGGCGGTCGCGAGTCCGGTCACCAGATTGGTGACCCCAGGCCCGGAGGTGGCCAGGCAGACGCCCACCGTGCCCGTGATCCGGCCCATCGCCTGGGCCATGAAGGCGGCGTTCTGCTCGTGCCGACAGAGCACCAGCTCGATCGAGGAATCGAGCAGGGCCTCAAACACACTGTCGACCTTGGCACCCGGAATCCCGAAGACATGCGTGACCCCATGCTGCTCCAGCAGCTTCACCAGAACCTGGGCGCCGTTCATCCTGAGCATTCGGCTATCGACCAAGCATGTCGATGGCGTGTCATCAGGGCAATCCCGGATGTCACCTTGTTACAGGTCGGCAAGGGCGACAAGGCTGAACACAATCCCGCCGTCCTGGCGGCCCTCTGCCGAGATCCATGACCCTGCACGACAGCACTGGTCACAGCCTCTCGGTGGAATGCATCAAGGGACAACGAACTCGTCATGACGGACAACCCAACCGGGGAGTACACCAACAATCCACCTGTTGCTTATCATCTCGCCACGGCAGGGAATGACGCCAATCTCCGTGCATCTCCACCAGCTGAGATGAACGTCAACGGCCTCCTGATGCCGCCGGTGAGCAGCGGTGGAGGAATGCATGGCTTGCCAGGCGATTTTCTCTCCACTTCACGCTTGATTCGCGCGTTGCGGTGCAGCCGCTCAGCACCGACCAACCTCACCACATTGACAACAATCCAGACCTGCGCAGTCTCAACTTTGATCAATTCCCCCGCGACGGTGGCAAGATCAAAGTGATGCTCCTCAATCAGCAAACGCAGATCACCGTGCTCCAGCCCTGAAGCTGGAAGCTCATCTCACTGGCAGATCACCCGGATGGCCGGCCACCGGATCAGCCGGCGCCGGCAGCAGCTCAGGCATCGGACCGGTCTCGGGCAGGGGCTCGCCGCGCTCGGCCAGATGGGCCAGCAGCCAGTTCACGGCGGTCGCCCGGCGGGTGCGGCGCGGGTAGAGCTCGCCGATGCGATAACCCACAAAGCCCAGCTGCTCCTTCAGCAGCTGTTTGTGCTCCTTGGCAATCGAGCGGGTGAGTGCCACCGCGGGCGGCCGCTGGGCGATGAACTGGGGCTCGATCGGGAATGACTCCCGCCAGGCATCGCTTGCAGCCGGGCCCGCGCTCCAGGTGCCGGAGCCATCGGGCGCATACCCCAGGCGCGGCCAGATCAGTTCACACACGAAGCGGTCGCTGAGCCGATCAGCCAGCACCGCCTCCAGCAGCGCCCGGCTGAGGGGGTAGGGGACGGGTGTGGTGGCGGCCTGATCGGGAGCCATCGGCCTGAAGCATCACAATCGGATCACCATGATCACCGCCCCCTCCCCCCTGCGCGGCCCCCTGGCGCTGCCCGGCCACGGCCGTCCGCGCAGCCTGCGCTGCCGGGTGCTGCAGTCGCCGCTGGCGGGGGTGAGCGACCGGATCTTCCGCGGCCTGGTGCGGCGCTGGTGCGCCGATGCGCTCCTGTTCACCGAGATGGTGAACGCCACCAGCCTCGAGCTGGGCCATGGCCGCTGCAAGGTGGAGGACCTGGCCGAGGAGAGCGGGCCGATCGGCGTGCAGCTCTTCGATCACCGGCCCGCCGCCATGGCCGACGCGGCCCGCCGCGCCGAGGCCGCCGGCGCCTTCCTGATCGACATCAACATGGGCTGCCCGGTGAAGAAGATCGCCCGCAAGGGGGGCGGCAGCGGCCTGATCCGCGAACCCGATCTGGCGGCCCGCATCGTGGACACGGTCGCCCGGGCCGTGAGCATCCCCGTGACCGTGAAGACGCGGCTGGGCTGGTGCGGCAGCGATGCGGAGCCCGTGGCCTGGTGCCGCAAGCTCGAGCAGGCCGGCGCCCAGCTGCTCACCCTGCACGGCCGCACCCGCGAGCAGGCCTTCAAGGGCCGGGCGGACTGGCAGGCGATCGCCGCGGTGAAGCGGGCGCTGCGGATCCCGCTGATCGCCAACGGCGACATCCACAGCCCCGAGGATGCGCTGCGCTGCCTGGAGCTCACCGGCGCCGACGGCGTGATGGTGGGCCGGGGCACGATGGGGGCCCCCTGGCTGGTGGGCCAGATCGATGCCGCCCTCAGCGGCCGGCCGGTGCCGCCCACCCCCGGCGCCGCCGAGCGCATCGCCCTGGCCCGCGAGCAGCTGCTGGCCCTGGTGGCGGCCAAGGGCGACCACGGACTGCTGATCGCCCGCAAGCACATGGGCTGGACCTGCCAGGGATTTCCGGGGGCGCCCCAGCTGCGTCATGCCCTCATGCGCGCCCCCACCCCCGCCGATGCCCTGGAGCTCCTGGAGCGCGCCCTGGCCGATCAGGGCAGCACGCCCTAGGGCAGCACAGTGGGCCAGCCCTGGCGGATCAGCAGCAGGGAGAAGTAGGGCGAGGCTGTGGCCGCCACTTCGCGGGCTGGGGCCACCAGCGCATCCGGCCAGCCCACCCGCTGGGCGAAGAGGGCGTGCTCCAGCAACCCGCGCCGCTGCAGAAGCGGCTGCACCCAGGCCCAGCGATGGCCCAGCTTCAGCAGGGCCAGCACTTCGGCACCCGCGGCAGCGCGATCCAGCAGGACCTCCAGGGCTTCCGGCGTTTCCGGCGTGGGCCGGATCAGCAGGCTCTCCTGCTGCAGCGCCAGGGGCCAGGCACCGGCGGCGGCCGCGGCAGCCGCGGCACTGACGCCGGGGATCAGCCGCACCGGCACGGCCGGATGGCGTTGACGCAGGGCCAGCAGCACATAGGAGCTGGAGGCAAACAGCGACACATCCCCTTCGCAGAGCAGCACCACCGATCCGCCCTGGCCAGCGGCCTCAACCGTGGCGGCCGCGAGGGTATCGGCCGCGGCGTGCCAGGCCTGCCGCAGCGGCGCCGCGTCGCTCACCATCGGGAACAGCAGCGGCAACTGCCGCTGCTCTGGGGTGATCCAGGGGGCGGCGATCGTGGCGGCCATGCCACTGGCGCCGAGGCGGGCCACGGGGTAGGCCACCACAGCGGCGGCCCTGATGGCCTCCACGGCCGCCACCGTGAGCAGGCGGGGATCGCCTGGACCCACCCCCACCAGGGTGAGAGCCGCTGGGGTGTCCGGCGGCAGGCTCGACGGGGGGGACGTGGCCGGCAGCGGCACGGGCATCAGGCGATCAGCGCCGATCTTTCTAGGCTGGAGCCACGTCAATCCCTGGACCTGATCCTTGAGTCAGCTGAGCCTCTACCCCAGCACCCCTGCCCAGGGAAGCCCCATGCCGGAGCTGGTGACAGGGGATGAGCGGCTGATTCAGCGCGCCCTGGCGGAACGGGGCATCCGCTTCGAGCGCTGGCCTGCGCGCCAGGATCTGCCGGAGCAGGCAGGCCAGGAGGAGATTCTCGGCCTCTATGCCGCCGAGATCGCCCGGGTTCAGCAGGGGGGCGCGTACCCCACCGTGGATGCGATCCGCATCACCCCCGACCACCCCGATCGGGACGCGCTGCGCCAGAAGTTCCTGCAGGAGCACACCCACAGCGAAGACGAGGTGCGCTTCTTCGTGGAAGGGCGGGGCCTGTTCTGCCTGCACCTTGGTGATGAGGTCGTGCAGATCCTCTGCGAACGCAACGACTGGATTGCCGTGCCGGCCGGCACCCGCCACTGGTTCGATATGGGGGAGGCTCCGTCGTTCTGCGCCCTGCGCTTCTTCAACAACCCGGAGGGCTGGGTGGCCCAGTTCACCGGTGACCCGATCGCCGACCGCTACCCCAGGCTGGACGAACTGGCGTGTGGAGGGTTCGAGGAACATGATTTCGAGAGTCGCCCCATTCCCTCCGCTCGCGGTACCTGATCACTCCGTAGTCGGGTTCACTGTTCTTGTTCAGCGCTTCCCCTAGCACGATTCCGAACGTCTTCAATGTTCTTGCTTTGCAGCATCTGCGGCTTGGTCACACCTGTCCAGATCAGTCAGTTGAACGGCAACTTGTAGTATCGCTGCTCCAGAAGTAACGGCTTAGGCAATGTTGATGCTCAGCCATTCGTGCCCAAAATATATAGAAAGCAGATTGGATCAATCGACGGCTTGAAGGGCCAGTGAGAATTCGCCACAGCGGAGGATTGGCTGGAATCTGCTTCGCGATCGACAAAAGGAATAACAAGGCACAGTTGATCTTTGGTTGACATCGTGCCCGGCTAGGCAGTGGATGGAGTTTGTATGTTGACAGAATTATTGTGTGTGAACTTCTATTTGTGGGAAATAGGCATCAGGTGAATGGTGGTTAAACACAAAAAAGCCTATCGGTGATTGTCAACGATAGGCTAAAGCCATGATTTTGTCTCGAAATCCAGTCTTAGCAGGCGGGCTGATTGTCTGAGTCAAGACTGGTTTTCGCTTCGGGGTGCTGATACCCCAGGCTCATCCATCAATTTTGACCAGGCTGAATCGGACCAGGACCAGGACCAGGACCCTTTAACCCAACCTTGGCTCCAATCTTGGCAGCGATGGCGATCGCCTGATTGTTCAGCTTGACAGATTCTCCCTGATGACTAGGGCGAGCCAGAAGGCGGAAGCCATGAAGTTTGACATGATCAAGTTGAAGAGGCTGCATCAGAACCCAGAAGAGGCTGACCAATTTTCGGACTATCTCCCTCGCTTGTCAATCAATCGATCGCTCCAAACCGTGACTGTCTCCTGATTCCAGCTGAGTTGATCCTGGCCGGATTGGACTTCCCCGTTGCGAAGAGCGTTTTCCAGTATCGAATGGATCTCCATTCGGATGGCTCACCACGTAACAGAAACTCACCAGTTGACTTCTGATTTCATGAGACTGAGTCTGGTTCCCATCGGATGTCAAAGGGGCGTTACCATAGCTCCTATCATTCTATCTGATTTGCATCTTTATTCTTGATGGAAGACTGCCGACCTGCCCAGCCCCGCGATGGCGTAGATAACTCTTGGCGGGACAGAGCACGATTACCGTTAGAAAACAAGTGGTTCCCGATAGTGGTGATTGAGCCCATGCACTGCAGCATTAAACTGCCAGGGCTTTCAATTGGCCTGAAGTGGGGTTGGTTGCGTCAAGCATGACAGGGGTAATCCTTCGTGGCACGGCGCCGTCCGGGCTCCATGGCCATCTCGATGGGTTTGATCAGCCCAGCAGGCTCATCGTGCTCCAGTGGAAAGCCCCGCAGTCTCTTCTCGACCATCCTGTGAAGACGCTGTCCACCCTTGAACACTGGCTGCGAGACGCCTTCGATGTTCAGCCTACTACTCTGAAAACGAAGTCGAAGTTCAGTGCATCCAAACAAGGGGCCAGTTTGGATCGAGCTGCCTGGCACATTCTTGAGCTCGGCAAGGTGCTGCTTCAGATGTTGGAAGTTCCCGTGTTCCATCCAGGAGTGATTCATCACGTTCGCAAAGATCATTCCCAGTCAGGTTTGTGGAACATTCGAGCAACCACTGCCGTTCTTGACCATTTCCCTGAAGACGTCTATTACGAGTGCTACTTTCGCGCAGCTCGCATCGTCTCTTTCATGGCAAAAACCAAGCCGGACAGCGACGAAATTGCCAAGCTTCAATCCAGGCTTAAATGTCAACATATTGACCAGATGCAAGGGATGATTCCACGAGGAAGGTCTACATATCCCTTGCTTTCTTATGCTTATAATCAGCGAATTCCGTTTCGGCATCTTGGAGAGGGGGTCTATTCGTTGGGATGGGGCTCCCAGTGCCGCAGGATTCGTGGCGGTGGTATTGATAAGGATTCAAGTATTGGGGCTATACTCAGCCACAATAAAGCTTCAACCATTCGAGTTCTGAGTGCGGCGGGTCTTCCTGTTCCTGTCCAGCGGACGATTGATTCTGAAGCAGCTGCTTTGGTTGCCGCCAGGGAGCTTGGATGGCCTGTCGTGCTCAAGCCAGCCGATCGCGATCGAGGGGAAGGCGTCACGATCAATATTCGAGAACCTGGTCAGCTGAAACGTGCCTGGCAGGAGGCACGCCATTTTTCGACCCGCTTGTTGTTGGAACGTCAGATCTCCGGCCTCTGTCATCGTCTTCATGTTTGTGATGGCCAGCTCATCAGCGCCTGGCGACGTCGACCCAAATCCGTTCGGGGTGATGGCAGCCTCACTGTGAAAGAATTGATTGACCGCGCCAATGCTGAGCAACAAGCCTTGCCTCCTTGGAAGCGGTTGAAGCCATTTCCTTGCGATGATGTTGCTGTAGGGTGCCTCGCGGCCCATGGTCTCACGCTTGATTCAGTACCTGCCAAGGATGACTGGGCTCCTCTGAGGCCTTTCAATGCACCAGCTTGGGGCGGTGTGGTGGAGGACGTCGATCAATTGATCCATCCTGACAATGTTTCTCTGGCCATTGAGGCTGCAAAACTTTTCGATCTGAGCAATGCTGGAATAGATCTGATTACAACTGATATCTCAGAACCCTGGTATCGAAACGGTGCGGCGATTAACGAGGTTAATCATTCTCCCCAGTCTCCTGATAGCCCACAGTTGCTGGAGAAAGTCTTCGCCAGCCACTTTCCCACTAATGGACGAATCCCAATTGAGGTCTTTGTTGGCAGAAGTGCCGCCTGGGATAAGGCTTTTCAGAAACAGCAGGAGTACAACTCCTCAGGTTTTCCTTGTTGGGTGACAGATCATCAGCGCAGCGTCGATTGCTCAGGTCGCGAGCTGCACCTGATGGCGCATGGATTGTTTGATCGATGTCATGCTTTGCTTTGCCGCAAGAATGTTGGCGCCCTCATCGTGGTGGTTTCCGATCAAGACTTATTCTTGACGGGTTTGCCATTCGACCAGCCCGATCATCTTCAGATCGTGGGGGATTGGCAACCGTCGCCAAACGACCGATCATGGAAAACGTTGCTCAGTTGGATGCGGCCGAAGTTGGATTCACCCATTGTTGATGAGTCTGAGTGAGGGATGAACAGCCTGTGCTGCACTCTCCAGGAGAGCACGCCCAGTCATTGTTAGCATACCGTGCTCCTGAATAACCCCCATACCATTGTCAAAGTTGTGACGATTCTCGGCTTTGGCCTTCTGCGCTTTGGCACAACTATCAGCATCCAGGAGGTTGGATTGAAGAAGGGTGTCCATGGCAAAATACATGCGGGCTGATACCCAAGTGGCGTGAAAGATGCCATCCATCGGACGAGGGTCTCTCCTGAGTGGAGATGGGTAAAGATCCTGATCCGAGTTGGTTGTCAGCGGCTCTTCAATTGTGAAGCCATACAATAGTAAATGTGCGGCTTCATGAACCAATACTTCCAATAGTTCTACGATGGACCTTTGTCGTTCGATATTAATGAAGAGCGCCCCCCAAAGCATGTAGCAAGAGCCTCCATCAAAAATGTACGAATCGTTGGGGTTTCCACTCACCATCACTAGCTGGGTGACGAGAGCAGCAATTTCGCCAGAAAGATCAGGGCTGACTCGGTCTAAAAGTTGCAGCGCGGCATGGAGATCATGCAGAAAGCTCGGCACTCTTTCGTGATCGGGCGGTTGGATGGAAAGATCATCCGTGCCTCCCGTGCCCATCAATGCGGCATACATGCTGAGATCAGGAGCCAGAGAGGGATCATCCAATCCGATGACCTGCATGGATTCAAGTGGCGAGTGGGAGGCCGCCAGTCGGTTCCAGATTGTTGTTGCTCCCTCTTGATCTCCTTCAGACAACTTGAGCACGAGCTGGCTATATAAGCCGAATGGAACAGGTCCAAGCCGAAGTCCTTGTTTCAGTCCATTAACCAGTCCATCAATGGAAGATGGGTCCACTTTCAGATGCTCTGCGCACACGTCTGAAAGATAGACAAGGCTGTCTGCCAGGCTGCGCCTAAATGCTCGGTCGATATTGAGGGCGCGAGAAGCGTCAGGTAGAAAGTGAAAACACATGAATGCAGAGGCCTACAGGCGCTTTTGTACTTTAAGCGCATGTAGGCTCGGATCAACTCTATGGCTTCTGGCGTTCTTGTTTAGTGCCTGGACTTGTTGGCCTGGGAAGCGAATCCCGTTGTCAACCGGGGTTAAGTCAAGACGGCGTTGGGGTTGGAGTTGGCCATATCGGTCCCTTTTCGCCGATCTTTGCTCCGATGGCAGAACTGAGGCAGAGAGGCGAATCGGTTGGCTCGCTGGACGTCATGGCACAGCTGCGAGAAGCCAGGCGAAAGCCATGGAGTCTGGCCATGTCAAGCTGAAGGGAGCTCATGGGGAAAGTTCCAGGGTTTTCAGATTATGTGGGGAGTTGCCAGTTGGTGTCAACCTGTCCTGCTGCCTGTGACGCTTGGCCGGGCTTGAAGTCCTCTTGAATGCCTGCCGAGTGAAAGCGAATCTCAACGCTCGAAGCTGGTGTTCCGCTGAGAATCTGAGTTTCGCGGTCGGCCAGATGTTCCAGTCTTGCCACTGTCAACGGTCTTCCGAAGCGCTGTTCGCTCAGCAGCCAGTAGAGGCCGAAGTGTCTGGCTTCGCTTGCCAGCAGATCGCTGTAGAGCTCACACAGTTCAGGATCCGGAGTGTGGCTGGCGAGCAGCCCCATGCGCTCGTGGCTGCGGGCCTCAATCAGTCCGGCCACCAGGAAGCTATCGAGCATGCGTTCGGGTTCCTGCCGGCGAATTTCCTGGGCGAGAGAGGCTCCATAGGGGGGGGCCGGCAACGCCCGCAAGCTGATGCCACGCCGTTGAAGCAGGGCCAGGACACGGTCGAAGTGCTGCAATTCCTCTTGAATCAGGGGGCTCAGCACGGCGGCAAGCTCGGTGTCTGAGGGATAGCGGAACATCAGTTGCAAGGCCGCGCCGGCTGCTTTGCGCTCGCAGTGGGCATGGTCGATCAGCAGCAGATCCGGGTGGGACAGCGCTTTCTCAAGCCAGCTGTCACTGCTGGGCCTTGCCAGCCACTTCACACGGGTGAACTCCGATGGAGCGGTGACGGTCATGCTTGAGTCAGACGAAGGTGATCCACCAGCCCTTCCAGGGCGAGCCGGTAGCTGGTGTGGCCGAAACCGCAGATCACTCCAACGGCCCGATCGGCCAGGTGCGAGTGGTGGCGGAAGGGCTCTCGGGCATGGGTGTTGCTCAGGTGCAGTTCCACGAAGGGAAGGGCCACAGCGAGCAGGGCATCCCGTAAGGCGATCGAGGTATGGGTGTAAGCCCCGGCGTTGATCAGAATTCCGTCAGTGTCGTCGCGAGCGGCCTGGATCCGATCCACCAGGGCTCCCTCATGGTTGCTCTGGTAGCAGTCGAGCTCCACCCCGAGGGCGACCGCCTGATCCTGCAGGGATGCATTGATCTGCTCGAGGCTGCGGGTGCCGTAGAGGCCTGGTTCGCGGCTGCCCAGCAGGTTGAGGTTCGGGCCATGGAGCACCAGCACTCGCACCGAGAGTTCCACCACTGGATGGGACTCGATCGTATCGGGCCCGGGCGGACTGGACCGCGGCCTCCGGTGGGGGCGGCAGGCCGGCTGGTAAGTTCTTGGGGTGTGGTTCGGGTCGGTGCCCGAGTGGTTAATGGGGGCGGACTGTAAATCCGCTGGCTCTGCCTACGTTGGTTCAAATCCAACCCGGCCCATCCACCACACGCCCTTGTAGCTCAGCGGTAGAGCACTCCCTTGGTAAGGGAGAGGTCACGAGTTCAAGTCTCGTCAAGGGCTTTGATGTTTCGTTTCCCGAAAGACGGACGAAGTTGTTTTTCTGACCTGTTCAGACGGGTATCGCTGTTTTCAGATCAGGCCACCTGGGAATGGTGGCAGAGTTCGCCATAGAGCTGTTCCAGGCTGTCGATGTTGGCGGCCAGGGTGTAGCGCTCCATGGCCCGCACCCGGGCCCGGCGCCCCAGCTCCTGGGTCAGCACGGGCTGATCCCGCAGCACCGGCAACAGGGTACGCAGCTGGGTGGTGACGCCCTGGGTGCTGATCACGATGCCGGCGCCCTCCGCCAGCACCTCGCCATCGGCGCCGGCATCGGTGGCCACGCAGGCCGTGCCGCTGGCCATGGCCTCCAGCAAGGCCAGGGAGAGGCCCTCCACCAGGGAGGGCAGCAGAAACACCTCCGCCAGCTGCTGCAGGGCCACCCGGCGCTCCAGGCTGGGCTCGAAACCCCACCACACCACATCAGGGTCACTGCTGCTGCCCTGCAGAGCAGCCCGCACGGGACCATCCCCCACGATCACCAGCACGCAGCCGCGGGGCCGCACGAGGCGCCAGGCCCGCAGCAGAGCCTCGACGTTCTTCTCGGTGGCCACCCGGCCCATGTAGAGGAAGACACGGCGGCCGGCGAAGCGTTGTTGCAGGGCCGCCAGCTCCGGACTCGGTGACACCGAAGCAGGCCGCCACGTGGCTGTGTCGACGCCATTGGGAATCACGGCCAGCCGTTCGCGCCGCACCCCCAGCCGGATCAGCACCTCGGCCTGCAGCTCCGAGAACACGATCACCCGGTCGTAGCGGGCCAGCGACGGGGCATACAGCTGATAGGTGAGCTGCTGCGTGCCTCCGGCCAGATTGCGCAGGCTGGCGTCAAAGGCGGGATGGAAGGTGGCCACCAGCGGCAGATCCAGCTGCTGGCAGAGATCGGGCAGCAGGAAATCCAGCGGCGAGAGGGTGAGACTGGCGTGCACCACGTCGGGACGCAGGCGCTCCAGGGATTCCCGCAGGGCTCGCTGGGCCCCCAGCGAGGGGATGGTGTACACCTGCGACTTCATCAGGTAGGGCAGAGCGACCTCCGGGTTCTCCTCTGCCAGGGTCACCGTCGGGTTGGTCTGGACCAGGGCAACGTTCCCCCCCCCGCCTGTCGCCGGCCCGCCTGACTGCAGCGCGGCGCTTGCCTTGCGCGCCCTCTCATTGGCCATGCGGTTGCGGGAAGCACTGCCGAACTCAGGCAGGCTCAGGCCCGTGGCCGGGGTGTCGAAGTGGATGAAGCTGATGCCATGCCCCCGCTGCCGCAGGGCATAGGTGGTGGTGAGCCCGTAGGTGACGTTGCCGCAGAACGGTGATTTCTTGCCAAGCCAGGCAATATGTGCCACCGATCACCTGCAACAGCAGGGGTTGACGCTAGCAGCGTTCATCGGGCTGCCTCAGGGCTCGGCTGCCAGGGGGCGCTCAGGCTCAGCGGCCTTCGGCGCGCCAGGGCTGCTCCACCACGGCGGCCAGCAGGGCGATGGCGGCCAGTCCCCACAGCACCGGCAGCAGGCCGTAGCGACTCACCACCGTGCCCGCCAGGACCAGGGGCAGGCTCAGGGCGATGTTGATCAGGTTGTTCTGCAGACCGAACACCTTGCCCCGTTGGGCCTCGGGCGTGTCCTCCTGGATCGTGGTCTGGGCGGGGATCGCCAGCAGCGCCGCGCCCACCCCCAGCAGGCCACAGAGCAGCAGGGTGAAGACCAGGCTGCCGCGCAGCTGGCCCAGCAGCACCAGGCACCAGGCGATCGTGCCCAGGCCGGTGGAGGCCAGCACCCGCCGGTTGATCCCATGGCCCAGCTGCGCCATGGCCAGGGCCCCCACCGCCAGGCCCACGCCGCTCATGGCCAGCAGAACACCGAACCGGGTGGGGCCCAGCCCCTCCACCCCCGAGGCCAGGCTGATGGCCAGCACGTAGAGGGCCGCCAGCAAGCTGTAGAGCAGCACCAGATGCACCATGGCGGTGCGCACGCTCGGTCGGGCCCGCAGCACCTGCAGGCCATCGCCGATTTCCTGCCACACCGTGGTCTGTCGATCCAGCTGGGGTTTCTCCTGCAGCTGGATGGTGCTGATCGCCACCGCCGCCAGCCCGTAGCACAGAGGCAGCAGCAGAAATTCCCCCCCCCGAATGCCGAACTGGGCCAGGCCGCTGCGCAGCAGCCGCAGGATCGGATCGCCGAGGGCAAAGCCCAGGATCGTGGCGGCCATGCTGGTGGCCTGATACAGAGAATTGGCCGCCAGCAGCAGCGGGCCGGGCACCAGCAGCGGGATCACGGCCTGTTCCGCCGGCGCGAAGAACTGGGTCAGCACCGATTCCAGGAAGGTCATGGCCACCAGCCCCCAGTACCCCCAGCTGAGGCCGAACCAGACCGGCCCGGGGATCAGGCAGAGCGGCGCCAGCAGCACCAGGGCGGCCCGAAGGCCGTTGGAGGCCACCATCACCCGCCGTTTCGGCCAGCGATCCGCCCAGACACCGGCCACGGTGCCCAGCACCATGGCCGGAATCGTGTTGGCCACGTAGATGCCGGTGGCCAGCAGAGTGATCACCTGGGCGCGGGTCTCCACGTCCATGCGCATCACCGCCGCGGCCTCCGCCAGCGCCGGATTGGTGCCGGGGGTGTCCGTGACCCAGTACTGGGCGATCAGGAACACCATCAGCACGATGTAGAACTTGTCGGCCAGCTGCGAAAAGACCTGGCCGATCCACAGGCGCCGGAAGCCCGGCAGCGCCAGCACGGCCTGCAGTCCGGTGGCGCGGCCGCCAGCTCCTGGAACGTTGGGGGCGCTCACGCTGGCGCTGCGGGTCGTGTCATGCGGCTTCATGTTGCCCCAGGGCCGTCTGGCCCGTCCCGACGCAGCAGGCGCCAGGCCCGCGGTCGGCGGCTGAGGTGTTCGCCGCACCAGATCTCCAGCAGCGCCAGCAGGTGCAGCCACACCGGCTCGGGGCCGAGCAGGGTTCCATCGCGGCGGCGGGGCAGCTGGGGTCGGGGCAGACGCTGCAGCAGGGCGACTTCCGAAGCATTGAGCACTACCCGGGCGCCCGGCAGCGCCCCCACCACCAGGCCTTCGCCCGGCAGCAGGCTGCAGCGCCACTCCCAGTTGCCCACGGGCGGTTGCAAGGCTGCACCGCTGCGGGCGCAGTGCTGCAGGGGCAGGCCGTAGCCCCCCAGGGCCAGCAGATGGACACTGCCCTGCACCGCGATGGCCATAGCCTCGGGATTGGGGGAGTGCTGCCGCACCACCTCTTCCAGACGGCCCAGCTGCATCAGCAGATCCCCCAGCAGACCGGGCACCGGCAGGTGCTCAGGCACCAGCAGGGAGGCCAGCTCCAGCAGCGACTGGGCGGCGGCCAGGGTCTCGAGCCGTTCCCCCAGCAGGGTGTAGTTGTGCAGCACCTCCAGCTGCCGCACCCGCTGCAGCCCCCGGCCTCCGCTCACCTGCAGGGTCAGGTGGGCCAGGGGAACCGCGGCCGCCAGCCGACTGCGGGGCCGACGGCCACCGGGCACCGCCAGCCGGCAGAGGCCCTCCTCCTCACTGATCAGGGTCAGCAGGCGATCGTGTTCGCCCAGGGGGCGGGCACTCAGGGCCAGGCCTTCAAGACGGCGATCCGGCACGCTGCGCCTGCATCAGGGCCACGCCACGGCTCGTTCCCAGTCGGGCGGCGCCGGCCTCCACCAAGGCCCGAGCCTGCTCCAGATCCGTGATGCCACCGGAGGCCTTCACCGCGGCCCGGCCGCGGGCCAGGTCCCGCAGCCGACCCACCTGGTCTGTGGTCACGGGCGGACCGAAGCCACTGCCGGTCTTGAGGAAGCGGGCACCGGCATCCAGGCTCACCTCCACCAGCAGCTCCAGCGCCTCCGGCTCCAGACGGCCCACCTCGAGAATCACCTTGATCGGCAGGCCCAGCTCCGCGATCGCGGCCAGATCATCGTGCAGGCTGCCGCTGTCCCGGTCGATCAGGGCACCGAAATCGGGCACCACATCGAGCTCATCCGCCCCGGCGGCGGCGGCGGCTTCCGCCTCGGCTCGCTTGATGGCCGCTGGCACGGCACCGAAGGGAAAGCCCACCACCGAGATCAGCTTCACCGGCCCTCCGATCGGCAGGTGCTCGCGGGCCGCCGCCACCCAGCGTGAGGCCAGGCAGACGCCGGCAAAGCCGAAATGGCGCGCTTCCTCGCAGCAGCGCTGCACTGCAGCCACGCCCTGCAACGGGTCGAGCAGGGCGTGGTCGATCAGGGGAGCAAGGTCGGGCTGCTCGCGCAGGCTGGAGCGATCGCGGGCCATGGCCGATTTCACCGGTGGAACGACCGGCAGATGCCGGCCGTGGATTCGCTCAGGTGGGGGGTTGCTCAGCTCAGGGTCGATCAGGCGTCTCTGGGCTGAATCACACCAAAGCCGCCGTGGTTGCGGCGATAGACCACCTGAATCTGGCCATCGTCGGCATCGCGGAACACGTAGAAGTCGTGGTCGATCATCTCCAGCTGATGCAGGGCATCGTCCAGCTTCATCGGCGGCATGGCGAAGTACTTGCGCCGCACAGCGGGAGCAGGCAGCTCCGGTTCCCGGCCTTCGGTGAGGGAGTGATCGACCGAGAGCTCGCCCACGATCTCTTCGGTGCCGGGGGTGGTGCTGGCCCGGTGACCGGAGCTGTGGTGATGGTCATGCTGCCGGTCCATGAACCGATGCAGCTGGCGGCTCAGCTTGCTGGCCACCAGATCGATGCTGGCATAGAGGTTTTCGCTGCGCTCCTGGGCGCGGATCACCGTGCCGTTGGCATACATCGTCACCTCGGCGGTCTGCTGGGGGACGCGCGGGTTGCGGGCAACGGACAGATGCACGTCCGCCTCCTTCACCATTCCCTCAAAGTGGTTGATGGCGCGGGTCAGCTTGGCTTCGGTGTATTCCCGGATGGCCGGGGTGACATCAAGATTGCGGCCATGAATCAGGAGTTTCATGAGCTTGGACCGCCTCCGGTTTCTCGGCTTGCTCCAACGCTACGAAAGCCAGTGCCCCAGATCCGGAACGACGCAATCCTTTTTGAAACCGCCGCTGCAACGGCCGATCCGGTGCCGTTTCTGCAGGCTTGGCAATGGCAGCAGCAACTGCAGGCCCGCCTGCTGCAGGATCCCGACGGCCCCGATGCCGTGCTGCTGGTCCAGCATCTCCCCTGCTACACCCTCGGCCGCGGCGCCGATCCGGCCTTCCTGCGGTTCGACCCGGCCGATCCGCCCCTGCCCACCTATCGCATCGATCGGGGCGGTGAGGTGACCCACCATGCGCCCGGCCAGCTGGTGCTCTATCCGGTGCTCAACCTGCAGCGCCACGGGGCCGATCTGCACCAGTACCTGCGGCAGCTGGAGGAGGTGGTGCTCCGGGTGCTGGCCCGCCTGGGATTGCGGGGCGAACGGCTGGAGGGGCTTACGGGGGTGTGGCTGGACGGGCGCAAGGTGGCGGCGATCGGAGTGGGGGCCCGGCGCTGGATCAGCCAGCACGGCCTGGCCCTGAATGTGGACGGGCCCCTGGAGGGGTACGGGGCGATCGTGCCCTGCGGCCTGAGCGATCGACCGGTGGGGCGCCTGTGCGACTGGATTCCCCCGCTCACGGTCGCCGCGGTGCAACCCCTGCTGATCGCGGCCTTTGCCGAGGTGTTCGATCTGCAGCTGCGGCCTCCACTCCCGGCAGAAGCGCTGCAGGGGTGGTAATCGTGGGCGCCAACGCCCGTCGTTTCCACCATGGTTGCGCCCGCCGAGATCCACTGGAGCGGCAGTGAACAGGACCGGCAGGCCCTGGAATCCCGCACCGACTGGAGCCATCTGCGCGGCCTCGAGGAGCTGTGGCCGGCCCTCGACTCTTTGTATGGCGAGGCCCTGGCCCTGGAGGCCCCCCACGCCGATCCCGCTGAACGCCTGAGCTATCGCCAGCTGCGCCGCGGCATCGAGACGGCGGCCGCTGGATTTGCCGCCCTGGGGGTGAAACCCGGCGATGTGGTGGCGCTGTTTGCGGAGAACGGCCCCCGCTGGCTCCTGGCCGATCAGGGGCTGATGCGCGCCGGCGCTGCCGATGCGGTGCGCGGCAGCTCGGCGCCAGCCGAAGAGCTGCGCTACATCCTCGACGACTGCGGTGCCAAGGGATTGGTGGTGGAGTCGGCAGCGCTGCTGCAGAGCCTCGATCTCGGCCCGGAACGACTGGCCAGGCTGCGCTTTGTGGTGCTGCTCTGTGGCAAAGCCTCCAGCAGCCAGGCCCTTGATGACCAAGCGCACGGCGGTGTGGCCGGCGATGGGGCGCCGCCCTGTCTGTCCTGGGAGGACTTTCTGGATCGCGGAGCCCAGGCGCCGCCCCCAACACCCCCGGCCGGGGGCGAACAGCGTCTCGCCACCCTCCTCTACACCTCGGGCACTACCGGCCAGCCCAAGGGGGTGCCGCTCAGCCACGCCAATCTGCTGCATCAGCTGCGCCACCTCGGGGTGGCGGTGGCCCCCAGCCCCGGCGATCGGGTGCTGAGTGTGCTGCCGATCTGGCATGCCTACGAGCGCAGCGCCGAATACTTCCTGCTCTCCTGCGGCTGCCGCCAGACCTACACAACCCTGCGCCATCTGCGCCAGGACCTGCAGGTGGTGCGGCCCCAGTACCTGATCAGCGTGCCGCGCCTCTGGGAGGCCCTCCTGTCTGGGTTTGAGGATGCCCTTGCTGCCATGCCCGCCTCACGCCGGCGCCTGCTGAACCTGGCCCTGGCGAACGGCCGCCGCTACTGCCTCTGTCGCCGTCAGGCGCTCGATCGCACCCTGGAACCGGAGCCGCCGCTGCGCCGCGTGAGCGCCGCCCTGGAGGTCGGGCTGCGCTGGCCCCTGCAGCGGCTGGCGGACACCCTGTTCTGGCCGAAGGTGCGCCAGCAGCTGGCCGGCGGACAGCTCCGCACCGCCATCAGTGGCGGCGGTGCTCTGGCTCTGCATGTGGATGGCTTCTTCGAGGTGATCGGAATCGAGCTGCTGGTGGGTTACGGCCTCACCGAGACCAGTCCGGTGCTCACCTGCCGGCGACCCTGGCTCAACCGCCGCGGCAGCTCCGGCCAGCCCCTGCCTGGAACGGCCCTGCGGATCGTCGATCCCGAGAGCGGCGCCCTGCTGCGCCTCGGCGAACGCGGCCGGGTGCTGGCCCGCGGGCCGCAGGTGATGGGCGGCTACTTCGGCAAACCGGACGCCACCGCCAAGGTGCTCGATGCCGAGGGCTGGTTCGATACCGGCGATCTGGGGCGGTTACTGGCCGATGGCTGTCTGGTGCTCACCGGCCGCGCCAAGGACACGATCGTGCTCAGCAGCGGCGAGAACATCGAACCCGGCCCCCTGGAGGAGGCCCTGGTGGAGAGTGCGCTGGTGGAGCAGGTGATGCTGGTGGGACAGGATCGTCGCCAGCTGGGGGCCCTGGTGGTTCCGCGCCGGGAGGCCCTGGCCGCCTTTGCCGCGGCGGCGGGCCTGCCCCCGCTCAACCTGGATCCGGACACCCCACTGGAGCCGGTCGATCCAGCGCTGCTGCGGGCTCTCAAGAGTGAGTTCAACCGAGTTCTGGCGGCGCGGCCAGGCTCAAGGCCCGATGAGCGCCTGGCGGGGGTGGCACTGGTGGCCCCCTTCACGCTCGACAACGGCCTGCTCACCCAGACCCTCAAACAACGGCGCGACCGCATCGCGGAGCGCGATGGCGCGGCGATCGAGGCGATCTACGCAGGCTGACGTCGCGAGCCCAGCCGCTCAGCCTGCGGCCTAACAGTGCGGCGAACCGGCGTTGACCTTGGATGCCGGGGCTGAGAGGGTGGACGCTGCTTTTGCTCGCCCATGGCCAACGGCCCCAGCCTCTCGATCAAGCGCACGATCACGGTGCGCGCCGTGGTCACGCCCCGCTGGAAGGAGGACGCCGAGCGCGAGCTCAGCAACGCCGTGCAGATGAGCGATCAGCAGCTGGCCCAGCTGGAGCAGGAAGGCCAGCAGCTGATCGATGAGATCCGCCGCCAGAGCCTCAATCCGCTCGATCCCCGCGTCCAGGAGCAGGTGGGCTCGGTGCAGCAGCAGGTGGGGCAGAAACGGGCGGAACTGGAAGAACAGAAGCGACAGATTCTGGAGCAGCAGCGCCAGGTGCGTGACCTGGAGATGGAGCAGATCGTCGAGCAGGGCCAGCTCGAAAGCTTCTGTGATGTGCAGGTGGGCGACAACCTGGTGGAGCGTCTGCAGGCCTCCGTGCTGGTGCGCGATGGCGTGATCGAGGCCATCGAAGGCGTCTGAACCGCTGGCTCCCCGCGCGACTCGTAAAATCCGCGAAACGCGCGGCGGACTTTGGCCACCCACGACATCTTCATGCCTGCCCTCAGCTCCACCATGACGGAGGGCAAGATCGTGGAGTGGCTCAAGAAACCCGGTGATCGGGTCGAGCGCGGCGAGTCGGTGCTCGTGGTCGAGTCCGACAAGGCGGACATGGACGTGGAATCCTTCAACGAAGGCTTCCTGGCCGCCGTGCTGATGCCAGCGGGTGGCACAGCGCCGGTGGGCGAGACCATCGGCCTGATCGTGGAATCCGAGGCGGAGATCGCGGAAGCGGCAGCGAAGGCTCCTGCCGCTCCCGCCGCAGCAGCGGCGCCCGCAGCCCCGGCCCCTGCCGCTGCGCCGCCTTCCGTCTCAGCAGCCCCTTCCGTGCCGGCCGCCCCTGCCGCTGTGGCCCCAGCGACCCCCGCACCTGTGGCGGCTCCTGCTCCTGCCGCTGCGATCTCCCAGCTGGCTTCCTCCTCCGCGGCGGCCGCCGATGGCCGCGTTGTGGCCAGCCCCCGCGCCCGAAAATTGGCCAGTCAGCTGGGTGTGGCGCTTGAGAGCCTGCGCGGCAGCGGTCCCCATGGCCGCATCCAGGCCGACGACGTGCTGGCCGCCACCGGTCAGCCGGTGAGTGTGCCCCGGGTTGCCGAGGGATCGGCCGCCGCGGTGAGCGTGGCCTCGGCAGGCTCTGCCGCCGGCAATGGTGCTGGCGCAGCCCCCGCTGCAGCCCCCGCCCCGGCGGGACAGGCCTTTGGCCGACCCGGTGAGAGCGTGGCCTTCAACACCCTCCAGCAGGCGGTGAACCGCAACATGCTGGCCAGCCTGGAGGTGCCCTGTTTCCGGGTGGGCTACACGATCACCACCGACAGGCTCGATGCCTTCTACAAGCAGGTGAAGAGCAAGGGCGTCACCATGACGGCCCTGCTGGCCAAGGCCGTGGGTGTGGTGCTGGCCCGCCATCCCCAGGTGAATGCCGCCACCACCGAGGCCGGCATGACCTACCCCGGCTCCGTGAATGTGGCCGTGGCCGTGGCCATGGAAGACGGCGGCCTGATCACCCCGGTGCTGGCCTCCGCCGACAAGACCGACCTCTATTCTCTCGCCCGCAACTGGGCCGATCTGGTGGCCCGCTCCCGCACCAAGCAGCTCAAGCCGGAGGAATACAGCACCGGCACCTTCACCCTCTCCAACCTGGGCATGTTCGGAGTGGATCGCTTCGACGCGATCCTTCCCCCCGGCACCGGCGCCATCCTGGCTGTGGCGGCGTCGCGTCCCACGGTGGTGGCCGGCAAGGATGGCGCGATCCGTGTGAAGAACCAGATGCAGGTGAACCTCACCTGTGATCACCGCACCATCTATGGCGCCCACGCCGCCGCCTTCCTCAAGGACCTGGCCCAGCTGATCGAGACCAACCCCGAAAACCTGGCCTTCTGAGCGATGGCTCCATGGACCTGATCCGGCGGCTGTTCGGCCAGCCTTTGCCACGCAGCGAGGCGGAAGCTGAACGGCTGCCCAGCTACGAAGCCCTGCCGATCCTGTCGTCCGATGCCCTCTCCTCCGTGGCCTATGCCACCGAGGCCGCTCTGGGGGTTCTGATCCTGGCCGGCAGCCGCGCCCTGGAGCTGTCGCTGCCGATCACCCTGGCGATCATCGCCCTGATCGCCGTGGTGGTCTTCTCCTTCCGCCAGACGATCGAGGCCTACCCCCAGGGTGGCGGCTCCTACGTGGTGGCCCGCGAGAACCTGGGCACCGCCGCCAGCCTGGTGGCGGCCGCCTCCCTGCTGGTGGATTACACCCTCACGGCGGCGGTGAGCCTGATGGCGGGAACCCAGGCGCTCTCCTCACTGCTGCCGGGCCTGCTGCGCCACGAGGTGGCCTTCGCCTTGCTGCTGCTGCTGCTGGTGGGCTGGGCGAACCTGCGTGGTGTCCGGGAGGCGGGACAGGCCTTCGCTCTCCCCACCTACGCGTTTGTGCTGATGGTGGCGCTTCTGGCCCTCGGCGGACTGCAGGACCTGGTGTTTCACCATGGCTTCCAGCCCGATCCCCCCCCGCTGATTCAGGCGGTGGAGCCGCTGGGGCTGTTTCTGATCCTGCGGGCCTTCAGTTCCGGTTGTTCCGCCATGACCGGCATCGAGGCGATCGCCAACGGGGTGAAGCTGTTCCGCCAGCCGGCGGCGACCCGGGCGCGGGCCACGATGCTGGTGATGGGGCTGATGCTCGCCGCGATGTTCTTCTGCGTGAGCGGCCTCGGCTTCCTCTACGGCGTGGCCCCCGATCCGAATCGCACCGTGCTGGCCCAGATCGGCCTGCGGGTGTTCGGGGCCGGCAGTCCACTGCTCTGGGCTCTGCAGATCACCACCCTGCTGATCCTGGTGCTGGCGGCCAACACCGCCTTCGCCGGCTTCCCACGCCTGGCCGCGATGCTCGCCCAGGACCGCTTCCTGCCCCGTCAGATGGGCTGGCTGGGGGATCGGCTGGTGTTCCAGAACGGCATCACCACCCTGGTGCTGGCCACCGCCGTGATCATCGTGGTCTGCCGGGGAGACACCACCGTGGCGGTGAACCTCTATGCCCTGGGGGTGTTCATGGCCTTCACCCTGTCCCAGACGGGCATGGTGGTGCTGTGGTGGCGCCAGCGCGGCCCCGGCTGGCACGGCCGGCTGCTGATGAATGCCCTGGGGGCCATCACCACCTGCGTGGTGCTGGTGGTGATCGTGCTGAGCAAGTTCAGCGAAGGAGCCTGGACCGTGGTCATCGCCATCCCGCTGCTGGTGGCGCTGCTGGCCCGGATCCGGCGGCGCTACCGGCGGGTCTACGCCGAAATCGCCGTGCAGCCCGATCAGGTCCAGCCGGTGCGGCTGCCGCAACGCCATGAACCGATCGGGAACCGCAGCATCGTCTGGCTCACCGGATTCAGCCGCCCCAGCCTCGATGCCCTCCACTACGCCGCCCGGGTCTCTGATCAGGTGGTGGCGGTGTGGGTGCTTTCGGAAGACGATGATCCAGCCGCCATCCAGGCCGACTGGCTGCGCCTGGTGGGGGACGAACCCCAGGTGGAACTGCGGCTGGTGGACAGCCCCTTTGCCTCCCTGATCCAACCCTTTGTGGCCGTGGTGGAAGCCGAGGAGAACCGCTACCCCGCCTCCAGCCTCACGATCGTGATGCCGATGGCGATTCCCCGCTACCGCTTCGACAGCCTGCTGCTCAACCAGCGCGCCATCAACATGCGCCAGGCGCTCGATGCCCAGCACAACCGAGTCTTCACCGTGGTGCGCTATTACTTGCCGGCCTGATTCCCGATCGGCGGTTGCAGCCCCTCTCCTCTCGTTCTGCGGTGTCCCCCCTGGGAGGTCCCGAAGATCGCGCCCTGTCCAGCTATGGGTTCGAGCTGCCGCCCGAGCGCATTGCCCAGCGCCCCGTGGAGCCCCGCCATGCGGCCCGCCTGCTGGCAGTGGAAGCCGATGCGGGCTGTCGCCACCGCACGGTCTGGGATCTGCAGGAGGAGCTGCGGCCCGGTGATCTGCTGGTGGTGAATGACACCCGGGTGCTGCGGGCGCGGCTGCAGGCCCGCCGGGCCGGCAGCGGCGGCGCCGTGGAACTGCTGGTGCTCGAACCGCGGGGGGAGGCCCGCTGGCTCTGCCTGGCCCGTCCGGCCAAGCGCCTGCGCCCCGGTGACCAGCTGGAGCTGCTGGCCGAAGGGCAGCCGCCCCTGGCTGTGGAGGTGCTGGACAGCGATCCCGACACCGGTGGCCGCATCGTGCAGTTTCCGCCGGAGTGCACCGATGCCGCCGGCCTCGAGCCGCTGCTGCTGGCCTACGGCGCGATCCCACTGCCGCCCTACATCCACGAACACGACGCCAGCGATAACGAGCGCTACCAGACCCGCTACGCGGCACGGCCCGGTGCCGTGGCGGCCCCAACGGCGGGTCTGCACCTCAGCGATGAGTTGCTGGCTGCATTGGAGAGCCGCGGCGTGCAGCGAGCCACCGTGACCCTGCATGTGGGGCTGGGCACCTTCCGGCCCCTGGAAGACGAAGACCTCAGCCAGCTGGAACTGCACAGCGAATGGGTGGAGGTGAGCCCGGAATTGGTGGAGGCGGTGCGGGCCTGCCGCGAGCGCGGCGGGCGGGTGATCGCCGTGGGCACCACCAGCGTGCGCAGCCTCGAGGGGGTGGCCGCCCTGCATGGCGGCGAGCTCCGTCCCCATGCCGGCCCGGTGAACCTGGTGATCCAACCCGGTTTCCGCTTCGCGGTGGTGGAGGGTCTGCTCACCAATTTCCATCTGCCCAGGAGTTCGCTGCTGCTGCTGGTGAGTGCCTTGATCGGCCGGCAGCGGTTGCTGGATCTGTATGGCGAGGCGATTGAACAGAACTATCGCTTCTTTTCCTATGGCGACGCCATGTGGATTCCGCCGGAGGCGGTGCTCAAGGTCTGATCGAGGCGGCACTCAAGGTCAGACGCACGACGAATCAAGACATGGAAAGCCTTGAGGCACAGCCAACACAGCTTGGTTGGATCAAGGCAGAGACTGAACTGAAAACAGACTGAGCCAACAAAAAAGCCCCCGAAAGACTCGGGGGCTCACTGAAGACTGCTTTCGCAGCAATCGTTTTAGCAAAATAGTCTTGAGTCGGGAAAACTTTCGCTGAATTTCCTTCGGCCAAGTTTTCTCGGGAAGAGGGATCAGGCCGCTGCCAGGTTGGCCGCCACGAAGTCCCAATTCACCAGCTTGTCGAGGAAGGTGGTGATGTAATCAGGGCGACGGTTCTGATAATCGAGGTAGTAGGCGTGCTCCCACACGTCCATGGTCAGCAGCGCCTTCTGACCGTGGGCCAGGGGCAGATCGGCATTGGCGGTCTTGGTCACCTTGAGGGTGCCGCCATCCAGCACCAGCCAGGCCCAGCCACTGCCGAACTGGGTGGCGCCGGCAGCCTTGAAGGCCTCGACAAAGGCCTCGAAGCTGCCGAAATCAGCGGCGATCTTGTCGGCCAGGGCGCCGCTGGGAGCACCGCCACCGCCGGGCTTCATGCACTGCCAGTAGAAGCTGTGGTTCCACACCTGGGCGGCGTTGTTGAACACACCGGCCTTGCTGGCATCACCGGCCACGGCCGTGATCACGTCGTCCAGGCTCTTGCCTTCCAGATCAGTGCCGGCCACCAGGTTGTTGAGGTTGGTGACGTAGGCATTGTGGTGCTTGCCGTGGTGAAACTCCAGGGTCCGGCTGCTGATATGGGGCTCGAGCGCATCGAGTCCATAGGGCAGCGCGGGCAGCGTGTGAGCCATGGGGGAAGGGAAAGGGCTTGGGAAAAGCCTGCCGCAGGAGGGCCGGGCCGGTCAGTTGTGGGCTCGGTGCCGCCAGGGCAGGACGGGATTCAGGCTCGATGGAGCCTTGTCAGAGGCATCCTAACGATTGCTACAGGTTTTCGATGTCAGGCGCCTCTCCGGCAAAGGCCTTGGCGTTCAGTGTCCAGCAACCAAGGCCTCAGCTGCCGATCCGCAGCAGTTCCACCTCGAAGATCAGGGTGGCGTTGGGGGGAATCACACCACCGGCGCCCCGTTCGCCGTAGGCCAGATCAGCGGGAATCACCAGCTTGCGCTTGCCACCCACCTGCATGCCGGCCACGCCTTCGTCCCAGCCGCGGATCACCCGGCCGGCGCCGAGGGGAAAGGAGAAGGGGCCGCGACCGTAGCTGGAGTCGAACTCCTTGCCGCTTTCCAGGGTGCCGCGGTAGTTGACCACGACCGTCTGACCGCTCTGAGCCTCGGGGCCATCACCGATCACCAGGTCGGTGATGCGCAGGCCACTGGGGGTGACCCGCTCCTTGGCAGCGTCCATGGGACCTCCGAGGGAAGACGCTCCCTGGGCCAGGGCCGCATCGGAGGAGCTGGAGATCGGCGAATCAGAAGCCATGGCAAACAGGGTGGGGTTGGGATCGTTGGGGTCGAGTTCCAGCGGTGCCTGCACAACGGCCCGAGCGGTCCGGCTCACCTCTGGGGCGTTGAGGGCCTGAGCCGCCAGACCGGTGCTGGCTGCTGCCGCGTTGGTCACGGCCACTGCCGGACTGGCTGATGCTTCGGCCACGGAAGACTCGGCACTGGCCGCGCCGATCACGGTGGAGGGGGCCACCAGCTGGCTCACGAAGGCCACCATCAGGCAGGCCACGAACACCGCCGAGCTGATCAGGATGTCGCGCATGGGGCAGCTGGCAAGGAACAGGTGGGCTGCGCCGATTCTGCCTCCTGAACCGTTCGCCCCCGGGCGGTGCCGGCTGGCTCAGTCTGGGGTGTCGGCACTGATCTGGCGCTGCCGCAGGGCCTGCTCCAGCCGGTCGATGCGTCCCCGCAGCTCATCCAGCTCCCGCTGCCGTGCCAGGCCCAGATCCTCAAGCAATTGATCGCGGTTGCGCTCCAGCTGCCGCTCCGCCTGTTGCTCCAGCTCCGGAGTTTCGCCGCGCAGGGCCTTGAGCACGTCCTCCACCAACGCGGAGGCCTGGCCGGGATCGAGCCGACCGCTGCGGACCCAGTCCTGACTCACCAGGCGCAGCCGGTCTCCCACCAGCGATGTGGTGCCGAGGCCGCGCAACAGCAGCATCTGCAGCAGGTTGCCCTGGTCCATGGATCGGCTGCTTTCTTGTTCTGAACAGATTGGCCGTTCCTAGGCTCCACCGCCATGGGAGCAGACCGGTGTCGCTGGTGGATCGGAGCGGCTGTCGCCGGTGCCGGGGCAGGGTTGGCTCTGCCGCCCTGGGGAGCTCCCTGGCTGCTGTGGCCGGCCCTGGCGCTGCTCTGGGCCCTGCCGCGTTCGCCGCTTGGCTGGCGCGGCGGCTGGGCCTGGGGCGCGGCGGCGGTGCTGGTGAGCCACCGCTGGCTGCTCTGGCTCCATCCCCTCGACTGGGTGGGGGTGCCCGTGCCCCTCAGCCTGCCCCTCAGCCTGCTGCTCTGGGGGTTGTGCGGCCTGGCTGGGGCCCTGCTGGTGGCCCTGTGGCTGGCTGTCTTGATGCGTCTGGAGGGCTGGTGGGGAGCCGGTGGTCTCGCGGCCGCGATCACCGCCGCGGCGCTGTGGGGACTGGCCGAGGTGCAACTGGCCCGCGGCCCGCTCTTCTGGATCGGCCTGGGGGCTTCAGCCCTGCCGGGTGATCGCGCCCTGGCGGCCTGGGCGAGCCTCGGCGGCGCCGGCCTGGTGGCGGCGTTGCAGCTCCTGATCGCCTGGCTGCTGTGGCGCGTTCTGCTGCTGTTGGTCCGCCGCCTTTGGTCTGAAGGGATCGCTGCGCTGCTGAGCTGGCTCCTGGCCGTCCTTCTGCTGCATGGTGTGGGAGCCGCCCTGCTGCGGGCTTCCGAGCAGGCCCCAGCTGCCCAGGCAGCGAATGCCACCCAGTCCCCATCGGCATTGCCGGCACCGGCCCATGGTCAGCGGCTTCTGGTGGTCCAGCCGGCGATTCCCACCCGGCAGAAATTCGAAGCAGCCCAGCAGCAGCAGCTGCTGCAGAGGCTGGCGGCAGCACAACAGCTGGCCGTGGCGGCAGGGGCAGCCTGGGAGCCGATCGATGCGCTGCTGTTGCCCGAGGGTGCCCTGCCGCTGGATCAGCCCCTGCCTGATCCAGCACCGAGCGAAGTGCTCAGCGGCGGCTTTCGTCGCCAGGACGCGGAGGTGCGCAGCAGCGTGCTGCGCTTTGCGCCTGGCGATCAGGCTCGGCCCAGCGGCTGGATCGATAAGGCCCGGGTCGTGCCGCTGGGGGAATGGGTCCCCCTGGCCCACCTGTGGCGCTGGAGTGGCCTCTCGGCCGTGGGGGGGATCACACCGGGGGCGCCGTCGCGGCTGCTGGAGAGGCCCGGCGGGGCGATCGGGGTGGCGATCTGCTACGAGATCGCCGACGGTGTCGGTCAGCGAGCCGCGGTGGCCGCCGGGGCACAGTGGCTGCTGGCCAGCGCCAATCTCGACCCCTACCCCGCCCAGCTCCAGGGCCAGTTCCAGGCCCTGGCCCAGCTGCGGGCCCTGGAAACAGGTCGCTGGCTGGTGAGTGCGGCCAACACCGGACCCAGCCTGGTGGTCGACAGCTCCGGTCGTCTGCGCGCCGCCCTCCCCCCGGGCAGGCCGGTCACGACGGTGCTCGGCCTGGAGCCGCGTGACGCCATGACCCCCTATGACCGGTTCGGGGAGCTGCCGTTGCTGGGGCTCGCCCTGGCTGGAGGGGCCTGGGGCACGCTTGGCTACCGGGTGGTTCCGAGCAACGGGTCCAGGTCCACGTGGGCTTCGAAGGCATCGGCGAGGCGATCCAGCAGCGCGTCGCGCTGACGGCCGTGGTGGGGCTGGTGCTCGCTCAGGGGGGGAAGACCGCGGCGCCGGCGCAGCTGGTTCAGCCAGCGCCGCCGCCAGGGTCCGTTCTCGAAGACGCCGTGCAGGTAGGTGCCCGCCACTTCGCCGCCCTGCTCACCAGCCGAACGCCACCAGCCCAGCCCTGCCTCCGCCGCCAGGGGGGCGCAGGGGCCAGGGCCAGGGCCCGATTGCAGGAGTTCCGTGCGGCCGTGGTGCAGCTCGAAGCCCTCCAGCTGCAGCGGGTCTCCCGGTGGCCAGAGGGCGGTGCTGAGGCGCTGGCGCAGGGTCTTGGCGGGGCTGAACGTGGTGGCCAGCGGCAACAGGCCGAGGCCTGGCAGTGTGCTGGTCGAGACCCCTGGCGTGGCGCCTTCGAGACCCTCGGGATCCTGCAGCCGCTGGCCCAGCATCTGCAGCCCGCCGCAGAGGCCGAACACCTGGCCGCCGCCGGCCAGGTAGGCGGCGATCTCCTCGCTCAGGCCAGCCGCCTGCAGGCCGGCCAGATCGCGCAGGGTCTGCTTGCTGCCCGGCAGGATCAGGGCATCGGGCCGGCCGAGCGCCTCGCCGGGCCGAACCCAGCGCAGCTGCACGCTGGGTTCGGCTTCGAGCGGATCGAGATCGGAGAAGTTGCTCAGCGATGGCAGCCGCAGCACGGCGATCTCCAGCTCGGCACCGCTCTTGCGGCCGCGCCGCTCCAGCAGATCGAGCGAGTCTTCCGGTGGAAACAGCTCCTCCAGCCAGGGCATCACCCCCAGCACGGGCACCCCGGTCTGGGCCTCCAGCCAGCTCCGACCGGCATCGAACAGCTCCCGGCGTCCCCGGAAGCGATTGATCAACAGACCCCGGATCAGCGGGCGCTCCACCGGACGCAGCAATGCCAGGGTGCCGACGATCTGGGCGAAGACACCACCACGCTCGATGTCGGCCACCAGCAGGCAACGGGCCCGCAGGAACTGGGCCAGGCGCAGGTTGGTGAGATCGCGGGCCTGCAGGTTCACTTCCACCGGGCTGCCGGCTCCCTCCAGCACCAGCCGGCCGCCAGGGTGCTGCTGCTGAAGCTCCGCCAGGCCCTGGCGGATCGCCCGCCAACCGGGCCGGAACCAATCGCGGTAGTAGTGCTCGGCCCGGGCGGTGCCCACCGAGCGGCCCAGGTGGATCACCTCGCTGGTGCTGTCGCCCCGCGGCTTGAGCAACACCGGGTTCATGGCCGCCAGGGGCTCCAGCCCCGCGGCCCAGGACTGCAGGGCCTGGGAGTAGGCCATCTCGCCGCCGGCCGGATCCACCCAGGCGTTGTTGCTCATGTTCTGCCCCTTGAAGGGCACGGGCGTTTCACCGCGACGCTTCAGTACCCGGCAGAGGGCGGCGGTCATCAGCGACTTGCCGGCCCCGCTGCTGGTGCCCAGCACCATCAGCGGCGGCAGGGAGGCTGACGGAGGTTGGCAGCTGGATCGTGGATCGACGCATTCGGTCATCGCCGTGGCCGGTACCGGCTGACCCAGTGCCGGAGGCGTTGCAGGGGAGTGGCTGTCGGGATCTCTCCGGTCCAGGTGGCCAGCAGCTGGCGTCCCATCGGGGTCAGCCGGACCCGCTCCGTCAGGCCCTGCCCATCCACCTCGCGCCGCAGGACGCCGAGCCGGATCAACCAGATCCAGTCGTTCTCGACCGAGTCGGGCGCAGCAACCCTGCCCCGGAAGAGGCGATCGAGGTCGGTCCGCTGGCAGAAGCCGGCGCTGCTGATCGCCTGGTCGCTGACCAAGCCATAGAACGTATGCCGGTAGGGGAGGGAGCAGACGGCCCGCTCGGCTCGCTTCCAGGAGCGCTGGTCGCGTTCCTCGTCGTCTCCTTGAGGAGCCGTGTGGTTCGTCGGCTGTGGATGCATCAGGCGATTGTGGCCGCTTGTCCTCCCCACAGACCACACCCTTGAATCCGCAGGGTCTTTGATTCAATTGGACGACGTCCTGGAGATCCCGCGCCTGGCCGCGGCACCGGAATCGCCTGCACCGGATTGATCCTCACTGCCCTTTCCGCCGCGCCCCATGTTGTTGCTGGCCTCCGCCTCTCCTGCCCGCCGCCGCCTCCTGGAGCAGGCCTGTATTCCCCATCGGGTCCAGGTGAGTGGGGTGGATGAGGAGGCGATTCATCACCCCAATCCCGAACAGCTGGTCCAGAGGCTGGCCCAGGCGAAAGCCGAGGCGGTGCTGGCTCAGTTGCCAGATGCACGCAACCCTGCGTCGGTGCTGGAGGCAACGGAGGCCATGAAGACCTCGGCGGTGCTGGGCTGCGACTCCGTGCTCAGCATGGATGGCGACGTCTATGGCAAGCCTGTCGATGCAGACGAGGCCTGCCAACGCTGGCGCCGCATGGCCGGAGGTTGGGCTGAGTTGCATACAGGCCATTGCCTGATTCGGCTCAGCGGGGCCAGCCAGCCCGTTGACCCTCCGACTGATTCCTGCGTTTCCCCACCGTCAGTGCTGGCAGCGGCTGTGCAGCTGGCCACCGTCACCACTCGCGTGAAGTTTGCCTGCTTGAACGAGGCGGAGATCGCCGCCTATGTCGCCACCGGCGAACCGCTGCGTTGTGCCGGTGGCTTTGCCTTGGAGGGTCGTGGCGGGCTGTTGGTGGAGCAGATCCAAGGCTGCTTCAGCAACGTGATCGGTCTGAGCCTGCCGCTGCTGAACAACTGGCTGAGGCGTCCTTAGGAGTTTGCTGAAAAACCCCGCCGCCTCTGCGAAAATAGGGCAACTGCCCCAGGTTTGATGCGAGGTCAGCAGGAGCGCAGCGGCTCCTTGTTCTCCTACGTCTCGATCGAGGAGCGGATCCCGACCAGCCATCCACTCAGGCGGATTCGCAAGCTGGCGGATCAGGCCCTCGATCGACTCAATCCCACCTTCTGCAGGTTGTATGCCTCAGAAGGGAGACCATCGGTGCCGCCAGAGCAGCTGCTGCTGGCCTCGTTGTTGCAGGCGTTCTACGGCATCCGCTCCGAGAGGCTGCTGCTGGAGCAGGTCCACTACAACCTGCTGTTCCGCTGGTTTGTGGGCTTGAGCCCTGACGATGCGATCTGGCATCCGACCACATTCACCAAGAATCGTGATCGGCTCCTCACTGACGACGTCATGGGGCTGTTCCTGGAGAAGCTGATGGGAGCACCCGAGGTCAAACCGCTGCTCAGTGACGAGCACTTTTCGGTGGACGGCACGTTGCTCCAGGCCTGGGCGTCACACGCTTCCTTGGAGCGGATCGATGGCCAGGAGGATCCTCCGCCTCCGCCCACAGGTCCTGGCGAAGGATTCGGTGCTCCCAAAGAGGGAAAGAAGCGCGCCAAAGGGGACTTTCGCGGCATCAAGCTCAGCAACGAGACCCACCGCTCCAGCACCGATCCTGAGGCACGGCTGGCCCGGAAATCGAATGCCCATCCAGCGCAGCTGAGCTATCGGGGCCATGTCCTCATGGACAACCGCCACGACCTGATCGTCGATTGCCGCGTCACCCAGGCCACGGGCACCGGTGAGCGGGATGCCGCCAAAGAGATGGCAGCAGACCTCACCGGTGCCCACCAGAAGACCGTCGGCGCCGACAAGAACTACGACACCAAAGGGTTTGTCGCTGAGATGCGGCGGATCGGTGTCACGCCCCACGTGGCCCAGAACACGGCCCGCAGCGGTGGCTCAGCCATTGATGGCCGCACCACCCGTCACGTGGGCTACTCCAAATCGATCAACGCCCGCCGGGGGATCGAAAAGGTGTTTGGTTGGATCAAGGCGTTCGGAGGGCTGCGCCAGTTCAAACTGCGCGGTACCGAGAAGGTCGGCGCCGTGTTTGGCCTGCATGTGATCGCCTACAACCTGATCCGCCTGGGCAACCTGCTCAAGCCCGCGATGGAGGCGGCATGAACAGCCCGTTGTCCAGAGGTGTGCCCAATAGGCCTCAACCAATGCCTTGCAGAGAGGCCAACGATGCCGAAATCGGGCTGTTTGCGGCTCTGATAGCCGCCGATCCGTCTTTTTGAGCCGGAAATCCACTGATGCCTGTGGAAAACTGGCTCGTGGGTTGGTTTTTCAGCAAACTCTTAGCGAAACAGGTTCTCGATCAGGTTCTGCAAGCCCGACCCACCGCTGGAAGGATTGCCGTAACCAGGATACTGGTTGCTGGGGTAGCGATTATCGGGATAACTGTTGTTCGGGTAACGGTTGTCCTGATAGCGGTTGTCGGGATAGCGGCCACTGGAATTGCTGCCACTGTCATTGCGGTAGGTCTCCAATTCCATATTGGCCCAGCGGAAGACGGTTGAACGCCCGCGGGTGCTGTAGGTCACGGGATAGGTTCCGGTCGCATCACTCATCACCAGCCGGCCCATGCGGTTGTAGAAGGTGTAGCGGCGACCGTCTCGCAGATCCACCACATAGGAGGTGCCACTGCTGGTGGCACGCCGTTGCAGATCGCATCGACCGCTGAAGATGCGCCGGTTCCGATCACTCAGTTGGCAAGTGGCGGTATCGTCAGCCGGATTGCGCCAGCTTTGGGTGGATCCACCACTGCTGTTGCCGAACAGCTGCTTGTTGAGCTGCTGGCTCACATTCTTTCGCTTGCGACCATCTTCCCAGCAGATCTGCTGCCGCAGGTCGCACTCCGCTCCGGTGCTGAATCGGATCTCCTCCTGGCGCGGCTTACCGGAGAGCCGATTCACAAGATCACGCTCCGCTTTGCTGCCGAATTCGTTGCGGGTGGCCTCGGTGGAGGGTCCTCTGCTGTCGTAGCAGATTTTCTGGCTCCGATCACAGACAAAGCCGTTGCGAGAGAGATCGAGCGTCTTGGTGTCAGCATGGGCCGGCTCCAGGGCGATCAGCGGAGCGACCAGGGCTGCAATCAGAAGCGGATAGACACTGGAGGTGCGATGCATGGCGGTGAGGCGGATGGGCTGTGCAGTCATCGGTTGGCTTGCGCTGCCGTGCCTGGGTCGAGGTGGCAGTGGAGTGAATTCTGTCTTTGAACAGGCGTTCCTAAAAACAACTGTAGACGGTTTGACAGTCATTTCTTGTCTTAGGTGCAACTATTCCTGTTTATTCTGATGGCGTTGATGGCGTCTTCTTGCACGTCCCTGGCAATCATGCTGCGAATCGCGGTGCAGTAGGCAGGCAGGCGCCGAGATTATTCATTCCTGTTCATCTGATCCTTCCCGGCTGCTGATCCGGCGGTTGTGGATCTGGGAAGAAGTCACAGACGCAGAAACCATAAAAAACCCCCACCGCGAGGTGAGGGCAGATCAGGCACCAGTCGTGGTTGATTCGCAGGGCAAGCCCTGGGTTGAATCAGTCGAGATCCGGCATCGACAGGGTGGGCTCGGCCTGACGGTCGATGCCCTTCTCGAAACCGGCGGCAGCGGCGCGGGCGCGACCGGCGTGCCAGAGGTGACCCACCAGGAAGAAGAAGGCCAGCACGAATTGGGTGGAGGCCAGCCACTGGCGGATATTCACGAAGTTCACCGAGTTGGGCTCGGTGATGATGCCGCCCACGGAGTTGAGGGAGGCGTTCGGCGCGTGGGTCATGTATTCAGCCGCGCGGCGCACTTGCCAGGGCTGAATGTCGTTCTGCAGCTTGTCGAGGCTCAGACCGTTCGGGCCACGCAGGGGCTCCAGCCAGGGGCCGCGGAAGTCCCAGAAGCGCATGGTTTCACCACCGAAGATGATCTCGCCGGTGGGGGAGCGCATCAGGTACTTACCCAGACCGGTGGGGCCCATGGCCGAACCGATGTTGGCGCCGAGGCGCTGGTCACGAACCAGGAAGGTGAAGCTCTGGGCCTGGGAGGACTCGGCGTTGGTGGGGCCGTAGAACTCGGAGGGATAGGCGGTGTTGTTGAACCAGATGTAGGCCGAGGCGATGAAGCTCATGAAGCTCAGGGCGCCAAGGCTGTAGCTGAGATAGGCCTCACCATTCCAGATGAAGGCGCGACGCACCCAGCCGAAGGGCTTGGTGATGACGTGCCAGATACCACCGAAGATGCAGATCAGACCGATCCAGATGTGGCCACCGATGATGTCTTCCATCGAGTTGACCCCGATGATCCAGCCCTCGCCGCCGAAGGGGGCTCGGGTGAGATAACCGAAGATCACACCAGGGCTGAGGGTGGGGTTGGTGATGATGCGTACATCGCCACCGCCGGGGGCCCAGGTGTCATAGACACCGCCGAAGAACATGGCCTTGAACACCAGCAGCAGGGCGCCCACACCGAGAAGGATGAGGTGGTAGCCGATGATGTTGGTCATCTGGTTCTTATCACGCCAATCCTGGGAGAAGAAGGCGGAATAGTTCTCCAGAATTTCCGGACCACGCAGGGCGTGATACAGGCCGCCCAGGCCAAGAACGGCGGAGCTGATCAGGTGCAGCACCCCCACCACAAAGAAGGGGTAGAGATCGGTGACTTCACCGCCGGGACCAACGCCGTAACCAAGGGTGGCGACGTGGGGGAACAGGATCAGACCCTGCTCGTACATGGGCTTGTCGAAGGTGAAGTGACTCACCTCGAAGAGCATCATGGCGCCGGCCCAGAACACCATCAGGCCAGCGTGGGCCACATGGGCGCCGAGCAGGCGACCGGAGAGGTTGATCAGGCGGGCATTGCCCGCCCACCAGGCGTAACCAGTCGAATCGAGGTCCTTGCCCCCGACCGAACTGAGGTTGGGATTAGAGAGCGTTACCACGGGGCAGAACCTCTTCAGGGAAGACGAAGTTTTCGTGCGGCTGGTCGGCCGGGGCCATCCAGGCCCGCAGACCTTCATTCAGAAGGATGTTCTTCGTGTAGAAGGTCTCGAATTCGGGGTCCTCAGCGGCGCGGATCTCCTGCGACACGAAGTCGTAGGCACGCAGGTTGAGGGCCAGGCCGATGATGCCGATGCTGCTGGTCCACAGACCCATCACCGGCACGAACAGCATGAAGAAGTGCAGCCAGCGCTTGTTGGAGAAGGCGATCCCGAAGATCTGGCTCCAGAAGCGGTTGGCGGTGACCATCGAGTAGGTCTCCTCTTCCTGGGTGGGCTCGAACGCCTTGAAGGTGTTCGCCTGCTCGGAATCCTCAAACAGGGTGTTCTCCACCGTGGCGCCGTGGATGGCACAGAGCAGAGCACCGCCGAGGATGCCGGCCACTCCCATCATGTGGAAGGGATTCAGGGTCCAGTTGTGGAAGCCCTGCAGGAACAGCAGGAAGCGGAAGATCGCCGCCACCCCGAAGGAGGGCGCGAAGAACCAGCTGCTCTGGCCCAGCGGGTACATCAGGAAGACACTGACGAACACCGCGATCGGACCGGAGAAGGCGATGGCGTTGTAAGGACGGATGCCCACCAGACGGGCGATCTCGAACTGACGCAGCATGAAGCCGATCAGGGCAAAGGCGCCGTGCAGGGCCACGAACGGCCAGAGGCCACCGAGCTGAATCCAGCGCACGAAGTCGCCTTGGGCCTCGGGGCCCCAGAGCAGCAGCAGGCTGTGACCCATGGCGTCAGCGGGCGTGCTGACGGCGGCGGTGAGGAAGTTGCAGCCCTCCAGGTAGGAGCTGGCGATGCCGTGGGTGTACCAGGAGGTGGCGAAGGTGGTGCCGGTGAGCCAGCCGCCCAGCGCCAGGTAGGCGGTGGGGAACAGCAGCAGACCGGACCACCCCACGAATACGAAGCGGTCGCGCTTGAGCCAGTCATCGAGGACGTCGAACCATCCCCGCTGCGGCGCGCGTCCAACAGCAATCGTCATGGGAAGAAACGGTGCGGGAAACCCGCGGAAGCTGTGTGGGATACCGGGCGATGGTAACAATGTTCCCAGCCAGCGCGAGACAGGCTGCAATGGGCTGACATGCCTTGGCGGAGCAGGGTTCTGAGGGGCCTAGGTATTTCTGCTTTCGGTCGATCTCGATCTGGGGTTGGGCCCATGCGTCCGTCGGTGTGGCGGATGCAGACCGTGTTCGTCAGGCTTGCCGCCCGCGGGCCAAGATGGCCTCTCCGAACCCTGGCTCCTGCATGGCGGCTTTCGAAGCCCCGCACATCGCGATGTCCAACCCCGTCACCAGCCCCACCGATCTGCTGGAGCAACCGGTGCTGGGCTCAAGGCGTTTGTCCAATCTTTTTGTGGCGGCTGTGGTGACCACCGGCGGTGTTGGTTTCCTGCTCACCAGTGCCTCCAGCCGTTGGGGGATCGACCTGCTGCCGATCGGCCACCCGGCGGAGCTCGAGTGGGTGCCCCAGGGTCTGGTGATGGGTCTGTATGGCATCGCCGCCGTGTTGCTCGCCACCTACCTCTGGTCGGTGATCGGCATCGACGTGGGCGCTGGCGTCAACCGCTTCGACCGCCGTGCCGGCACCGCCACGATCGAGCGCCGCGGTTTCCGCCAGATGATCCGCGTCGAGATCCCTCTTCGGGAGATCCAGGCGGTGAAGATCGATGTGCGCGATGGTCTCAACCCCCGCCGCCGCCTGGCCCTGAAGGTGCAGGGCCGACGCGATCTGCCGCTCACCCGCGTGGGTGAACCCATCCCCCTGGCCGACCTGGAATTGTCGGGTGCCCAGCTGGCCCGCTTCCTCGGGGTAGCCCTCGAAGGGCAGTGATCCAGGCTTCCACCCCCTGTGCTGTGCTGCTTCGCTGATGCCGGATTTCTCCCCCCCCTGCTCGGATCCGTCCGCTGATCCGTCCGTTCTTCTCTCCCGTGATCGGTTCGCTGCCGAATCGGGGCACCCCGTCGTGACCCGTGGCCCGCAGGGCAGCACGCGGGATCGCCTCAGGGGCGTTCTGGGTCGCTCCCTCTGCGCCGGTCTGCTGGTGCTGCTGCCCTGGGTCCTGTCGGCCTGTGGCGCTGAGCCCCGCGCCCAGACCCTGGGCTGCGGCGTTTCGGGTGCGGCTTGCCTGAGTGGGACTGCCCTGGTGAGGCTGCAAACCGCCAAGGGAGAGGTGGAGATCAGCCTCGATGGCGCTGCCGCTCCCCTCACCGCCGGCAACTTCGTGGACCTGGTGAAGCGGGGCACCTACAACAACACCGTCTTCCACCGGGTGGTGCGGGAGCCCGTGCCCTTCGTGGTGCAAGGGGGCGATCCGCTCAGCGCCAATCCGAAAGTGCCGGCCAGCCAGTACGGCACCGGTAGTTTCATCGAGCCCAGCAGCGGCGAGGCAAGGCTGATCCCCCTGGAGCTGACGGTCAAGGGCGAATCCGAACCCCGCTACGGCGAGCCGATCACCAACCCCAGCCTGACGCGCCAGCTGGCCCTGGTGCACCAGCGAGGAGCCGTGGCCATGGCCCGCTCCAACGACCCCAATTCCGCCAGCGCCCAGTTCTATGTGGCCCTGGAGGCCCTGCCGGAACTGGATGGCCGCTACGCGGTGTTCGGTCGGGTGACGAAGGGGATGGAGGTGGTGGACAAGATCCAGCAGGGCGACCGGCTGGTCAAAGCCACGCTCGTGGAGGGCGGCACCCTGGTGACGGACAAACCCTGAGAGAGGGCCTGAATGCTCAGGCCGGCACCCGTTTGGCTGAGGCCGTCACTTTCAGGTAGGCGGTGTTCACGCCGGAGGCCCGCTCCAGGGCCACCTTGCCGGTGCGGGCGATTTCGAGAATGCCGTAGGTCTCGAGGATCTGCTCGATCGCCACGAGCTTGCCCGGGTCTCCCACCACTTCCAGGGTGAGGGCGGTTTCGCCCACGTCGATCACGTTGGCTCGGAACACCTGCACCAGATCGAGGATGGCGGCGCGCTGCTCCGGTGGGGCCGCCACCTTGAGCAGCATCAGTTCCCGCTCCACCGATGGGATGGTGGAGAGGTCAGTCACGGCCAGCACGTTGACCAGCTTGTTGAGCTGCTTGGTCATCTGTTCCACCGTGCGGCTGTCGCCCTCCACCACCATGGTGAGACGCGAGACGCCACTTTTTTCGGCGGGTCCAACCGCCAGGCTCTCGATGTTGAAGCCCCGGCGGGCGAACAGGCCGGAGATCCGGCTGAGCGCACCGGACTCGTCTTCCACCAACACCGACAGGGTGTGTTTCATCACGGGGCGCGCCGAGGGCCGCAGGCTGGCCTCAAGTTACGTGTCCACCTCCCGGCACTGGCGAGGGCTGCGCCCCCGGGCATCACCTCAGGGCATCACCTCAGGGCAGCCAGCCAGGGGAGCACCGCCTGATGAAAAGCCTCGGGCTGTTCGTCGTGGGGGCAGTGGCCCGCCTGCTCGAGCAGCACCAGCGGCAGCTCGGGCCGGACCGCCCGGCACTGCTCCGCCACCCGGGCCGGCACGAGGCGATCGTCGCGGCCCCAGAGCAGCAGCAGGGGTTGCCGCAGGCGCTGCAGCAGGGCCGGAGCGGTGGCGCCGTGGGGCCGCAGGGCCATGCCCACGCTCATCGCCCGCAGGGCCCGGGCGGCACCGGGGCGGCGGGCCGGCAGCGCGATCAGCCGATGCAGGGCAAGGTCGTCGAGCACCGGCAGCAGGTAGGCGCTCTGGATCCCCAGCCCCAGCAGGGGGGAGTGGGCCAGCAGGGGCACGATCAGCTCCAGAGGCAGCAGACGGCAGAGCAGGCGTACCGTCCAGCGCTTCAGGCGGCGCCAGCAGGGTGTCTCCCGTCGGATGGCTGCCGACGCGGCCAGCAGGGCCGGATCAGGCAGGGGCGCTGCCACCACGCCCCGCACCCAGGTGGGGAAGTACACCGCGCAGCTGAGGGCCACCAGACCACCGAGAGAGTGGCCGATCAGAACCGCCGGGGCCTGCACCACCTGCTCCAGGAAGGCCTGCAGCTGTCGGGCCCAGAGGCGATTGTCCAGGGTCCGTCCAGGGGCGGCTGCGGGCTGACTGGACGCACCGAAGCCCACAAGGTCGAGGGCGTAGACGCACCAGCCCGCGTCTGCCAGCGCAGGGGCGTTATGCCGCCAGTGGCCGCTGCCGGCTGCGAAGCCATGCACCAGCAGCAGGGGCGGATGCCGCCGATCGCCGAGCCAGCGCCAGTGCACCACCAGCCCCTGCCAGCGCCACACGGCGGCTTCGCCCCAGTCGGTCGACGGGCCCGTCGTCGTCGATGGCCGCGACCTTCCCATGACGGGTCCTGTGGGCGAGCGGAATCACCCCATCTTCAGGGGTCGTCGAGGTGCCCGAGTATCTGGCTGGGAGTCGGCGATCACCCCTACCTTGACGGGACGCAACGCCATGGCTGTTCCACCGCGGAGCACCAGTCCTGCCTTTCCGTTCGGGGTGCCGATGACCCAGTCTCATCCAGGCGTTTCCTGGCAGGCCTGGCGCCAGCCGCGTCGCAGGGTGCGGTTCAACGTGGGTCTGTCGATCCTCTTCCTGCCGGTGGTGATGTTCACCGGCATCACGGTGGCCGTGGTGTCGTACCAGCACGCCCGCCGATTGGTCACGGATCTGAACCATGCGCGGATGGCCGGCCTGGCCCGTGCCATGGACTGGCAGCTGCAGGTGAAGCTGAGCATCCCCGTGGCCAAGCGCCAGATTGCGGCGCTGATGGATCTGGAGGATCCGCAGCCCTTCCCGAGGCAGCTGCAGCGGCTCAAGGTGCTGCGCCAGGCCCTGGAGGCCACCCCGGCAATCTCGTCGTATTACCTGGGCTACGGCAATGGGGAGCGGCTGCAGTTGCGGCGCATCCGCTCCGAGGTCGACCGCACCGACTTCCGGCTCCCTGCCGAGGCTGCTTTTCTGGCCCAGATCGGCAGTCGCGAGTCGAACGGCCGGATCCGCACCCAGCAGGTGGTGCTGGATGGTGCCTTCCGCCAGCTGGAGATCCGCCCCGATCCGCTCTCCGCCAGCTTCGATCCCCGGCAGCGGCCCTGGTACCGCGCCGCCCTCGACAGCTCCGGCCCAGTGGCCACCCCGGTGTATCGGTTTGCTACTACCGGCCGACTGGGCATCAGCCTGGCGGAACGGGTGCCAGGCAGCGCCACGGTGGTGGGGGCGGATCTGCCGATCGACCAGGCCAGCGATGCGCTGCTGGAGCTGGGCCGATCCCTGGGGCATCTCAAGCAGGTGAAGCTGGCCCTGGTGGGCCCCCAGGGCAATGTGGTGGCCCTCAACGAGGCGGGCTACGGAGCGTTCCGGGCGGGAACGCCCAGCACCCTTGAGGGCATGAACCGCCTGGCGGATGCCACAACCCCGGTGTTCGCTCGGATCGGTGAGCAGTTCCCTGCCCTGCGTCAGTCCCTCGGCTACGGCGATCAGCTCCTCACCACCACCCTGCGCGTCGATGGCGAAGGGTGGGAGGTGGCCCTGGCCCGGGCTGTGCAGGTGGATCAGACCCAGACCTACCTGGCCATCGCCATCCCCACAGAGCAGTTGTTCGCCGGCGCGCGGCGCCTGCAGCAGACCGCCGTGCTCACAGCCTTCCTGGTGTTGCTGGTGGCCTCTCCGCTGGTGTGGCTGATTGCCCGGCTGGTGACCCGACAGCTGCGACGCCTGGCGCTGGAGGCCCAGGCAGTGCAGAACTTCGAGTTCGATGCGCCCCGCACGGTGGAGTCGGTGGTGACTGAAATCGAAGAGCTCGCCACCAGCTTCGAGGCGATGAAGGGCACGATCCGCCGCTTCCTGGGGGTGAGTGCCGCCATTGCGGCGGAACCGGATTTCGAGCGGCTTCTGGTCCGGGTGCTCGACGAATCGATCGCCAACAGCCGCGCCCAGGGCGGCGCCCTGTTCCTCAACCTCGATGACGACAAGCAGCTCGATCCGGAGCTGCTGCGCAATGCGGCCGGCGAGACCCTGCCCAATACGCTGCCGCGTTTTCCCCTGGCCGACATCCGGCGGCTTTTGGTGGGCAAGGCCAGTGGCCGCCGGGCCACCACCGGCCGGATTTCTGCCGAAGGCTCCGCGATGGAGCGCAGGTTGGCGGGGGCGATGGCTGTGGACAACGTGCCCTACGTGAGCCTGCCGCTGCAGAGCCGTTCGGGCGACCTGCTCGGCATGCTGCTGCTGTGGTTCAGGGTTCCCCCCTCGGACCAGCGGGTGGCCTTCATGGAGGCCTTCTCCAGCACCGTGGCCACCACCCTGGAGACCCGCCAGCTGATCCGGGCCCAGAAGGCTCTGTTCCAGGCCTTCATCGAGTTGATCGCCGGCTCGATCGATGCCAAGAGTCCCTACACCGGCGGCCACTGCAAGCGGGTGCCGGAACTCACCAAGATGCTCGCCCAGGCCGCCTGCGAGGAGACCGAGGGTCCCTTCGCTGCGTTCTCCCTCTCGGAGGATCGCTGGGAGGCGGTGCACGTGGCCTCCTGGCTGCATGACTGCGGCAAGGTGGTCACCCCCGAATACGTGGTCGACAAGGCCACCAAGCTCGAGACCCTTTACGACCGCATCCATGAGGTGCGGATGCGCTTCGAGGTGCTCAAGCGCGATGCCTGGATCCGCTACTACCAGGGCCTGCTGGAGGGCGGCAGGGCCGACGAGCTGGCCGTCGAGCGCGATAGCGACCTCCAGCACCTCGATCAGGATTTCGCCTTCGTGGCGGCGTGAAATCAGGGCGGAGAGTTTCTGGCGCCTGATCGGATCGAGCGGCTGCACTCCATTGCGCAACGCACCTGGTTGCGCACCCTGGATGACCGGCTCGGCATCTCCGACGAGGAACTGCGGCGTAAGCAGCTGCTGGCCGCCCCCACTCTGCCGGTGGAGGAGCCGCTGCTGGCCGACCGGCCCGATCACCGCATCGAACGGCTGCCGAGCGATCGGTTGGATCCGGACAACCCCTGGGGATTCAAGCTGCAGCCGCCGGAGCTGCTTTACGACCGGGGCGAACTGAAGAATCTTTCGATTTCGCGCGGCACCCTCACCGAAGAGGATCGCTACAAGATCAACGAGCACATCATCCACACCATCCGCATGCTTTCGGCCCTGCCGTTCCCGCGGCACATGAAGGATGTGCCCGAGCTGGCGGGCGGCCACCACGAAACCCTGATCGGCACCGGCTATCCCAAGGGCCTGAAGAAGGAGGAGATGAGTGATGTGGCACGGATGATGGCCATCGCCGACATCTTCGAGGCACTCACGGCGGCCGATCGGCCCTACAAACCGATGAAGACGCTGTCGCAGGCGCTGAAGATCATGACCTTCATGCGCAAGGATCAGCACATCGATCCTGAGCTCTTCGCCCTGTTCATCCGCTCCGGGGTCTACAAGCGCTACGCCGAGCAGTTTCTCAGGCCCGAACAGATCGATGCCGTCGACGAGGAAGCCCTGTTGGCCGGTTGAGGCCTTCCCATGGCTGCTGTCTTCGCCATGGCTGATGTCTTCCCGTGGTTGACGCCATGACAGCGCCATGCCCATGAGCAGATCGCACGCCTGCGATCCCACGGCCGAGTCACCCCAGCGTCATGGCCCCCAGCTCCACCGGGAAGGGGCGGTGGAGCTCGATCTGGGCGGCGGTTTCTTTCGGCCCGAGTCGCGCCCCTCCCGCGATCTGGGTGTGCTGCTGGCGGCCTGGCTGGCGCGGCGGGGAACGGGAACCCTGCGGGTGCTCGATGGCATGGCCGGCTCCGGCATCCGGGCCCTGCGCTACGGCACTGAAGCCGGGGCCACATCGGTGTGGGCCAACGATGCCGATCCCGATCGCCTGCCACTGCTGGAACGCAACCTGGCGGGGCTCTCGGCCCGCGGTGTGGCCCTGCGGGTCACGGTCCGCACCGTCCAGGCCCTGCTGGCCGAGGCCCTGATCGGGCAGGAGCGCTTCGATCTGGTCGATCTCGATGCCTTCGGCTGTCCGGCGGCCCTGGTGCCACTCGCCCTGGAGGCGGTGGCCTTCGATGGCGTGCTCTATCTGGCCAGCACCGATGGCCGCTCCCCCACCGGCCACGACCGGCCCGCCGCCGTGCGACGGCTGGGGGCGGCAGCCCGGGCCCATCCGTCCAGCTGGGAGCTGGCCCTGCGGCTGCAGCTGGGGGTGATTGCGCGCGCCGCCTGGGCCCTGGGCCGTGGCGTGCAGCCCCTGTTCAGCTTCAGCGAGGGCCGCACCTTCCGCACGGCGGTGCGGCTGCGGCGCCGGGCGGCCCCCGGGGAGGAATGCCGGCTGGGCCTGCTCGCCCTCTGCCACGGCTGCGGCGACCAGCAGGTGCAGAGCCTGCTGCAGCTGCGTCGCTGGGCGCCCTGCCTCTGCCGCCAGGCTCCGGCAGGGGACCCCACCCCCCTGGCGATCAGCGGCCCCCTCTGGATCGGCCCGCTGCAGAATCCCGACGTGCTCGGCGCCATGGCCCCTGGGGCGGCAGAGGCACCGATGCCGCCGGCGGAGATGACGGTGTCGCCACTGCCGGCTCTGGGGACTCTCCTGGAACCCGCCAGCCTGAAGCTGTTGCAGCGCCTGCAGGCCGATCCGGGCACGGTGGCGCGTTGCTGGCCCACCGCGGAGATCGGCCGCCGGCTGGGAGGAGGTCCGCCCCGGCTGGAGGCGATGATCCAGCATCTGCGCCAACGGGGCCACGGTGCCTGGGCCAGTGGAGTGATGGCGGCCCAGCTCCGCAGCGATGCCCCCTGGCCTGTGCTGCTGGAGGTGGCCCGTGCGGCTCAGGCCGGGACACTGCTAAATAGATTCGGCTTGCGTTCCAGCCCCGGTCATGGCCTCTGAAATCTTTGGCACCGCTGCCCTGTTCTGGGTGCTCATCCCTGTAGGGCTGGCCGGTGGGGTGTTGCTGCTGAAGCTGCTGAACGACTGACGCATCGGCTACCGATGCGCTCGTAGGCTCAGCCTGGTAGCGCATCCTCCATGCAGGTTCTGGTTGTTGGTGGAACGGGCACACTTGGCCGGCAGATCGCCAGGCGGGCCCTGGATGCCGGCCATCAGGTGCGCTGCATGGTGCGTTCCCCCCGCAAGGCCTCCTTCCTGCAGGAGTGGGGCTGTGAGCTCACCCGGGGGGATCTGATGGATCCTGAGAGTCTCGATTACGCCCTCGAAGGCCAGGAGGCGGTGATCGACGCCGCCACGGCCCGAGCCACCGATCCGGGCAGCGCTTACGACATCGACTGGACCGGCAAGCAGAACCTGTTCGCCGCCTGCAGCCGCGCCGGCGTCAAGCGGCTGGTGTTTCTGTCGTTGCTGGATGCGGCCCTGCACCGCAGCGTGCCGCTGATGGAGATCAAGGCCTGCACCGAGGCCTGGCTGGAGGCTTCCGAGTTCGACTACACGATCCTGCGGGGCGTGGCCTTCATGCAGGGTCTGATCAGTCAGTTCGCGATCCCGGTGCTCGAGAGCCAGACGGTGTGGGTGAGTGGGGTTCCCACGCCGATCGCCTACATGAACACGCAGGACCTGGCCGCCTTCGCCGTGGCCGCCCTGGAACGGCCTCAGACCGTGCGGAAGGCATTCCCGGTGGTGGGGCCGAGGGCCTGGAACACCGGTGAGATCACCCAACTGTGTGAGCGCTACAGCGGCCGTGAGGCACGGGTGTTCCGGGTGCCGCCGCTGCTGTTGAAGGGGATGCAGGCTGTGGCCAGTTTCTTTGAAGCCAGCCTCAACGTGGCCGAGCGGCTCGCCTTCGCCGAAGTGACCGGTGGCGGCCGTCCGTTGGATGCGCCGATGGAGGAGAGCTATGCCGCCTTCGGCCTCGATCCAGCTGCTACCACCAAACTGGAGGATTACCTGAAGGAGTACTACGACACCATCCTCAAACGCCTGCGCGACATGGAGGCCGATCTCGATAAGGATGCCAAGAAGAAGCTGCCGTTCTGAACAAGTCTGGCCTGACAGAGTGCCCTGGACCTGATTCACGCCCTGGTGATCAGCGGCATCGCCCCCCGTTCCCCCTATTGGTCACAAGCAGAGGGTGCGTCCGGCGGGGCCTGGGGATTTCGCGTAACGTTGTCATTGGATTTCTTGCTTTTCTGGGAAGATACTTCTAAGAGCTGGGCCATGGTCTAGACTGGCGGATGTGCAGTTAACCCGATAAATCGCCGATGTTTACTCTTCAAAGAGCCACCCAGATCTTCCCCGAAACCCTCTCCGCCGATGTGGTTCCGGCCATCACGGCCCGCTTCCGCCTGTTGAGTGCAGAGGATCAGCTGGCCCTGATCTGGTACGCCTACCTCGAGATGGGAACCACGATCACGGTGGCCGCCCCTGGCGCCGCACGCATGCAGTTCGCGGAGCCGGTGCTCAACCAGATCAAAGCCATGGGGGCGGCGGAGCAGACCCAGGTGATGTGTGATCTGGCCAACCGCAGCGACACCACCATCTGCCGCGCCTATTCCAACTGGTCGGTGAATATCAAACTGGGCTTCTGGTATCAGCTCGGTGAGTGGATGGCCGCCGGTCTGGTGGCCCCGATTCCCAAGGATTACCAGCTCTCCGCCAATGCCTCGGCGGTTCTCACCGCCCTCAAGGGGGTGGAGCAGGGTCAGCAGATCACCCTGCTGCGCAACTTCGTGGTGGACATGGGCTTTGATCCCCAGAAAGGAGAGGGTCAGCGGGTGATGGAGCCAATCGTGGCTCCCACGCCGGAAGACCAGCGCCAGAAGGTGTTCATCGAAGGGGTGATCAATCCCACGGTGAATTCCTATATGGATCTGCTCAACGCCAACGATTTCGACAATCTCATCAAGCTCTTTCTGCCGGATGGAGCGCTCCAGCCCCCCTTCCAGAAGCCGATCGTGGGCACCGATGCCATTCTGAGCTTCTTCAGGGAAGAGTGCCAGAACCTGCGCCTGCTGCCCGAGCGGGGCTATGCCGAACCCACCGATGGTGATTTCACCCAGATCAAGGTGACCGGCAAGGTTCAGACCCCCTGGTTCGGGGCCAACGTGGGCATGAACGTCGCCTGGCGCTTCCTGCTCAACCCGGAAGGCAAGATCTACTTCGTGGCCATCGATCTGTTGGCTTCCCCCGCCGAGCTGCTCAAGTTCGCTCGTTGAGGCCTGCCACCCGAACCGGTCTTCTGCTGGCATGCACAATCCTGCTGGCCTGGCTGATCAGCCTGGCCAGCCTGGTGATCGTGGATCCGTCTCGGCTGCCCTGGCAGCTGGTGCTGCTGGCCGTGCTCGGACGGACCTTTCTGCAGACAGGCCTCTTCATCGTCGGCCACGACGCGATGCACGGCACCCTCTGGCCAGAGCGGAAGCGCTGGAACCACAGGATCGGCGCCCTGGCCCTGCAGCTGTACGCCGCCCTGCCCTACCGCGCCTGCCGCCGCAATCACCACCGGCATCATCGGGCGCCGGTCAGTGCTCTCGATCCGGATGGTCCTCCCCATCCCGGCAGTGGTGTGGTGAGCTGGTACATCCGCTTCATGGCGGGGTATCTGTCCTGGCTCCAGATGATGCGCTTGCTCGGCGGCTGGCTCCTTCTGGCTCTGGTGGCCCAGGTGTTGTCCGTGGCTCTGGTCAACAAGGGCGCTGGCAGCAGTGCTGTATCCGCCATCAGCAATGTCTTGCTGTTCTACAGCCTGCCGCTGCTGTTGAGCTCTCTGCAGATGTTTGCCTTCGGGACCTATCTCCCCCACCGACAGCAGCGTCACAGCCAGGGCCTGGGTGCGATTGAAAGCCTGAATCTTTCAGCGCCGCTGTCCCTGCTGGCCTGCTATCACTTCGGCTATCACCGAGAACACCACCAGTGGCCGGATCTGGCCTGGTTTCAACTTCCTGAGCGGAGATCCAGCGCGCTGCCAACCGCCCATCCGTTACGCTTGTTACCAAGGTGTATGAAGCTGAGCAGACCCCAGCCGACAGCCTCTTCAAGATCATGAACATGAACGATTCTATTGTGACCGGCTGGAGTGAACAGGAAGAGGCCATTGCTCGCGGGGCGTTCGATCGTGCCCAGCGGCGGGCTGTGCACGTCCTGATTGAGGCGATCAGGGTGCAGTCTGGCCGCCTGGATTCGATTGATTCGGTCTGGAATCTGCATGATTTTCTCAGCACACAGCGCTACCAGATCGAGGGGCGTTTCGATTTTCGTCTCGATGGAATTCTGTTTGTTTTCGCCAGTCTGGTGAAGGAGAAATTGCTTTCTCTCGAAGAACTTGAGGGTCTCGGAGACGAGAAGCTGGCCAAAATCAAGGCCATGTCCCTGTTCTGAACTGTCGTTGCGATCTCTCCAGAAGCGTCGCGGCTGGCCGGGTAAACTCTTCGATTGTGCTGCTGGACGGATGTCGATTGCGCAGATCAAGAACCTGCAGCGCCGCCTCGCCAATCTTGAGCAGGAAGCGATCGAGGAGATCAACCGCGCCTGCGGCCATGAGCTCTGGCAGAGCCTTGGTTTCGATGCTCTCGATACACTTGAGGATCCGGATCGTCGCTCGCGGGCGAACTATTACTACGGCCAGCTGCAAACGGTGCGTGAACTGCGCGACGTCATCAGCTGAGCGAGCCGCACGGACCACGGCCAGGCCTCCCTATCCGCCGCCACCGGCCCGCCCCGATTTCCCACCGCCGGCCCGTCCGCCCCGACCCGGGGAGCGCCGGCCGGAGGGGCTCCTGCCTGCCGACAGCGTACGGAGCGATGGCTGCCCGCTCGCGGGTCGACGCAACAGCCCCTGCACACGGTGATCCTCTTCGGGGGTCAGCGCACGCCAGCGGCCTGGATCCAGGCCGCTCAGGTTCAGGGGAGGCTCTCCATCCATCAGGTCGATGGAGGCGCGCACCAGCCGCAGGGTGGGATGGCCCACTGCAGCAGTCATCCGCCGCACCTGGCGGTTGCGACCTTCCCGCAATTGCAGCTCCAGCCAGGCGGTGGGAATGGTGAGGCGATGGCGGATCGGCGGCACCCGCTCCGGCAGTTGCGGTGCTGGCAGGAGGACACGAGCGCGGGCCGGCAGGGTGCGCTCTCCCTGCACCATCACCCCTTCAGCCAGCCGCTGCAGGGCCTCGGCACTGGGTTCGCCTTCCACCTGGACCCAGTAGGTGCGCCAGTGGCCCCAGGCTGGATCGGTGAGGCGATGTTGCAGAGGGCCGTGGTTAGTGAGCAGCAGCAGGCCCTCGCTGTCTGCATCCAGGCGGCCGGCGGCATAGACGCCAGGCACTGGAATGAAGGAGGCCAGGCAATCCCAGCGACTTTCAGGTTCCGGCGTGAACTGGCTCAGGACCCCATAGGGCTTGTGGAAGAGCAGATGGGTCAGAGGCGGGCCTGCCAGAGGTTCACCACGCCGATCGCGATCAGCAGCAGTCCGAGATCCATCGACAGAGGAGGCAGAACCATGGGGCGCAGCGGTGATCCGGGTGAAAGCGCAGCGACCCTAGGGCCCTCGACCGGCCACCCGGTGGGAGCGAAGCGGGCCGGAAGGGCGAGATCTAGACTGAGGGCAGTGATCTTCGTCTGCCCCGCCACCGCCGCATGATTGAAACCTCGGGAGTGATTGAGAAGGAACAGGGCAACGGCTTCTATCTGGTGACCCTGGAGCAGCCCGCTGGGCACCAGTGTCTGTGCCGTGCGGCCGGCAAGCTCACCAAGTTCCGCATCAAGCTCCTCGCCGGCGACAAGGTGCTGGTGGAGATCAGCCCCTACGACCTCACCCGCGGCCGCATCACCTACCGCGAGCGCAACGCCGGAGCCACTGGCCCCCGGCCGGGCGGCAACCGCCCCGGCGGCCCCCGTCGCCGCTGAGGCGATGGTTCAGAGCTGAGCCGATCCAGATCAGGCCCAGCTCTGACCTCCTGTTGTCTCAGCCCACCGGCGCACCCAGCAGGGATTCGATCGCGGCCTTGAATTCGCTGCGTTGCTTGACGCCGCGGAACTGCTGTTTGAGCTCCTTGCCGAAGAACAGCTGCACCGTTGGGGTGCCGCTGACGCCAGCCTGAACGGCAATCTCCTGATCGGCATCGATGTCGATCTCGACACCCTGGGCACGCCCGCCGAGTTCCTCCAGCACCCGCTTCAGCTGGGGCTTGAGCACGTGGCAGGGGCCACAGGTGGGTGAGGTGTAGACCACCAGCAAGGGCTTGCTGCTGTCGTGGTACAGCTTGCGCAAGGCATAGCCCCCTTTCTGCCAGAGGGCATCAGGATCGAAATTGTCGCCATCGCTGGTGACGGTTCGCACCGGTTCACCGGCCGGGGCCGGATCCACCGGATCGTGGCTCACGGTCACCGCCAGATCGTGATGGGTGAGCCAGCGTTCGGCAGCCAGGGCGGCCTGGCAGCCGCTGCCGGCGGCGGTGATGCCCTGGCGCCATTCCGCATCGGCCACGTCACCGGCGGCGAACACGCCCTCCAGGCTGGTTTCGGGTCGGCCCGGCCGGGTCACGAGGTAGCCGAGCGAATCGAGTTCCAGCTGGCCGCGCACCAGACGGGTGTTGGGGGTATGACCGATCGCATAGAAGAGGCCGCGAACGGCCAGCTCCTCCGTGGCGCCCTGGCCTGTGCTGCCTGAATCGGTGGCCGTCGCGCTCGTGTCGCTCAGGGTGAGGCTCTCCAGCCAGCCGTTGCCGCTGGCCCCCACGACCTGACGGTTCCAGTGCACGGTGATGGCGGGGTTGGCCAGCACCCGATCGGCCATGGCGGCGCTGGCGCGCAGTTTGTGGGTGCGCACGATCAGGTGGACACGGCTGCCGTATTTGGTGAGGTACACGGCCTCTTCGCAGGCGGAATCTCCGCCTCCCACCACGGCCAGCTCAGCGTCGCGGTATTGAGGCGTGGCGCCATCACAGATGGCACAGGCGCTGATGCCATGGCTCCAGAAGGTCTCCTCCTCCGGCAGGCCCAGGCGGTTGGCGCTGGCCCCGGTCGCCAGGATCACGGACTGGGTTTCGATCACCCGGTCTTCAGCGGTGATCCGGTAGGGGCGGCGGGAGAGGTCGATGGCGCTGGCATCGGCTTCCACCAACCGGGTACCCCACCGCACCGCCTGGGCCTTCATGCGGTCCATCAGGTCCGGGCCGAGGATGCCGTCCGGAAAGCCTGGGAAGTTTTCCACGTGGGTGGTGGTCATCAGCTGACCACCGGGAATGCCGCCGTCCTGGAAGCCGGTGATCAGCACCGGGCTGAGGTTGGCGCGAGCGGCATAGATGGCTGCGGTGTAACCGGCGGGCCCGGAGCCCACGATCACGAGGTTCTCCGGAGAGGGACTCAGCGACGACTCTGCCCCTGGAGACGGTGCGTCCACGGACGGCGGCGTTCCCATCGGCTTAGGCGGAATGACTATGAGTTGAGCCTAGGGGATGGCTGAGCAGGTCGTGGCGATGCTGGCCAGAGACCGATCAGATCTCGAGCAGGCCGTCGGTTTCGGGGTGCTGACCTTCACCCAGCCGGCGCGGCACCATCAGCACATTGGCCTCGAGCATTTCAGGATGTTCCTCAAGGCAGAGGAGCCACTCGCGGAACTCCTCGTTCAGGGCAAAACTGTCTTCGTACTGTTCAAGGGCGTCAAGCGTGGCCCGTCGCGCGAGGGCCCAGCAGACGGCCACCGTTAGGCGTCGATGCACCGAGGCGTCCATGGATTGATGGGCGGATGCGCACACGCTGCCGGTCCATCGGCTGGTTCGTGGTGTCGGTTGACACAACGTTGTAGATCAAGCCACACCAGCTCTATCACAAAACTGCATGTCAAGCACTACGACGCAAAAAATCGGGAAGCTGGGGGCCGCCCAGCCGGATCACGTCCCCAGCCCGATCGCGCAGGGCCTGCAGCGGCAGACCGGTTGAGGGCATCGAGCCGGCGGATTCCGGAGCCTGTTCGCTGATGCGGCTGCGGATCAGATAGGGCTCGCTCAGCGACCAGCTGCGGGCGTAGCACATCAGCAGGGGGTCGGCCGGCGCGAACACGTAGGAGCACTGGCGCGGCACCGGCTCAAGGGCGGCACGGCTGCCATCCATGCGCACCGCCCGGGTGATCCCCTGCAGGAAACGGGTGCGGGTCACCACCGTGGTGAGGTAGGCCACCACCCGCAGCCGCGGCGCATCAAAACCCTCGGCGCACATATCGATGCTCACCAGCCAGCGGCCTTCGCCGCGCTGAAAAGCCTGCAGGCGATCGTTGGCCTCGGGATCCTGCGAGTGCACCAGCTGCACCCGGTCGCCCTCCTCCTCCAGCAACCCGGTGATCCGGCGGGCGTGGGCGATGTCGCGGGCGATCACCAGGCCGCCCGCCTCGGGATGCTCCTGACGCACCTCCTCCAGTTTGCGCCGGGCCCGGATCAGCAGATGCAGGGCAATACTGCTGGAATCCCCCAGTTGGATGGCGCGCCGCAGGTTGCGGGCCCGCCAGCTCTCCCGTTCTTCAGCCGAGAGGGGTGAGGTTTCGCCATCGGGATCATCAGGGCGGCGGCCGTGATCCACGCAGCCGTCCTGGAAGCGGAATTCGAGGGGGCGCACATCACCGGCCGCGATCAGCTCCTGTGGTTCGACGCTGAGGTCGGGCACGATCCGTTCCACCGTCGTGTCGCCTTCGGTGGCCTGCACCCGGCGGGCGGCACAGAAGGCGAGGTTGTCGGCGCGGAACGGAGTGCCGGTGAGCCCCAGCCGCAGGCCGGCTGTGGCGGTGAGCCGGCTGAAGGCATGACCCCAGGCGCTGGCCTCCGGCTCGTCTGGATCGAGCCCGAGATGGTGCACCTCATCGGCGATCGCCATCCAGGCTCCCAGGCCTGGATCCGCCAGCAGAGCCGCCAGCCGTTCGCTGTGGCGACTTGCGCTCTGATAGGTGATCAGCAGACCGTGGCTGTCGGCGCTCCGCTGCGGCTGCTCGGGTTCCCAGAGGGCCAGGCGCAGCCCCAGACGGGCCGAGGAGGCCTGCCACTGGCCGCCGATGGAACTGCGGTGGCAGAACACCACGAAGCGGCTCAGGTGGCCGTCCCGATGCAGCCGCTGAAAGCCAAGCAGGGCACCCAGCGTCTTGCCGGCGCCGGGACCGGCGTTGATCAGCACGTCGTGGCCGTTGGGGTGAGGCTGCAGCAGGCGGCGACGCAGCAGCTGCAGCAACAGCACCTGCCACTGGCGGGGCTGCACCGCAGAGCCGGCCAGGCTGCCCGGTTCCGGCCCCAGATCGAACGACGGCGAATTCATCGCCCGATTCTGCTGCCGTCGCGCTGGATCTTGAGCAATGGTTCCTATAGGTTTCCGGTCAGATCTGCCTATGTTCCGGCCAGGCGGGGCTCTGGTCTGCTTCGAGTCGCTCGTCTCCGTTCTGCCCTGGCGTCATGCCTGAACCCTCGCCTTTCTTCCCCGCTTGCCGGCGCCGGGACCGGCGTTGATCAGCACGTCGTGGCCGTTGGGGTGAGGCTGCAGCAGGCGGCGACGCAGCAGCTGCAGCAACAGCACCTGCCACTGGCGGGGCTGCACCGCAGAGCCGGCCAGGCTGCCCGGTTCCGGCCCCAGATCGAACGACGGCGAATTCATCGCCCGATTCTGCTGCCGTCGCGCTGGATCTTGAGCAATGGTTCCTATAGGTTTCCGGTCAGATCTGCCTATGTTCCGGCCAGGCGGGGCTCTGGTCTGCTTCGAGTCGCTCGTCTCCGTTCTGCCCTGGCGTCATGCCTGAACCCTCGCCTTTCTTCCCCGCCGAGCAGAAGGCCGTGCTGGAGCGCTGCTGGCGGCTTGAGTGCGACATCGATCCGATGATCCTGCGGGCCCGCATGCTGCGGCACCAGGGCTGGCCGTGCCAGGCGCTCTGCCTGGAACAGGAGCTGCTTCCGCTCTTCTGAGCCCCTGCGTCGCGTGTGGCGCGATTGTGGACCCCGTTGGTGGGCGACTCCACACAGCGGGCTGCCATCACAGCACCTGGGTCTCCTTAATGGAAGGGCAGGCCTTTGCTGAGGCTCCATTGACGAGGTTGTTGGTGCCGCGTGAGCGGCAGGCCGGTGAGTGTCGGGTGGCGGCAACGCCCGAGACCGTCCGCCGGCTGTGTGGACTAGGACTGGCCGTGAGCGTGGAGGCCGTGGCTGGAGAGGCCTCCGGCTACGGCGATACGGCCTACCAGGAGGCCGGGGCCGAGCTCTGCGCGCCGGAGGCCCTTCCCTGGGAGGCGGCGGAGATCGTGCTCTGCGTGCAGCCGCCGCCGCTGGAGTCCCTGGCTCGCCTCAAGTCCGAGGCCCTGTTGATCGGCCTGCTGGCTCCCTACGGCGCCGATGCTCTGGCGGCGCTGCTGGCCGAGCGGGGGGCTTCGGCCATCGCCCTGGAACTCCTGCCTCGCATCAGCCGCGCCCAGTCGATGGACGTGCTCTCCTCCCAGGCGAACATCGCCGGCTACAAGGCGGTGCTGCTGGCGGCCAGCCAGCTGGATCGCTACATGCCGATGCTGATGACGGCCGCCGGCACGATTCAGCCCGCCCGGGCCCTGATCCTGGGGGCCGGCGTGGCCGGCCTGCAGGCCCTGGCCACAGCACGCCGTCTCGGTGCCGTGGTGACGGTGAGCGATGTGCGGCCCGCCGCCAAGGAACAGGTGGAATCCCTGGGGGGCCGCTTCCTCGAGCCTCCGGCGCAGCAGGAGCGTCCCGCTGAAGCCGGAGGCTATGCCCAGGCGGCCAGCGAGGCGTTTCTCGAGGCCCAGCGCCAGCAGCTGGCCGAACAGCTGGCCGTCTCCGATCTGGTGATCTGCACGGCCCAGGTGCCTGGCCGCCCGGCACCGCGGCTGATCAGCGAAGCCATGCTGGATGGCATGCGCCCCGGAGCTGTGGTGGTCGATCTGGCGGTGGCCCAGGGGGGCAACTGCGCCGCCACCGTGGCTGGGGAAACGGTGATCCGCAACGGTGTGCGGCTGATCGGTGCCGATGCCCTGCCCAGCAGCGTGGCCAACCACGCCAGCGCGCTCTACGCCCGCAACCTGCTGGCGCTGATCGAGTATCTGGCCGAGCCCGCCGCCCCTGGGGAGGCCGCAGAGCAACGCCGTCAGCAGCTCGATCCGCAGGATCCGATCCTGGCCGGCTGCCTGTTCATCAGCCGGGGAGATTGCCTGCATCCGGAGGTGTTGCGCAGCGGCACCGCGGCCCAGGCCACAACCGCGGTGCCCGTGGCGGCCGCTGAATCCGTCACCGTGGGAGCCTCCCGATGATCGACATCACCAACGCCCTCTGGGTGCTGCTGCTCGGCAGCCTGCTGGGACTGGAGCTGATCGGCAAGGTGCCGCCCACCCTGCACACGCCGTTGATGAGTGGCGCCAACGCCATCAGCGGCATCACGGTGCTGGCCTCCCTCACCCTGATCGTCCGCGCCGGGGATCAGCCGGCCCTGCTGCTGCTGGGCTCGCTTTCGCTCGGTTTCGCCCTGTTCAACGTGATCGGGGGCTTTCTGGTCACCGATCGCATGCTCGCCATGTTCCGCCGCCGGGGAGACCGCTGATGGCCACGCTTCATTCGCTTGCCTCGTTGCTCTCCTCCGGCCTGGACTCCCTGCGGCAGCTGCCTCCGCAGGTGCTGGGCGATGCCATTGACCTGGTGTCGGTGCTGCTGCTGGCCCTGGGCATCAAGGGCCTGTCCAAGGTGCGCTCGGCCCGCTTTGCCAATGGGCTGGCGGCCCTGGCCCTGGGCCTGGCCGTTCTGGGCCTGCTGATCCAGCTGCAGCCCGATGTCACCGCCTGGCTGTGGATCGCCGCCGGCAGTGCGGCCGGTGGCCTGCTGGGGCTGGTGATGGCCCAACGGGTGCCGATGACGGCCATGCCCGAAACCGTGGCGCTGTTCAACGGCTGCGGCGGCATGGCCTCGCTGCTGGTCGCCTTCGGTGTGTCCCGCTATGAGGGCCTCGACGACGGGGGCTGGGTGGCGGCCGCCTCGATCGTGGTGTCGCTGCTGGTGGGAGCGATCACCTTCAGTGGCTCCCTGGTGGCGATGGCCAAGCTGCGGGGCTGGCTCGATACCCCCGCCTGGACCCAGAGCAGCCTGCGCCATGGCGTGAACATCGGCCTGGCCCTGCTCTGCCTGGTGGGGGCCCTGACCCTGAGCTCCGATCCCGGCGGCTGGCCGTTGCTGCTGCTGGTGCTGGCCTCGAGCCTGCTGGGCATCGGGGTGACCCTGCCGATCGGCGGCGCCGACATGCCGGTAGTGATCTCTCTGCTCAACTCCTATTCCGGTGTGGCCGCCGCTGCCGCCGGTTTCGTGGTGGGCAGCCAGCTGCTGATCGTGGCCGGCGCCATGGTGGGCGCTGCCGGCCTGATCCTCACCCAGGTGATGTGCACGGCGATGAACCGTTCGCTGGTCTCGGTGCTGTTCGGTGGGGCCCTGGGGGCCGCAGCGCCGACTGGTGGTGGCGGTGGGGGAGAGGCCACCAGCTACAGCCGCATCGTGAGCTGCAGCCCTGAGGAATGCGCCATGGCCCTCGAGAACGCCGAGCGCGTGGTGTTCGTGCCGGGTTACGGCCTGGCCGTGGCCCAGGCCCAGCACGCCCTGCGGGAGCTGTCCAAGTTGCTGGAGGCCCATGGCGTCTCGGTGAGCTACGCGATCCACCCGGTGGCGGGCCGCATGCCGGGCCACATGAACGTGCTGCTGGCGGAGGCGGATGTGCCCTACGAGCAGCTGGTGGAGATGGATCTGATCAATCCCGAGTTTCCCGCCACCGATGTGGTGATCGTGCTCGGCGCCAACGACGTGGTGAACCCCCAGGCCAAGACCGATCCCAGCAGCCCCCTGTTCGGCATGCCCGTGCTGGAGGTGGACCAGGCCCGCCAGGTGTTCGTGGTGAAGCGCAGCCTCGGCGCCGGCTATGCCGGCATCGCCAACGCCCTGTTCGAGCTGCCCCAGACGGCCATGGTGTTCGGCGATGCCAAGGCGGTGCTCAATGGCCTGCTCACCGAGCTGCGGGCCCTGGGGGTGGGGAAAGTCAAGGAAACGGTATCCCTTTGACCTCGACATCCAGCACCGAGCTATCGCGCTGGATCTCCACTTTCAGTGGGTTGGAGAGCTCCTGCACGGCCACCGTGCCGCTCACCGGCAGGGGCTGATCGGCCCGCACCGTGGCCTGCAGGGGCTCCACCGTGACCGGGTTGACGCTCACCGGCCTGACGGTGACAGGCTGCAGGTCCACCGGCCGCAGGCTCAGCGGCTGCACGGCCACCGGTGGCAAGTTCAGGCGGCTCACCTCCGCCACCACCCGGGTCTGCAATCCCTCCGGCCCCTGGGCCCGCACCGCGACCGGCAACGCAGACTCCACCCGCACCGTGATCGGGATCGAGCCTTCCAGCTTCACCGGCAGGGGGCTCCGGGTGTTCACCCCCACAGGAAGAGGGCGGCTGAGCAGCTGCTGGGCGGCCTGGGCCAGCACCAGGCTGCAGAGCACCAGCGCCAGTGGCCAGCGCCAGATCAGGCAGAGCTGCTGCCAGCGCGGCGGGAGCCGGTCTGGGTGGCGGGTTGGACCGGGGGCTTGAGTCATGGGGGTGGCCAGCGCAGGCCTCCATGATCGGCAGGTGCTCCTCGCCGTGGTTCGTGGCTCCTGTTTTGCCTGCCGATCTGTCGCTGCCGCCCTTCCGCCAGCGGTTCCCCTGGATTGGCGGGGATCTGCAGACGCTGCGGGACACGCTTCACCCACCGAAACTGCCGCTGGATCGGGGCTTGCCGCTGGAGTGGCCGGTGGGAGTGCTGCCCTGCCGATCCGCTTCCCTGTCTCCAGGTCGCTCCGGATCCGGATCCGGCGACCGCCTGCTGGCGCTGCTCGATGGGGCCCCATCCGCGGCAGACGCCCGTGGTCTGGTGCTGCTGCTCCATGGCCTGGGGGGATCGAGCGATCGCGAGGGCCTGCGGCGGATGGGGCAGACCCTGCAGGCGGCCGGCTTTGCCGTGGTGCGGCTCAACCTGCGCGGTGCCGGCGCCGGCCGCCAACTCGCCGGCGGCACCTACGCGGGCCGCTGCAGCAGTGATCTGCTGCCGGTGATCGCCCAGGCCCGCCGGCTGGCCGAGGAGCTGGGTCAGGCCACCAAGGCCGGGCCCCTGGCCGGCCGGCCCCTGCCCCTGCTGGGGGCGGGGATTTCCCTGGGCGGCACGATGCTGCTTAATGCCTGCCTCGATGGCGCGGCCCTTGCCTCTGGCTCTGGCAGGCAACCTGTGCTGGATGGCCTGGTCTGCATCAGCAGCCCGCTGGACCTGGATGCCTGCTCCCGCCAGATCGAGCGGCCCCGCAACCGCGTGTACCAGAACTGGCTGCTGGAGCGTCTCTGCCGCCAGACCCTCGAGGATCCCTTCGGGGTGACGCCCCAGGAGCGCCAGGCTCTCGAGGGGGCAGAGCGGCCCCGCACCATCCGCCGCTTCGATGCGGCAATCACCGCGCCCCGCTGGGGCTACACCTGCGTGGATCACTACTACGCCGCCGCCAGCCCCCTGCCGCGCCTGCTGGCGGGGGAACCCCTGCCGCCGACGCGACTGCTGCACGCGCTGGATGATCCCTGGGTGCCGGTGGAGGCCACCCGCCGGCTTGCCAGTCGGGCTTCCGAGGGGATCGAGGTGACGCTCACTTCAGGGGGCGGCCACAACGGTTTCCATGGCTGCGGGGATCACCGCCGGCCACCCGGCTGCTGGGGCGACTGGCTCACGGCCCGCTGGCTGCTCGACTTCAGCGCAGCGCAGGGCTGAACGTCTGTCGCTGCAGGATCCACGCCTCGATCGGTCGCCCGCCGATCACATGCTCGTGCACGATCCGCTCGATCCGCTCGGGCGTCACGCCGCCATAGACGATCCCTTCCGGCCAGAGCAGCAGGATCGGCCCGTCGCTGCAGATGCGCAGGCAATCGGCCTTGGTGCGCAGCACGATCCCCTCGGGGCGCCCAGGCGATTCCAGGCCGAGCTCCCGCACCAGGCGCTTGAGGGTGTCCCAGCTGGCGGCGCCCACGGCCGGATCGCAGCAGAGCGCCTTGGTGGGGGTGGCGCAGAGCAGAAGGTGGTGGGCGACCTGCGGCATCGGGGCAGCCATCACGATCGGGGCAGCCATCACGCCGGCAGCGCCGCCGGGGCCTTGGCGTTCCGCCGGGCTGCAGCCTCACGCACCGCCTGGCGCGACCAGGCGTCCACGGCGAGCACATCGTCGAGGGAGGGATCGGCCCTGAGGTCGGCCCGGTGGCGATCACACACCGCGTCGATCAGTTGCGGAATCTCGAGGAAGGGGATCTGCTCGTCGAGGAAGAGGGCCACGGCCTGCTCGTTGGCGGCGTTCAGCACCGCCGGCATGGTGCCGCCGGCGCGGCCGGCCGCGTAGGCCAGCTCCATGCAGGGGTATTTGGCCGGATCGGGGGCACGGAACGTGAGTTGGCCCACCGCGGTGAGATCGAGCCGGCGCCAGGGGGTCTCGAGCCGCTCCGGCCAGCTGAGGCAGTAGAGGATCGGCAGCTTCATATCGGGCCAGCCCAGCTGGGCCAGCACCGAGGAATCGGCCAGTTCCACCATCGAATGGATGATCGACTGCGGGTGGATCACGATCTCGATCCGGTCGTAATCCAGCCCGAACAGGTAGTGGGCTTCGATCACCTCGAGGCCCTTGTTCATCAGCGAGGCCGAATCCACCGTGATCTTGCGCCCCATGCTCCAGTTCGGATGGCTGGTCGCATCGGCCACGGTGGCCCTGGCCAGATCGGCGGCGTCCCAGTCGCGGAAGGCGCCGCCGCTGGCGGTGAGCTGGATGCGGCGCAGGCCGGGGGTGGGCACACCCGTGCTAAGCCGGGCCGTGTCGGCCCAGGGGGTGCCCTGCAGACACTGGAAGATGGCGGAGTGCTCGGAATCGGCCGGCAACAGCCGCGAGCCGCTCCTGGCGAGCTCCGGCAGCACCACCGGGCCGGCGGCGATCAGGGTTTCCTTGTTGGCCAGGGCCAGGTCTTTGCCGGCCCGCACCGCCGCCAGGGTGGGCAGCAGGCCGGCGCAGCCCACGATGCCGGTCACCACCAGGTCGGCGCTGGGCCAGGCGGCGGCGGCGCAGAGGCCGTCGGGGCCGCCCAGCAGTTCCGGCAGGCGGGCGGGCCGGGCGCCGGGCTCCAGGGCCTGCAGCCGCCCGCGCAGCACCACCACCAGCTCCGCATCGGCCAGGGCCACCACCTCCGGGGCGTGGCGTTGGATCTGGTCGATCAGCAGGTCGAGGTTGCGGCCGGCCGTGAGGGCCACCACCCGGAAGCGATCGGGAAACTCCTCAACGATCTCGAGGGTCTGGGTGCCGATCGAACCCGTGGATCCCAGCACGCTGAGGGCTTTCACAGGCGGATCGGCGTGGGGCGCGGCCAGTCTCCCATTGGATCGGTGTGGGGGCTAGGCGGCCGGGGATCCCGCGGCAGGATGCGGCGATCATTCGCCGCAGCGCTTCTCTTGTCGATGACACCCGACCCGCCGGTCTCCACCGCACCGGCGGCGCCTGCCGCGTCACGGGAGCCCTCGTTGCCCTACATGGTGCTCTGCGGCCTGGCCATGGGCGCCGCCGATGTGGTGCCGGGCGTGTCCGGCGGCAGCATGGCCTTCATTTTCGGCATCTACGGCCAGCTGCTCGAGGCCATCGCCGGCTTCGATCTGGGCCTGCTGGCCCTGCTGCGCCGGGGCGACTGGAGCGCCGCGGCGGCGCGGGTGCACCTGGGCTTTCTGGTGCCGCTTCTGGCGGGCCTGGCGGTCTCGGTGCTGCTGCTGGTGCGGCCGATCACCTGGCTGTACGAGTTCCAGCCGGTGCTGCTGTTCGCCTTCTTCTTCGGGCTGATCATCGGCGCGATCCTGCTGATCGCCCGTCACGCCCACTGGGGCTGGCAGGGGCTGGTGGCGATGGCGGCCGGGGTGGCGCTGGCCCTGCTGCTGGTCACCCGCGTGCCCGTCACCATGCCCCACGATCCCCTCACCCTGTTCTGGAGCGGGGCGGTGGCGATCATGGCCATGATCCTGCCGGGTATTTCCGGTTCGTTCCTGCTGCTGGTGCTGGGCCAGTACCAGCACGTGATGGAGGGTGTGAAAGGCCTGGATCCGGCGGTGCTGATCCCCTTCGCCCTCGGCTGCGCCGTGGGGCTGATCAGCTTCGTGCGGCTGCTGCGCTGGCTGCTGCACCACTTCCATGGCCAGGTGGTGGCCCTGCTGGTGGGGTTCATGGCCGGGTCCCTCTGGAAGATCTGGCCCTTCCGCACGGTGCTCGAATCCACCCACAACGCCAAGGGCAAGCTGATCGTGCTGCGGGATGCCCTGGCGGCCCCACCCAGCACCGCCGCCTTGCTGGTGGCCGCCCTGCTGGCGGCTCTGGGCGTGGCCCTGGTGGTGGGGATCGAGCAGCTGCAACGGCGGGCGGGTGTTGAGGAGATGGGGGGCTGAACGATGGCAAGGGCCTCGGAGTCGTGGAGTTCGCCGCTTGGCTTTGTGCTGGCGGCCGCCGGCAGCGCGGTGGGCCTGGGCAACCTCTGGGGCTTCGCTTACCGCGCCTTTCAGGGGGGCGGTGGTGCCTTTGTGGTGCTTTATCTGGTGATCGTGCTGGTGGTGTGCCTGCCGGTGCTGGTGGCGGAGATGGTGCTGGGCCGCAGCACCGGCCATGCGCCCCTGATTGCGCCGGTCACCGCCGGAGGCCGCCGCTGGGCCCCCCTGGGCCTGCTGTTTCTGGCCGCGGCGATCGGGATCCTGGCCTTCTACGCGGTGCTGATGGGCTGGACCGGCCGCACCCTGCTGCATGCCCTGCTGGTGGGCCTGCCGGCCGACATGGCGGCCTCGGAATCCTTCTTCGCGCTAATCAGCAGCAGCGGCGGCGGCGCTGTGCTGGGCCTTCTGGTGAGCCTGGCCCTCACCGGCGCCGTGGTGGCGGCCGGGGTGCGGGGCGGCATCGAGCGGCTCAGCCGCTGGGGCATGCCGGCCCTGTTCCTGCTGCTGCTGGGCCTGCTGATCTGGGCCGCCTTCCTGCCGGGTGCCGGCGCCGGCTACCACCAGTTCCTGCTGCGCTGGGATCCGGCCAAGCTGCTCGACCCCACCACGATCCGCAATGCCTTCACCCAGGCCTTCTTCTCGATCGGCACCGGCATCGGCGCGATCCTGGCCTATGCCGCCTACCTGAACCGCCGCAGCGCCCTGGCCATCGAGGCGGTGAGCGTGGTGGGGATGGATACGGCGGTGGGGCTGATGGCCGGATGCGTCACCTTTCCGCTGGTGGCGAGCTTCGGGCTGGGCGAGGTGGTGAGCGGCAGCACGGTGGGCACCCTGTTCATCGCCCTGCCCACGGGTCTGGCTTCGCTTGGGATGGCTGGGCGGTTGGTGGCGGTGCTGTTCTTCGGCCTGGCCTACATCGCCGCGATCACCTCGAGCGTGTCGCTGCTGGAGGTGCCGGTGAGCTCCCTGATCGATGGGCTGGGCTGGAGACGCCGCGAGGCGGTGTGGAGCTGCGTGGGCCTGGTGGGGGTGCTGGGGCTGCCGCCGGCCCTGAACACCGCTGCCCTGGAGGTGATGGATGCCCTGTTCGGTGGCGTGCTGCTGATCCTCGGCGGCCTGCTGGTGGCCCTGCTGCTCAGCTGGCAGGCGCCGGCACGCTTCCTGGCCGATCTCCAGGGCTGCGCCACGCCGCCGGGCCTGCGCCGCGCGCTCCTGCTCAGCCTGCGCTGGATCTCGGTGCCGGCGATTGCGGTGGGGCTGGGCGTGTCCGTGCTCGACCTGGCGAAGATGTGGCTTGGTTGATGCCCGATCCGATGACCTCCTGGTTGCAGCGCTGGAACTTCATCGAACGGGCCCGGCTGGAGCGTCAGCTCTGGGAAGCCTTTGAACGGGGCGACAACCTGGAGGCGCTGATCGAGGGGTGCGGGCAGGCCGTGGCCGCTGGCGACGCCAGCCGCGCCTTTCAACTGGAGGTCTGGCAGACCACCCTGAAACGGATCCGCAGGATTGAGGCGATGATGGCCGGCCGTGAGCGCCCCTGAGGTTCAGCTCGCCCATGGGTCGACAGCGTCACCGGCCATGCCGTCCACGGCCACCAGGGTCGCGAGCACGTCCCTGCGGCTGAGGCTGTCGTCGAGCACGAGGGCGGCGAGGGTGTTCCCTGTGAAGATTCCCCAGCCGCTGAGTCCCCGGAACCGGGTGTCGTTGTCCACCCGGAGGCTGTCGGGGTCGGCCCCCACCAGCTCGATCCGATCGAAGGGATCCATGGCTTCGATCACATCCACCAGGGAGCGGCTCGATTCCGGATGCAGGCGGAAGGTGTCGCGGGATCCATCCTTATGGCCCACGTAGGTGTCGCGGCCGCCCCCGCCGATCAGCAGGTCGGCGCCGCTGCCGCCGTCGAGCACATCCCAGCCCGCACCGCCCTCGAGCCGATCCTCGCCGGATCCACCGATCAGCCAGTCGTTGCCGCGGCGCCCGCGGAGCCGATCCGGGCCGTCGTTGCCGATCAGCACGTCGCCGAAGCCGGACGCAGGGTTGCCGCCAGAGCGGATGTCGCCAGAGCGGTTGCCGCCAGACCGGTTGCCGCCGGTCAGGTCGGAGCCCGCCGCTTCGGCCTCCAGCCGCCGATCCAGGCGGATTGTTCCACTCCAGGAGCTGGTGACGACCTCGAAGGCGGGCTGCCCTTCGGTCTCCGGCTGCCAGATCTGCTGCAGTGCGGCCCGATCGGATCGGCTGAACGCTGTGCTCCAGCCGGCCTCGGCCGGGAGGTAGCTCATCACGGTGGAGGCACTGTCCCAGCGGGGGTCGAAGGGCGCACCGCCGGGATGGGCCAGGCCGAGCACATGGCCGATCTCGTGGACCAGGGTGTTGCGGTCGTAGGCGCTGAGGGGCTGGTTGGGATCGCTGCCGGCTGGGCGGCTGGTGGCTGTCCACTGCAGGATCCAGCCCTGGGCCTGCGGGGTGGCCAGGCCGGCGAACCCAGCCCCTTCGCTGGAGGGGGCATCGACCTGAACGATCACCAGATCGGCGTTGGCGGCCTCCACCACCAGCTCGAAGTCGAGAGCGATCAGGGGATCGAGCTGAGCGAAGAGGCTGGTGATGACCTCCTGATCCGGGCCGGAGGTGCTGAGGGCGCTGAGCGGCCCGGCTTCGGAGTCGATCGTGGCGGCGGTCGCCTGGATGAACACCCGCAGCACCGGCCGGCCCTGCAGGACGGCCAGGGTGTGATCGCGATTCTGCGGTGAGAGCAGAATGGCCGGAGACGGGATACCGCGCATCGTTTTCGGCCGCGCCGGGGATCAGCGACGTGGTCTGCCGTTCCCTTGTTCTACCTTGAACAGCCGGTTGCGATCGGGAACGCCCATGAGTTCCATGGATCTGACCGATTCTCAGGGGCAGGCGGATCGCCGAGCCGATCAGCTCCGCCGCAAGGGAAAGGACCTGCTGGTGCAGGGGCAGAGCGAACCTGCCTTCGCCTGTTTCGACGAGGCCTTCGCCCTGGCGCCGGAACGCCTGATCCACCGGCTCAATGCCGCTGCGGCGCATCGAGCCCGGGGCCGGGCGGAGGCGGTGCTGCCCTTGCTGCGCCCCCTGGCACCACGCTTCCAGGCGTCTCTGCAGCCCGCCGGCAGCGATCCATCCGGCGATCCATCCGGCGATCCCGCCCTGCTGCCCGTGTTCTGGCGCCATCTGGCCGATGCCGAAAGCCAGGCGGGGGAACCGTGCGACGCCGCACGCTGCTGGCTGGAGCTGGTGCGGCTGGAGCCTTCAGCGGAGCGGATCGAAGACGTGCTCCAGGCACTGGGCGGTTGGCTGGATCAGCGTCGTCACCATCGGCAGTGGCGCGACGCGGCCGACCTGCTGCTGAACGGCCTGCGCGATCTGCAGCCGCACCAGCCCTGGATTCAGGGCCTGCAGCCCGATTCGCCGCTCCTGCGGCTGCGGATCCGGCCGGAGCGCCATGGCGAGGCGCCCCTGATCCATGCCCTGCATCGGCAGGGCTTTCCCGATGGCCGCGATGCCCGGCAGGTGGATGTGCTGCGTGCCGCTGGCCAGCTCAGCCTCTCGCTGGTGGCAGAGCTGGAGGGGGAGCTGGTGGGCCATGTGGCGTTCAGCCCCGCCTCCCTGCTGCCGCCCGCTCCCGGGGTTCCTGATCCGTGTGGGATCCAGGGGCTGGCCCTGGCGCCGCTGTCGGTGATGGAGCCGCTGCGGCGCCAGGGGATCGCCTCGCGGCTGGTGGCCGCCGGCCTTGCCGCTGCAAGGGATCGGGGCTGGGCCTGGGTGGTGCTGATCGGCGGCTTGCACTTCTATGGCCGCTTCGGCTTTGGCCCGGCCTCGGCCTTTGGCCTGCGGGATGCCTACGGCTTCGGGGAGGAGTGCCTGGCCATGGAGCTGCAACCTGGATCCCTGCCGCCGGGCGGCGGCCTGGTGCGCTATAGCCCGCTGCTGGGGCTCTGAGCGCGAGCCCTTCAGCGCACGCGCCGCACGGCATCGAAGCCGCGGTTGAACTGGCTGAAGAAGAGCTGCAGCAGGGTGCGTTGTTCCAGGGTGATCTGGGCCACCACGGCCATGCCGGGTTGCAGCTCGAAGCGCTGGCCCTCGCGCTCGAGGGTCTGGCTGTTCAGCGCCAGGGTGACCGGGAAATGGGGGTGGTCGATCTCCCGGGTGGCGGGCAGGGCGTCCTGACCGACGCGCAGCACCTGGCCTTCAAGCACGCCGTAAAGGGAGGGGTCGTAGGCCTCGAGGTTGATGCGGGCCCTCTGGCCGGGCTTCACGTAGGCCAGATCCTTGTTGGCGACGGTCACATCGGCCTGCAGCGTGGAGGTGGGAACCAGCTTGAGCAGCGCTTCGCCGGGGGTCACCACCTGGCCGCTCTGGGCCGTGAGATCGAGCACGGTGCCAGCCACCGGAGCCTGAAGGCTGATCCTGCGGGCCCGGTCGCGCTGCAGCTGCAGATCCCGCTGGAGCTGGGAGCGACTCTCGGCCGACTGAAAGGCGAGGCTGCTCAGGGCACGCTGGGCATCGGCCAGCTCCTGGCGGGTGGTTTCCACCTGCCGCTCCTGTTCGGCCACCTGCACCATCGAACTGCCCCCCTCGCGGGCCAGGGCCTGCAGGGGTCGCAGCACCCGTTCCTCCAGGGCGAGGCGGCGACCGAGGCTGTCGATCCGCTCCCGCAGCCGCTCCTCCTCGTTGCGCTGTAGATCCCGGTTGCTGCGCAACTGCTGCTGCAGGCTCTGGATCTGGCCCTGGGGCAGAGATCCATCCAGTTGCAGCAGGGTCTGGCCGGCCTTCACCTGCTGGCCTTCCCTGACCAGCACCGTGCGCACCACGCCGGGCTCGGCCGAGGCCAGGGGCTGGGTCTGCCGCTGGGGCCGCAGGCTGCCGTTGGCGCTCAGCACCTGATCCACCGGTACCAGCGCCACCGCCGCGCCGATGCTGAGGCAGAGCACCGAGAGGCTCCCAGCCAGGATCAGGGTGAGGGTGGGGGTGGGCCGGGTCTCGAGCCGCAGGGCTTCGCCAGGATCAGAGTTGACGGCGTTGACGGCGCTGGCGGGGGATTGGGGGGTCATTCCTGGAGGCTTCCGGGCTCTTCGGCGGCGGCAGGGATGGCGGCACCGGCCAGTTCATGCTGTTGTTTCGCCAGGGCGGCGAAGCTGCCGAGGGCGGCGACCAGCTCGCTCCAGCTGCCGTCTTCGACGACGCGGCCGCTCTCCATCACCAGGATTCGATCGGCCTGGCGCAGGTTGCCGAGCCGGTGGGTCACGAACAGCAGGGTGCGTCCGCGGAAGTGGCGCCGCAGCTGCTGCACCACCCGCTTTTCGGTGTCGGCATCGAGGGCGCTGGTGGCCTCATCGAGGATCACCAGGCTGGGGTTCTGCAGCACCATGCGGGCAATGGCGATCCGCTGCTTCTGGCCGCCGGAGAGGCCGCCGCCCCGCTCCCCCACGCGGCTGAGGTAGCCACCGGGCAGGTCGCTGATGAACTCATGGGCGCAGGCGACCTGGGCGGCGGCCACCACCGCCTCGAGCGGTGCATCGGGCTGGTTGAGGCGCAGGTTGTCGAGCACGGTGCCATCGAACAGGATCGAATCCTGCGGCACGAAGCCGATCTGGCGGCGCAGGCTGGCGAGCTGCACCTGGGCGATGTCGATGTCGTCGATGAAGATGCGGCCTTCGCTGGGTCGGTAGAGGGCGTCGATGAGCTGCACCACCGTGCTCTTGCCGCTGCCGCTCAGCCCCACCAGGCCCACGAAGCTGCCGGCCTCGATCGCCAGGTCGAGCCGATCGAGCTGGCGGCGGTTGTCGAGGTTATAGCCGAAGCTCACCTTGCGGAAGCGGATGGTGCCCTGGATCTGGGGCAGGGGCATCTCCTGCAGGCCTTCGGCTTCTTCGGGCGGCTGGCCGATCACATCGGCCACGGCGGCCATGGCGGCCCTGGCATCGCGGTATTGGTCCCAGAGGCGCGAGAGGTTGACCAGGGGGCCGGTCACGCCGGAGGAGAGCAGATACACCGCGAAGATCGCCCCCACCGACGCCTCACCCCGCAGGGCTAGCACCGCCGCCACCAGGAAGACGGTCATCTTGCCGATGTTGAGCACGGTGGAGGAGCTTTCCTTCACCAGGGAGCGGTTGCGGGAGAGGCGGTAATCGGCGGCGGCGTAGGTGCGCTGCCGCTGCAGCCATTCCCAGCGGGCTTCGGAGGCGAAGTTCTGGCTCTTGACGGTGCGGATGGCGCTGAGCACCTCCACCAGCCAGCCCATCGAACGGCTCCAGGCGGTGTTGCGGCGGGTGAGCTGCCGTTCGCTGAGCCGGCCGCCGAGCTGGTTGAGCAGGATCAGCAGGGGCACCTGGGCGAGCACCACCCAGGCCAGCACCGGTTGCAGCAGAAACAGGATGGCCAGCAGGATGGGGATGAACACCACATCGATCACCGAGCCGATGGCGGTATCGGTGAGGAACTGACGCACCTGCTGGAGATCGTGCAGGCGGCTGGCGAGATCGCCCACGGTGCGCCGATCGAAGAAGCGCAGCGGCAGGCGGAAGAGATGGCCCACCACCTGGCTGCCGAGGTTGGTGTCGATCCGGTCGGCCAGATCGGCCAGCAGCAACTCGCGCAGCACCCCCAGCACCCCCAGCACCACGGCGGTGACGCCCAGCACCAGGGCGATCGGGGCGAGCAGGGAGCTGTTGCCGCTACCCACCACCAGATCGACGATCTGGAGGGTGGCGAGCGGAAAGATCAGTTCCAGCAGCTTCTGGGTGAAGCCGGTGAGCAGCACCACCGCGAGGCGGCCGCGGTAAGGCCGCAGGGCCTCGGCGAACCAGGCCAGATCGAAGCGGCTGGCGCGGGCATCCACCACGGCGCCGGTGGGCTGGCGCACCAGCATCAGCTCCACACCCTCGGGCCAGAGGCGGCGCAGCTCGGGCAGGGAGAGCGTCAGCAGGCCTTCGCTGGGATCGGTGAGGCTCCATCCTTTGGGGCCGGCGGCTTCCAGCAGGGCGAAATGACCCTCACGCTCGAGCACCGCCGGGGCCTCGAGCCGGTGGAAGTGGCTGGGGGGGCAGGCCAGGGGGCGGGCCTCCAGGCCGATGGATTCCACCAGCTGGCCGATGTGCTGCAGGGTCACCCCACCGAGGCGCTGCTCGCAGTCTTCGAGGGCGAGGCGGAGGCTGTCGAGCGGCACCGGGAACCGCTGCAGCTGGCCGAGCCGCCGCAGGCAGGCCAGGGCGGTGGCGGGACGACCCTTGACGCGGGGCAGGGGCCCAAGCGGCGGTGGCGCCGGCGGTACGGGAAGCCCGAGGGTTGCGGGGTCGATCGGTTCGCCGGGAGCTGGAGCTTCGGGCAGGGACTCGACCAGCAGTGGATCGAAGCCTGTGACCTCCCGTGCTGCTGGTTCGGCAGGCTGCGGCGGCAGCTGATCCAACGCCGCCCAGCTGCGATCGAGGCTGAGCAATCGCCGCTGCTCGGGATGACCACTCCAGATCCAGAGCCGTTCGGGTCCGCGTTGCTGGGGATCGTCCAGTTCCTGCGCCGTGGCCAGCCGGACCGAGGCGGGGGTGGCGGTAGGCAGCAGGCGCAGCAGCTGGGCGGGCGTGTTGGGCAGGTGGTGGGGGTGGTCGTTGTGCCACCAGCGCAGCAGGGCTTCGGCCAGTTCGGCGCTGGCGGGCTGGTGGCAGAGCTGCTGCAGGTCTGGCGAGTTGCGGTGCAGATCCAGAAAGCGCGCCGCCGGAATCGCCACCACCTGGCAGGGCTCCATGGCGATCACGGTTTCGCAGGGTTCGGCCCGCAGCAAGCTGGCCCAGCCGAGCAGGGCACCGGGCCCGAGGCGCTCCAGGGTGAACGATCCTTCAAGGGGATCGTGGGCCAGCAGCCGCACCTGCCCGTGACGCAGGAGCAGCACGTGGGGAGCCAGCTGATCGCAGCGCAGCAGGAAGCGGCCGGTGGGGTAGTGGAAGGCTTGGTGATCCTCCTGCAGCCGTTGCAGGAGAGAGGAGTCGATCGTGGTGGTGCTCAAGAGGGAAGGGCCACGACAAGATCCTGGGGCCATTCCCCGGGGGGCTGGGTGGTGAGTTGGAGAGCCAGTTCTTCTACTCGGGTGGCGATCCACTGATCCATGAACGCCTGTTCGACCCTCGAGAGGCTGGATGGATCGAGCCGGGCCGGTTGGCGATGGAGCAACCGAACAAGAAGAAAGCGCTCTTCCAGCTGAATTGGTGGACAAAGGCTGCCAACCCGACAGGAGAGCAGGGGCTGGAGGAGGTTATCCGGGAGTTCTATCAGGCTGGTGGGACCCTGGTGGCTGCTGGAGCCTGCCTGGCCGAATCCTGCGCGCACGTCAGGGTGGTGCAGCAGCTCCGCGATCGTGGCTTCTCCGGCCAGGAGGCGAAAGTACAACTCCTGAGCGAGTTCTGGATCCAGGACTGACAAGCTTTCAAACACCACGGTAGCCAGCCTCTGCGACTGGCGCAGAAAGCTGGTCACGGCACTGGCTGCAAAGAACTGGTGGGCCAGATCCTGAGGGGGGGCTAGAGCAGTGAGCTGATCGAGAAGCCGGCGCCGCAGCCAGGCTTCCAGCAGATCAGTGGCGAGAAGCTCATCGATCACCACCGCAGCAGGGATGGCTAAGCGCACGACCGAGCCTGCGGGGATGCTCGGGACGAGATTCAAATGAAGTCGATGCTGTTCTCTTCGAAGATACCACCAGATTCAATTGATTTTATTACAAATTTAGCTTCTTTGGTGGTGATTTTGAGCTTGTCGGTGCCGATCCCGTCCACACGCTTTTCCATGGTCTGAAGGCTGAGGGTATCTTCGGCAGAATTGAAATCCATGATATCGATCCGGGATTGGTTCTGCTTGAGAGCTGCTTTAGTGACTTGAACGTCGTCGTTGCCGGTTCCAAGATTGATGTAGCTCTTGGTGGCAGTGCCCGGATTGCTCAAATAGGCGTCAACCACGATTGCGTCGCTGCCGGCATTGGCGTACACTACATTGTTCAATGTGGTCATCACCACGGCATCGTTGCCCTGAGAAAGATTGAAGTTACTGTTGGCGTCGGCTTCGGTGAAGCTGGTGAATCCCTCAACAGCCACCTTGGCGTTGGCCGGGGTCGCAGTGGCCAAAAAATAACGACCGAAGAAGTCAAAGGCTCTTGGAAATCTTGCCTCCATCGTCTCTAGTGAGAGGGACTTACCGGAGATCGGAGCGTCGCTAAAATTGATCGTAATGCCCTGAAGCCGATTAGAGTTTGCGAAGGATTGTGCTGGTTTGGACAAGAGCACGATCAGGGCGCCGATCGGGAGGGGCTGACCGTTCTCTCCAGTCACAGTCACAAAAATGCTGCCTGGGTTTGCGAGCGCGGCAGTTAGCTCGGTGAGGCCCAAAGGGGTGTTTTCAGGAGGATTAACCACTACGGTGGGATTGCCTGTTGTTCCTGCTGGAATGGCGAATTCGTTATTGACCGAAATTGGGGGGAAATTATTGATTGAAGGAAATGTCACTTGCTGTTGATAAGATTAGTGAATCTTGGTATTTTAAAAACCACTGTCAGGTTTGTCAATCGTCTTTCAAGGGCCGAGGCCTTCGCTCTGTAGCACTGATCACCTTTTGTGCCAGTCTTGATCGTAGTCTCATTGGTCCAGTTGGACTTTCTCCATAATCGGCCCAAGGGTTGGTAGCGTCGCACCGAGTCTGGCCCTGCAGTCTCAATGACATCTGACTCGGAGCCGTCTGATCTGCGTGTGGAGCTCGAGACTCCTCTGCTGGCGGGCCGTCTCTTTGGCAGTCAGGGCCACTGGCCGGAAGCCGCCCTCTGGCTGAGCAATGCCCAGCTGGGGCCCACACCGGATTCCAGCGCCGAAAAACTGGCCTGGCTGGCCCAGAACTTGGCTGCCCTGGAGGGGGAGGAGCAGCGGCGAGGGCTGCAGGAACAGAGCTATGTGCACTGGATCCGCCAGGCCGAACCACGCCTGGAGGATCCCCTCCGCCCCCTGAATCAGGAGTGGTGGCTGCGCAACCCCGGCCAGGCGCAGTGGGTGGGCCTGCATGCCGCCTGCGGCCCCCTGCCGGTGCCGCAAGATCAGCGCGATCCTCACGTGTGGCCCACGCAAGGTTGGCTTGTGCTTTTGGCGGCCGATGCCCGCCTGCGCCGCGGTGCGCTGCAAAGCCTGGAGCGCTGGTTGTCGGCCCTGCCGCCCGAGGGCCTGCCCGATCTGATCTACGCCGATGAAGACCGCCTCGATGCCGAAGGGCGGCGCCAGGATCCCTGGTTCAAGCCCGATTGGGTGGAGGAGAGCTTCTGGAGCACCCCTTGGCTGGAGGGCTTCAGCTGCTGGAACCTGGCCTGGCTGCGGCACGGAGAACTGTCCCTGCCACCGGAGGATCCCACCGGCCGCTTCCGCTGGATGCTGCAGGCCCTGGAGCTGGAGCCACGGGTGGGCCACATGCCCGAGATCCTTGTGCATCGACAGGGTGAGCCCACCCCCCACGAGACCTCGGCCCGCTCGCCGCTGCTGCGGGCCCACCTGCAGCGGCGGGGAGAGGCGGTGGAGGCCGTGGAGTCCCATCCGGAACTGCCGGATGCCTACCAGCTGCGCTGGAGCCTGCCTGCCGGCCACCACTGCAGCGTGATCATTCCCACCCGCGACCGGGCCGATCTGCTTGCCGACTGCCTCCATACGGTGGAACGGGCCCGGGCGGCAGTGGCCGATCGGCTGGTGGTGGAGGTGCTGGTAGTGGACAACGGCTCGCAGGAGGAAGACACCGCAGCCCTGCTGCAGCAGTGGCAGCAGCGGCTGGGGCCTGCACTACGGGTGTTGCGGCGGGAGGAGCCGTTCAACTGGAGCTGCCTCAACAACGCCGCCGCCGCCGAGGCCCGCGGGGATCTGCTGCTGTTCCTGAACAACGATGTGGAATGTCGCCCCGATGACGCCCGCCAGAACGACGGTTGGCTGGGCTGGATGGCAGCCCAGGCCTTGCGGGAGCGGGTGGGCTGCAGCGGTGCCTTGCTGCTCTATGAGGACGGCACCCTGCAGCACGGCGGCGTGGTGGTGGGCATGCACGGCGTGGCCGACCACGCCTACCGCTACCTGCCCCTCGACCACGGGGTGCATCGCGGCCGCAGCCGTTGCCACACGGCCTGGGGTGCGGTAACGGGGGGCTGCCTGATGGTGCGGCGGGACTTGTTTGATCGGCTGGGCGGGTTCGATGAAGGTCTGCCGGTGGAGGGCAACGATGTGGATTTCTGCCTGCGGCTGGGGCAGCTGGGCTACCGCCATGTGATCGATCCGCGGGTGCTGCTGAGTCACTACGAGAGCCAGAGCCGCAACGCCCACGCCAGCCCCACCGCCGACGATGCCTATCGGCGGATGCGGGGTCGCTGGCTGGCCCGGCTGGGGCGGGCAGAACCCTGGTGGCCGCCCAGCTGCAGCCGCGACCATCCCGATGGCCGGCCGAACGGGCTCGACTTCCTGGTGTGACGTCCCTGGTCCTGTCGCCGCTGCCCCTGGGCCAGTCGGACCTGGTGGAGCGCCTGGAAGCGGCCCCCTGGTTCGATCCCGAGGCCTACCTGGCCCGCCATACCGATGTGGCGGCCGCCGAGCTCTCCGCCGCAGAGCACTACGTGCGCCATGGCTGGCGGGAGGGTCGCGAGCTGGTGTGCCCGGGGCTGGCGGAGGTGCAGAGCGATCCGAAGGCCCTTCAGGAGCTGGAGGAACTGGTCTGGCCCGCCTGGGTTCTGGAGCAGCTGGAGCCTGAGGCTCAACCTGAAGCAGAAGAGCCTGCCAGCCCTGCCATAACCCTCACCCACCTGCTGCGTCTGGGCTGCCTGGTGGGGCTGGATCCGAACCCGCTGTTTTCCTGCGAGGAGTATCTGCGCAGCAACCCGGATGTGGAGCAGGCAGGTGTTCCCCCTCTCCTGCATTTCCTGCTCAGCGGCGGCCGGGAGGGGCGCCACTGCCACTGGCTGCTCGATGCGGAGTTTCTGCAGAGCCAGGGTGTGGTGGCACCGCTTCTGCAGCAGTTCCTGCGGCGCTATCTCGCTGGTGAGGCTTTGCAGCCCAACCCCACCTATCCCCTGGCCCCCCCAGCGCCGGAGGGTGCGGAGGCTCGGCGGCAGCAGCTGATCGCCTACGCGGCTGCCCATCCCGCCGCGACCCATGCGCTGCTGCAGCGGGCCCTGGAGCCAGTGCGGCTGCTCGATCTCGAACAGATGGAAGCGGAGGCGAGTGCCGCTGAGGTCAGCGCTGCCGAGGCCAGCAGCCTGCAGCAGAGCAACGTGTCGGCCCGGCCCCCCGCCCAGCTGATCGCCTTCTACCTGCCCCAGTTCCACCGCATCCCGGAAAACGACGCCTGGTGGGGCGATGGCTTCACCGACTGGACCAACGCCCTCAAGGCGCAGCCCTTCTACCCGGGCCAGCTGCAGCCCCATCGGCCCACTTCAGACCTGGGCGCCTACGACTTGGCCGATCCGGCCGTGATGGCGCGCCAGGTGGAGCTGGCCCACCGCTACGGCATCACCGCCTTCTGCTTCCACCACTACTGGTTTGATGGCCGGCCATTGCTTGAGCGGCCGTTGCAGCAGTGGCTGGGTCATCCCGAGCTGGATCTGGGCTTCTGCCTTTGCTGGGCGAACGAAACCTGGAGTCGCCGCTGGGATGGCAGCCCCCACGAGGTGCTGATCGCCCAGAGCTATCCGGCCGATTACGTGGAGCGCTTTGCGGCTTCCTTGCTGCCGGCCCTGCGCGACCGCCGCTACATGCGCTGGAACGGGGCGCCGGTGCTGCTGGTCTATCGGGCCGGGGATCTGCCGGATGCCGCTGATTTCGCCCGGCGGCTGCGGCGCACCCTGGCGGAGGCCGGCATCGCCCGCATGCAGCTGCTCACCGTGTGGAGCTTCGATCGGGAGGACCCACGCCGGATCGGTTTCGATGGCGCGGTGCAGTTCGCACCGCTGCAGGTGCCCACGCCCAACCTGGCCTCCGAGCTGCCGCTGCGGCTGGAGCCGGGGGAAGAGCCCTGCATCTACGGCTATCCCGAAGCCCTGCTGCATGGGCTGCGCCAACTGGGCGAGCCCCATCCCTTTCCCCTCTATGGCGGCGCCTGCCCCTCCTGGGACAACACCGCCCGGCGCGGCGGCAACAGCGTGTCGTGGATCGGTGCCACGCCGGCACGGTTCGAGCGCTGGTTGCGGCTGGCGCGGCTGCGGCTTCAGCAGCGGGCCCAGACGGGGGAAGTGGCGGCGGCGGCCCTGTTCGTGAACGCCTGGAATGAGTGGGGTGAGGGCTGCCACCTGGAGCCCGATCAGCACTGGGGCCAGGGCTGGCTGGAGGCGGTGCAGCGGGCCCTTACCCCGCGGACGGGGGGCCTTGTGCTGCTGGGGCATGACGCTTGCAATGCCGGCGCCCAACGCACGTTGTTGTGCTGGCTGGCGGAGCTGCGGCGGGCGCTGCCGCAGCTGGAGCTGCAGGTGGTTGTCCTCGGCGAGGGCGAGCTGCTCGCGTCGTACGACGCCCTGGCCCCCACCCGGGTGGTGCAGCCCGATGCCCTGGCCGGCGAACTGGCCGCCTTTGCGGCGCGGCAGGGGACCTGGGCGGTGCTGGCCAATTCGGTGGTGAGCCTGCCGCCACTGCAGCGGGCCCTGGCGGCGCTCACTCCTGAGCAGGCGCCCACCTGGCGGGGGCTGTTCGTGCATGAGCTGCCCAGCATGATCAGGGCCCTGGGCTTGCAGAACGCCCTGGAGCAGGCCTGTGCAGCTTTCGATCTGCTGGTGAGCCCCTCGCGGCTGGTGAACGCCGAACTCCTCGCCACTGACTCCGCTGCTGGCCCCGGCAGTGGCGCCAGCCGCCTGGTGGTGCCCCCCCGCGACGAACGACGCTGGCTGCAGCGGCCCGAACGCTTCTGCCCACCGCCACCATCGCTGCCTGAAGACGCCTTTGTGGTGCTGGGCTGCGGCCGCGATCGCGGCACCCTGGAGCGTTTTCTGGCGGTGCTGCTGCCCCTGCGACAGCAGTGGCCGGCGGCTGAGGGGCTTTGGGTGGGCCCGGTGGCGCCGTTGCTGCCGCTGCCAGGCTTGCACTGCCTGCCGCGGCTCGACATCGAGGCGGCACTGCAGCGGGCCGCTGCTTTTGTGCTCAGCACCGGCGGGCGATCCAATCCCGGCGAGAGCTACGGGCTGGTGGCGGCCGACGCGGTGCGGCAGGCGGTGCCCGTGATCGATTTCGGCCAGCCGCTGGGCCTGCGGGAGTGGCTGCCGGGCTATCCGGAAGGGTGCCGGCTGCGGGAGCCGGCCGAGGCCGTGGCCCTGCTGCTGGAGCTGGCGGCAGATGGGGCACGAGCCAGGGCCCTGCGCCAGAAACTCGCCGAGCAGGCCCGCGTCTTCCGTTCCCGCGACGATCAAGCCTGGCGGGCGGGCGTGGACGCGGTGGTGGAGCTTCTGGAGGCAGCGTTCAAAGGTGCCAGATGCACGCAATAGCGCTCAGATTCTCAGAAACGCCAGAATCTATCAGAACCGAATATTGATCATCGAACGCAGATACAGCAGCGGGCGGGTGGTGATCGCATCGCCCATGTCGCACTCGCGGCAGGCAGGGATGTTGACGTTCTTGCCGTAATCGCTGTTCTGGATCAGGTTGCCGATGCCGGGGGTGATGGTCCAACCCCACTCGCGGATCGGCTGCCAGCTGACCGATACATTCAGATTGCGACCGGTCCATTCGGTGATCAGGTTGAGCTGATCGGTCACGGCCAGGGCGACGGAGCCGATCGGATAGAACCTGCCCCATTCGGTGCCCTTGAGAAAGGCATCACGGGTTTTCTCAGGGGAGCAGGCGGTGAACCAGCAGCCGGCATCCTTGGCACTCTGGATCTGGGCGCTGATCACCTGATCAAGCGGGCGGAACTGGCCGTTGCCGGCACCCACGGTGAGGTAAAGATCGGGGAACCAGCGGATGCCGTCGTCGAAGGGATCGGTGGGCGGTGGCTTGAGCGGAATGCGGTGGGAGATCACGCCGAAGGCGCTCTTGGGGCGATCGGCAGCCTTGTTCCCGGAGCCGCCCCAGCGAATCAGGCCTTCGGCGCCGAGCTTGATGGCAGTGTTGGGGCCAAGGTTGCGGCTGATGGCGAAGCCGGTCTGGTTGCCGTTGAGGAAGTCACCCCGTTCTCCGGCGCGGATCGTGTTCTGGGTGAACTGGGTGACCAGCACCGAAACGGCCCGGGTGGGATCACCGAATCCGATGTAGGAATCCAGCACGGCCTCGCCGACGTCGCGGATTGATTCGGAGGTGATGGTGGGGTAGTTGATGCACTGCTTCGATTCAATTGTGCAATCGGAGCCTGAAAAGCCGACGCCGGCCATGAATCCCTTGGGCCCGAAGGCCATCGGCACGATCGTGCTGATCGAGGGATACCAGCGATCCCCGCGGTAGAGATCGCGGAAGCCGCCGTAGGTGGGCAGGGTGGGGGCTGCGGCCACGGGGATGGGCTCCGGTTCCGGTTCACCGGCGATCGAGCCATCGGGCAGCACCTCGATGTGTTCGCCAGCCGCCACCGGCTGCCAAGCCGGAGCGGCGGGCGACGCTGATCCAGCTGGAGTTGCTGCTGTGTCAGGCGTTGGGGTGCCTGCGGCCTTGGGCGCCACCGGCACGGCTTCCCAGCGCAGGCCGGTCGACACGGGAGGAGGAGGGCCGGGCAATGGCTGCCAGACCAGCTGAGCCTGGGAGGGCAGGTCGAGGCCGAGGGTACTCAGACCAAGCGAGCTCAGACCCAGCTGCAGGATTCGCTGGAATACGCAGGTCTTTGGCTGCATCTCAGTACCCCACCGGTGCCCCATCTCAGCGATCGATCCAGCTGATTAGCCGCTGGCCGACGCGGCGCAGGGAGCGGCCAGGGGCGCGCTGCGTGCTCCTGGAGGTGGCTTCCCCCTCTTCCCCTTCGGCAGCAGACGCGGCGGCGCCGTAGTAGGCCGCGGCGGTGAGGGTGTCGTAGCCGCCATAGCCGTAACGCCCATAGCCGTAACGCCCGTAGCCATAGCCGTAGCGGCTGCCGGCCTCGCTGCGCTGCTTCACGGCGTTGGTCACCAGGCCCAGCAGCGGCACACCGGCACTGCGGATGCGGGCCATCGCTTCACGGGGAAGGTCGCGATCCACCTTCTCGAGGCTGACCAGCAGCAGCAGGCCATCGAGATGTTCCGCCACCAGGGCGGCATCGGCCAGGCCCAGCACCGGCGGGGTGTCGTAAAGGATCAGATCGAAGCGATCCGAGGCGGCCAGGTCTGTGATCAGCTGGCGCATGCGGGCGGAGCTGAGCAGGCGAGCCGGATCGGGGGGGCGGCGGCCCGCCGTGATCACCTGCCAGTTGTCGTGGCCCGGCACCGGTTGGAGCAGGGAGCTCCAGTCGGCGGTGTCGCCGGTGAGCAGATGGCTGAGGCCGAGCAGGTTGTCGAGCCCGAGGCGGGTGTGCAGCTGGGGCTTGCGCAGATCGGCATCCACCAGCAGCACCCGCTGGCCCAGCTCGGCCAGGGTCTTGGCGAGCAGCACGTTCACCAGACTCTTGCCTTCGGCCGGCAGGGAACTGGTAAGGGCGAGGGAGCGCAGCGGTTGGTCGGTGTTGAGGAAGCGGAGGCTGGTGAAGAGGTTGCGGAAGGCCTCCTGGTAGAAGAAGCGCTGATAGCCGAGCTGCTTGCTGTCAGCGGCGCCCTTTGCGGCTGGGGCTGCTGCAGCGGATGGGCTGGCGGCGGAGCCCGTGGCGCTGGCCGGAACGATTTCCTCGAGCATGAAGTGGCTGTCTTCGCGCACGCCGCGGAACAGGGGGATGTGGGGGATGTGGGCCAGGAGGGGCTCCTGGAGGGTCTCCTTCACCTCGGCCGGGCTGCGGTAGACATGATCGAGGCGGTCGCGCAGCACTCCCACGCCCGCTCCGGCGGCGGCGGCCAGCAGGGCGGCCTGCAGCAGACCCTTGGACAGGGAGGGCTCAACGGGAACCGGATTCATGCGGGCCGGAGCGATCACCCGCCAGGGAACGGTGCGCTGGGCCAGCTCCAGCCGGAAAGTGGAGCGGGTGCTGCTGAGGCCGCTGAGGTTGTCGAGGGCGAGCTGCAGCCGCTGCTCCAGTTCCTCGTACTCACGGATCAGCTGGGGCTGGCGGCGGAAGGTGCCGGTGAGGGCCGCCAGCTGGCTCTGGTTGGCAACGCTGGCCTGCCGGTTGAGGGCCAGGGCCGCATCCACCGCCTCCAGCTGGCTGCTGCGCACCTTGCGGTTGAGCCCTTCGCGCCGGGCCTGGAGGCCCTGCACTCGATCCGACTGGGGGGTGAAGCGGGCGCGGGCCTCGGCCAGCTCCTGATCGAGTTGCTGGAGCTGGTCGAGCCAGGGCTGGCTGCTGGCGGCAACCGAAAGGCCATTGCCCGAACTGCCGCTGCTGGTGCTGCTGCTCATGCTGCCGTTGGAATCGCCGGAGCCGCCGGCGCCGATCGCTTCCTGAAAACCCTGGGCGGTGAGGGTGCCGTTGCGGATGGCCTGGCTGGCCTTCAGCAGCCGGTTGCGTTGATCTTCGAGGCTGCGACCGTGAGCCTGAAGGGTAAGCATCTCCTGCTTGATCGCCTCGCCTTCGGCGGTGGGTTCGATCAGGTCGTGGCGCACGCGGAAGGCCGCCCGCTCGGCCTGGAGACGATCGGCAGTGCTCTGGAGGGCTGGAGCCTGGAGGTCAAGAAAGCGAAGGCCTTCCTGGAGCTGCTCCTGGCGTTGGTCGAGGGAATACTGCATATAACGGTTGGCCAGTTCCTCCAGAAGCGTCTGGTCCTGGGCGGGATCACCGCCTCTGAGAGTGACTCTGAGAACCCCTTGGGCGACATTGGAACGATCGCGGGTGCCGCTGCCACCGTTGGTTACGCTGATGCGTTGACCCAGAGACTGGGTGGAGAGACCACGTCTTTCAGCCAGCTCCTTCAGGAGAAGGGGACTGCGCAACACCTCGATCAGGGTAGGCGTGTCGTTGGACGTGGTATTGAGGGCGAGGGCCTGAAAGGTGGAGGCGGTGCCCAAATCCCGGCCGGAAGACTGATCATTCTCGTTGCTGACCGGGTCGGTGATCAGCAGATCGAAAGAGCCCTCGAAGACCGGGAACAGCAGCCGCTGCCGCACGGAGAGGCCGGCGGCGATCAGAAACACCATGGCGCTGGTGAGCAGCACCAGGCGGTGGCGGCGCCGCAGGGCGGCAAAGATCTCGCGGAGATTGAGGGCTTCGCGGCCATTGTCTACCAGGCTCTCACCAAGCGGCACCAGGGGAAACCCCTGGGGAATGGAGAGGGTGGGCGAGGTGCCGCGGGAGGTCAGGTTGGTCATGGCAGCCAGCCTGGCCAGGTCTGCCGAAGAGTAGGCAGCCCCCTGGCCGCGGCTAGACGGCCATGGGACACTTTCTGCAGTTTCTACCTCGACCCGTGCGCGGCATAGCCCTGGCTCTGGCGATCGCGACGGGCCTGAGTCATCCTGACTCGGTGCTGGCGCAGGCCGCTGATCGGCTTGAACAACCTGCCCCGCAGGCCAATCTGCAAGACGATGCCTACATCCTCGGCCCTGGCGATGGCCTGGAGCTGAAGCTGTTCGATGTGCCGGATCTGTCCGGTCCGCTCGATGTGCTCAACGACGGCACCGTGAGCCTGCCGCTGGTGGGCAGTGCGCGGGTGGTGGGGCTCACCCTGTCGCAGGCGCACCAGTGGCTGCTCACCCTGTACCGGGCCCAGCTGCAGCGGCCGGAGCTGCAGCTGCAGGTGGTGCGGCCGCGCCCCCTGCGGATTGCGGTGGTGGGTGAGGTGGAGCGGCCGGGGGTGTACACCCTCACCACCAGTGAAACCTCCCAGACCGAAGGGGCGCCGGCCGCGATCAGCGGCCTGCCCACGGTGGTGGATGCGATCCAGAAGGCCGGCGGCATCACCCTCCATGCCGACCTGCGCCAGGTGGCGCTGCAGCGGCGGCTGCCGGGGGAGACACCCAGCTTCAAGCGGGCCTCGCTGAACCTGATGGATCTGCTGATGGCCGGCGATCTGCTGCAGAACCCGCTGCTGTTTGATGGCGACACGATCCGGGTGCCGAAGGCGCAGGAGCCGGTGCCGGAATCGATCGAGCTGGCGGCCACCAACCTGTCGCCTCAGCAGATCAACGTGAATGTGATCGGTGAGGTGAAGAGCCCGGGCCGGATCCCGCTGCCGGCCAACACGCCCCTGGTGCAGGCGGTGCTGGCGGCGGGGGGGCTGGAGACCTGGCGAGGCAAGAAGAGCGACATCCAGCTGGTGCGGCTGAATCGCAACGGCACCGCCACCCGTGAGCGTTTCAACCTGGATCTGAGCCAGGGCGCCTCGAATCCGAAGAACCCGCCCCTGCGCGACAACGACACCGTGATCGTGAGCCGCAGCTCCCTGGCGGTGCTCTCCGATGCGATCGGCGCGGTGAGCACGCCGGTGTCGGGGCTGGTGAATGTGTGGAGCCTGTTCCGGCTGATCTCCGATACCAACAACTGAGTGGGGCAACCGAGTGGGGCCAATCACCGGCCGGTTTCGGCTCACCTGGGCGTTGCGCGAGGAGCTGGCGATCGGGCCGGGGCCCTGGGCGGATCGCCATCTGCTGCGGCTGCGGCAGGAGGGGATCCGTGGCGTGCTCAGCCTCTGCGCCTGGGAGGAGCTGCCGCCGCCGGCCGGGCTGCGTGAGCAGTTCCACACCCGGCGGGTGGTGCTGCCGGATCACCGCAGTGGCCGCTGGCCACGGCCGGAGGAGCTGGAGCAGGCCCTGGCGGCCCTGGCCGACCTGGCGGAGCTGGGGCCGGTGTTTGTGCACTGTGTGGCGGCCCGGGAGCGCTCGCCGCTGGTGTGTCTGGCCTGGCTGATGCGGCACAGGGGCCTGAGCCTGCAGCAGGGGCTGGATTACCTGCTGCAGGTGCACCCGGGAACCAGCCCGCTGCCGCAGCAGTTGCGGGCCCTCACCGGCCTTTTTGAGGCGTGATCGCTAGGAGTTTGTCGCCCGAAACCAGCAGCGCCAGCGAGCACAAGAACTTGCTGAGCCAATGGTCTTGGTTACCGGCATCTCAATGCCGGTGATTCCGGCCAATCTTCGGTTGCCGCACTGGCAGCCAGAGGGGCTGTCCCCTCAAGCTGCCAGTGCTGCTTTGAACCTGAACAACTTGTTGATGTTGTGGGTCAGGCACCAGAGCGCCCATTCACCGTTCACGTTGTCCAGGCCGCGCAGGAGAAAGCGGCGCAGTCCACGGCATTCCTTGGTCTGACCAAAGACGGGCTCCACGATCGTCTTGCGCCTGGCGTAGATCTCGCGTCCTTTCTTGCAGCGCAGCTTGCGGTTCATCCGGCCCTTGGCATCCAGGTTTTTGGGGATGGGGCCACGGGTTGGTGCTGGCGGCTGGCCGTGCTTCTCCCTGCCGGTCGCGATGTGGGGATCGACCCCCCGTGCCGCGCAGGCCTCGGCGTTGGCCTCGCTCCAGTAGCCGGCATCCGCGATCAACGTTTTCGGGAGCTGAGCGGTGTTGGCAATGGTGCGCTCAAGCAACGGTTCGAGATGCTCCACATCAGGCGGCTGGTTGCTGACGCCGATGGCCACGATCACCTGGTAATCCCCATCCACGGCTGCTTGGCAGTTGTAGCCCTGAATCCAGTTCCCATCACTCTTCATGATGTGGCTGGCTGGATCAGTGTAGGCGCAGCCTTCCGCGCAGCGGTGATTGCGCTGGCTGCCTTTTGTCGGTGTGCCGCAAGCCTTGTGCGCCAGGCCGCGATGGGGCATCTGATCGGCGGCCAGCGGCTCAAGATCAGGTGGTCCCAGGCCCGCCTCGTTGGCCTTGGCGATCGCCAGATCTTTTGCCGCAGCTGCCTTCTCGACTACGCGATCGGCTGTCTTGCTGCATTCTTGCCGTTGCTGCTCGGGCCCCTCTTCCGCGGCCTTCGCTGCCGCTGCCGCCTGCTCCTGCCGTTCCCGTGCAGCGGCAGCCGCGGTTTCAGCCTCCAGTTCCCGGCGAGCTTGGCGGATCCTCTCCAGCCGGTCTTCTCGGCGGCTCAGTGCCTCAGGCAGGTCGCTGCCGCGTTTGCCCTTGCCGTAGCGGCCATCCTCCTGGGCGTCGAGGATCTCGGCCTTGCGCAGCAGCTCCCTGATCTCCTGCTCCAACTGCTCCTCGGATTTGAGCATCCGCTGGTGGCTCATGGCCATTGATGATTTCGGGACCCCACCAGCGCGGGCCTGACCCTGCTCATGGCGGACCTTCTCCAGTTTGGGGTGGTGTCTTTCACAAGACCTGTCGGTCCGTGCGGTGGGGCAACCAGCCGGGAAGTCCCGTGACCTCATAGGAGTCCGACGTTCCCGTCCCGTCAATGGCCTGTCCGTCTGCCCGGTTGGTTGCACCCCCTCCCGTCCCCAGCAGTCATGAGCGCAGCGACAGCACATGCCCCCGAGATCAGCACTGGCCACGATGTGGTGGTCGGCATTGACACCCACAAACTCACGCACATGGCGGTGGCCCTGGGCGCCAATGGCGGCTGGCTGGGCAGCCTCAAGCTGGATGCCAAACGCAGTGGCTACCAGGAGCTGATCCGCTGGGCCGCAGCATTCGGCTCCAACCCGGTATTCGCCGTGGAGGGAACCGGTTGCTACGGCGCCGGGCTCTGCCGCGCCCTGCAGGCCGCAGGGATGGCAGTGGTAGAAGTGAACCGGCCGGATCGCTCCACGCGGCGGCGCATCGGTAAGGACGACACCATCGATGCGGAGGCCGCAGCACGGGCCTGTATCGCCGGAACGGCCAGCGTCATCCCCAAGGCGGGCGACGCTTTGGTGGAGATGATCCGCATGCTCAAGGTGGCCAAGGATTCGGCCACCGCGAACCGCACCGCAGCCCTCAATCAGCTGCACGCCATCGTGGTGACGGCGCCGGCAGCGTTGCGGGAACGGCTGCAGCGGCTCAAGAGAAAGGAGCTGCTCGAAAGCTGCACAGGCCTGCGTTCTGGCGAGATCACCACCCCTCAGGCGGCCGCCAAGATGACCCTGCGCATCCTGGCGCGCCGCATCCAGCAGCTGGATGAGGAGCTCAAGGAAACCGTCACGCAGCTGGATCGACTGACCATGCAGCTGTGCCCCGAGCTGCGGAACACCTACGGCGTGGGTGTGGACATCAGTGCCACCCTCGTTGTGGCAGTTGGCGACAACCAGGAACGGATGAAATCCGAGGCGTCATTCGCTGCCCTCTGTGGCGTCAATCCACTGCCCGCCAGTTCGGGCAAGGTGGTGCGGCACCGGCTGAACCGCAGCGGCAACCGCCAGGCCAACTGCGCCCTGCACCGCATCGTGATCTGCCGGCTGCAGCGGCATCAGCAGACCCGGGAGTACGTCGAACGACGCACGGCAGAAGGACGCTCGATGAAGGAGATCATCCGCTGCCTCAAGCGGTTCGTCGCCCGCGAGGTGTTCGGCATCCTGCGCGGCGGTCCCGCCGTTCGCACCGCAACGGCCTGATCGCCAGCAGGATTGCTCCAGTAGCCCAGGCTCCTGGCAGATCCGTTGCCTGCCGTGGGGCGGCAGGCAACGGATCTGCCAGAACGAGAGCCGGCCGGTGGTTCACTCCTCCACGGGGATCAGCACGTCGAGCACCTCGGACAGCAACGCCTGGCCAGGCTTCTCCGGCACGACCAGCACGACGGCTTTGGCCTCGCTCACGTCGCTGTCGTCGGCCATGGCCTCGCCATCGGCCTCCCAGGTCTCCAGTGCCGCATCCAGCCAGCGGGCCTTTGTCTCCAGGAAGGCGATGGCATCGTCGGGGCTCCAGCGGGCATCGTTGCCGCGACAGGGATAGCGCTGCAGGAGCTCGAGGATGCCGATCTCCTGCAGCTCCGGAGTGGCGGAGGGATCGCGCACGAGCACGGTGTCGGGATCGGTGGCGTTGTCGATCAGCTTCTGGTTGTCGCTGCGATCGTCGCCATCCTCCAGCTCCTGCCAATCCAAGAGATTCAGCGCCCTCTCCTGCACGGCCTGCACATCGACCACAGGAACCTGCCGTGCGGCGCTCCCTTGGCTGGGATCGTCGGCCAGGTGCAGCAAGCCATCAGCCGCTCTGCAGATCTGCTGCAGCGACAGCGATGAACCCAGGGCGGCCATCACACACTCAGCCAGCTCATCGAGGGAGAGATCAGGACCGTCCTCTGCCCTACGGACCTGGTCGATGGCCTCCCACAGCAGCAGCTCGCTGGAGGTGGTGACGGGTTCCACGGCGTGGCCAGCGCTGGTTCACGGCCATCGTGGCTGAGCTGGTCAGCACTGCCACCTCGATGGCGCTCAGCCGGAGCGTCCGGGGGCTTGACAGTCCATAGGAGTGTCTTGTGTTTGGAGGCATTGGCCTTCACCTTGGTGCCATCCAGCGCCACCTGTCCCAGGCTCACCATGCCGGCCTTCTGGCACAGGCGCAGGATCTGCACAAACAGCTCCTCCAGGGCTCCAAGATGGCGGCGGCGGAAGTCGCTGATGCGGCTGTGGTCCGGCTGCTGGTTGCCGGTCAGCACCCGGAAAGCCGCATCCTCATGGCAGGCCCGCTCGATCTTGCGAGACGAGGCCATGCCGATGCAGTAGGCATACAGCAACAGCAGCGTCAGCATCCTGGGGTCATACCCCTTCTCACCGCGGGCATCCTTCTGCCGGGCGGGAGACATGATCAGCGCAAAGTCCAGTTCCTCCACCAGCTCCAGCAGGAAGAACACCAGGTGATCGCTCGGCAGCCAGTCGATTGGCGACGGCGGCATCAAGCTGGTCTGTCCCGGAGTCCAGGGCCGGAAGGTCTTGGGCTTGCTCATACCCCATCTTATCGGCCAGATCCATTGCAGCCAATGAGATCTGGGCAGATTCAGGGGCGTCTGTGGAGCATGCGGGCGGTGATCTATGCGCGACAGGCTCCTAGCCGGGCCTGCGGTTTGCTGTATATTCAATCCATGGCTGCCTTCGGGAGGTCAAGGGTCAGACGGCTGGTGTTAATCAGGTCGGCCCATTATGCAAATGATGCATAGTTGCGTCATTCGCATAAGTTTTTGCGTTATCTTTGTCTCTCCAACTCTGAAATTCAGTGGTGCTGCTGCTGGTCACGGGAGTGCGCCAGTTCCGGCGGATGGAGCAGCGATTTGCGGATGTGATCTGACTGCACCATCAACTGGACTTCATGACATGGCCCGCCGTCAGGCCCTCGCTGACCTTCTTTCACGACCTCGATTGGCCATCCCCCATGGCCCAGGCGCCGCCGCTGTCCATCGCAAGGCAGAACTGCCTTACAGTTAGGCCAAGGACACTCTTTCGCCATGGCGACCCGTCAGGCTTCATCTCGTGGTGCATCACTCACGGTCACCAGCAAGGGCCAGGTGACCTTGCGCAAGGAGCTACTCGCCCATCTCGGCGTTGAGCCCGGCCAGCGGATTGATGTGGAGGTGCTGCCCGGTGGGCGATTGGAGCTCCATGCCGAACAGGCGACCGGCACGATCGATGGTTTTATCGGTCTGCTGGCTGGGCGCAGCAGCCATCGGGCCAGCTTGCGGGAGCTCCAGGACGCCATGACGGCTGGTTGGGCTGGCCGGTGAAGATCACGGCCGATACCAACGTCCTGGTACGCGCGCTGGTGCAGGACGATCCAGACCAAGCCAGTGCCGCGAGCGCCCTGCTGGAGCGGGCGGAATTGGTGGCGATCCCCCTCCCTGTGCTGTGCGAATTGGTGTGGGTGCTGCGGCGGATGTATCGCTTCAGCACCTGCGACTGCATCGGCGCCATCGAAGCGCTGCTGGCCAGCGAAAGTGTGCGGACTGATCGCCCAGCTGTGCGTGCCGGGATGCAGCTTATGGCGGCCGGCGGCGACTTTGCCGATGGCGTGATCGCTTACGGCGGACGCCAGCTGGGCGGCCAGCAGCTCGTCACGTTTGACCGAGACGCAGCACGGCTCCTGGCAGCAGCCGGTGAGCCGGTGCTTCTTCTTTGATCTCTTTCGTTGTGGTGATCCGGCAGGTCTCGATCTCAACCGGGGTGGCAGCCGGGCTCGGGTGTTCGACGGTCTGGATCGAACCCGTGTTTGTGTTCACCGGCACGCTGCTGAGCCTGGTGCTCGCCGGCACGGCTGTGGGCGGCTCAGCGGTTCTGCTGCTGCTGGTGTGGATGGTGGACCGGCTGGCGATGCCGATCCTGATCGAGCGCATGAGTGCCTGATTGCCTTAACATGAACAATTCATCGTGGCTGCCCGAAACCATCCAGAACTCCCCGCAGAGCGAGCCACAGAGCGGATAGCGGTGTTCATGACACCTACAGAAAAGGCTGTCTACGCCCACGACAGCGCCCATGCCGACACCCGTGCACTCGCTGAAGAGGAAGCACTGGAAGCCGCTCTGAAGCAGCTGGAACTCAGCACCAGCCGCACAGAACGGATCCTGGATGCGGCCTTGGCTGAAGTGCGAGCTGCTTTGAGCCCACAGGCCGCGTGATTCGCCCGGAAGCCTTGCTCGACGTCCAGGCGCCGGACGATCTGAACGCCAGGCTTGCCGTCACCCCTCCCGCTGTCATCCAAGGGCCAACTGGTCATTCCGGCACGGTTGCGGCTTCTGTTGGGGCTCCAGCCCGGCGACCGGCTGGCGTTGAGCCTGGAGCAGATGGACCCGGCGCTGTACGCCAAGCCATGAGCTTGCCCGTGGCGTTCGACACCAGGGTCTGCTGGCCATTCGCCATCTCCATCTGGAGCAGGAAGAGCTCGTGAAACGAGGCACCTCGCTCGCAGCGAGGACTGTGGGGCGAGGAGACCTTCATGGCGCGGACTCGATACCCCGTGACGCTGGATGGCGACGCTCTTTTGCGTGACGCCCTCGCAGACGACGAGACGTTCTGAAGTGGCGACTGCTCTCTGGCACTTGCAGCGGGCCGGCCGGGTGCTCCCCTGACCTGTTGACCATGCCATGACCATCCTGGTGACCGGCGGAGCCGGCTACATCGGCAGCCACACGGTGCGGGCCTTGCAACGGCAAGGCTTCTCCGTGGTGGTGCTCGACAACCTGGTGTACGGCCATGCCGACATCGTTGAGATCCTGGGGGTTCCCCTGGTGCAGGGCCAGGTGGGCGATCGGCCTCTGCTGGACCAGCTCCTGAGCGGAGACCATCCGGCCTGTGCTGGCGAGCCGATGGAGGCGGTGCTGCACTTTGCCGCTTACGCCTATGTGGGCGAGAGCGTGGCGGATCCGGCCAGGTATTACCGCAACAACCTGGGCGATTCACTCACTTTGCTGGAGGCTCTGCTGGCGGAGGGTCAGCGCCGTGGTGAGGCGCCGGTGCCGATTGTTTTTTCGAGCACCTGTGCCACCTACGGCATCCCGCAGCCCGACCAGATCCCGATTCGGGAGAGTTGCCCGCAGCGGCCGATCAACCCCTATGGCCGCAGCAAGCAGATGGTGGAGCAGCTGCTGGCGGATTTCGGCGAGGCCTACGGGCTGCCGAGCGTGATCTTCCGTTATTTCAATGCCGCCGGCGCCGATCCGGCCGGTGATCTGGGCGAAGACCATACGCCCGAAACCCACTTGATCCCGCTGGTGCTGGATGCGATCAGCGGCCGCCTCGCTGAGCTGCAGATCTATGGAGACGACTACCCCACCCCGGATGGCACCTGCATCCGTGATTACATCCATGTGTGTGATCTCGCCGATGCCCACGTTCTGGGGCTGCAACGGCTTCTGGCAGACAAGGGGCGGCACATCTACAACCTGGGCACTGGCACGGGTGCCTCGGTGCAGCAGGTGATTGATGCCGCGAAGGCCACCACCCAGCGGGGGCTGCTGACCCAGGTGGCACCACGCCGCCCCGGCGATCCACCTGTGCTGGTGGCGTCAGCTGAAAAAGCACAGATCGAGCTGGGCTGGCGGCCTCGCTATCCCGAACTCTCCACAATCCTCGCCCATGCCTGGGCCTGGCATCAGCATCGCGTCTGGCCGAAGTGCGTGCAGCACTGAAACACCGGCAGGCATGAGCGTTACGGATCGGGCTGGCTCCGCTATCGTGATCCACTCCACGGTTGTCTCATCCATAACGTTGAGATCATGGTGATCGCCGGTATCCCCCGCGAAGACATCCGCCATACCAGGGCTGTGCAGGACTGGCTTGCCGAGGGCCGCCAGGAGGGCCTGCAGGAAGGTGAAGTCCGAGGCGAAGCCAAGGTGACCCTCCGCCTCCTCAACCGCCGCTGCGGCCGCCTCACTGGCGCCACCACCGCCCTGATCCCGGCCAAGCCCCAGGAGCAACTGAAAGCCCTGGCGGACTCCCTGCTCAACTTACAGGGCCCGGCCGACCTGGCCGCCTGGCTGGCCGCAAACGCCGCAGCCGCGAACTGACACCAAACCTCAAGGCCATCACCCTCCAGCCCCCCGGCCCCCCAGCCCGAACAAAGCGCTGAGCCGCCGCCTGCCGGCGAGCGCCTTGCCCCACCGGCTCCCGCACGGGCTGCAGCCCCCTGGCATCTGCACGCCCCCTTGCCCGTTCTGCATGCCCCCTCCACGTCCGGTGACCTCGATCTGCTGCCTGGGTGCGGGGTATGTGGGCGGCCCGACGATGGCGGTGATCGCCGATCGCTGCCCCGAGATCCAGGTGACGGTGGTGGATCTCAACGCCGAGCGGATTGCGGCGTGGAACGATCCCGATCTGGCCCAGCCGACATGGTGATCATCTCGGTGAACACCCCCAGCAACCGGGGACACACGATCGTGGTGGAGAAGAGCACCCTGCTTGTGCGCACCGCCGCGGTGATCCAGCAGATCCTGTGGTCGGCAGATAGTGCTGGCGCAGCCGACGACCAGCCGGCTCGCTCCTTCTCGGTGCTCTCCAACCCCGAATTTCTGGCAGAGGGCACGGCGATTGCCGATCTGGAGGCCCCGGATCGGGTGCTGATCGGCGGCGACGACCCCCAGGCGATCGCGGCCCTGGCGGCCATCGACGGCCAGTGGGTGTCGGGCGAGCGCATCCTCACCACCAACCTGTGGAGCAGTGAGCTGAGCAAGCTCACCGCCAATGCCTTCCTGGCGCACCGAAAGAGCTCCCTCCCAGCTCGATCAACGGCATTGCCGCCTTCTGCGAGGCCACCGGCGCCGATGTGCGTGAGGTGGCCGCGGGCGATCGGTGCCGACAGCCGCAACTCGCTGCGCGAGAAGCCTGCGGCTACGGTGGCAAATTTCTGCAGGCGGGGCCGGGCTTTGGCGGCAGCTGCTTCCAGAAGGACATCCTCAACCTGGTGGTCCTCTGCCGCTTTCCATGCGCCTATCGAGCAGGGCGGCCAGTTGCTGGCGGTAGCGCTAATGGGTGCAGCTCCGAGCGGCTGGGGCGAACCCGGATTGGCTTCCCCCTGAGCCGCCAGGCTCCCCAGCCCGAACCAAACGCTCAGCCTCCTGCCGCCAACGAGGCTCCACAGGCACCAGCCCTCTCACGGGCTGCAGCCCCACCCCCAAGCCGCAGCTACCTTGCCGCCAGCCAGCGCTGGCAACCTTGAACACCGACCGCTGGTATTACCGCGTCTTCCAAGGCGCCCCCGACCTGATCCGCGCACTCCTGCCTGGCTCGGTCGCCAACGCCAACACGCTGGGCTTCGACCCCTCAGCCCCCGGCGACAGCCTCTACCGATTTGAAGCCCTCGAGATCAAAGAGCTGAGCCATCGCCTCGACGGCGTGCTCTGGCCCCGCCCAACCACCGGCTGCGCCGACACCGGCAGCCCGGACTTTCCGGTGGTGCTGCTGGAGGTGCAGATGCACCCGGATCCAGGCTTCCACCACCGCCTGGCAGCGCAGACCTACCGCTTCCTGCAGCAGCACCCCCGGGTGGAGCACTGGGTCGTGCTCGTGATCACGCCCCACAACCGCCTCAACCTGGGCCCGAGCCAAGCCCTGCAGCTGTTTCTGCAGCAGGTGGCGTGGATCAACCTGGAGGAGCTGAGCCAGCAGCCCAACCTCGATCCCCTGCTCAACCTGCTCACCCTGCCCGTGCGCCCAGAGAGCGAGCTGGCGGCGAGCAGTCAGCAGATCCTGGCCAGCCGCCCGGATCTGGACCAGGTTGTGCTGCCTATGCTGATTCAACGATTTCCGCAGCTGAGCGAGGAGCAGATCATGGTGATCGCCGGCATCCCCCGCGAAGAAATCCGCCACAGCAGGGCCGTTCAGGAGTGGCTCGCCGAGGGCCGCCAGGAAGGCCGCCAGGAAGGTCGCCAGGAAGGCCGCCAGGAAGGGGAAGCTGCAGTCACCCTCCGCCTCCTCAACCGCCGCTGCGGCCCGCTGAGCGAGGCCACCACCGCCCAGATCCAGGCCCTGCCGCTGGAGCAGCTGGAAGCCCTGGCCGACGCCCTGCTCGACTTCCAGGGCCCAGCCGATCTGGCCGCCTGGCTGGTCGCCAATGGCGCAGCCGCGACATGACACCACAGGCCAAGGCCATCACTCCCCAGCCCCGCTGCCCCGGCCGCGGGGCTTCTTGTTGCCGCGAGACCACACCACATCTGGTGTCTCCAACCCCGAAATCCGTAAGCCTCTTGAAGGGGCTTCCCCCTGAGCCGCCAGGATCCCCAGCCCGAACGACGCTCTGAGCCACCGCCCGCCGGCGAGCGCCCGGCCCCACCAGCTCCCGCACGGGCTGCAGCCCCCTGGCGTCTGCGCCCCCCCTGCCCTTCCTTCTATGCCCCCTCCACCCCCGGCCACCAAGCTTTGCTGCAACTCGCTTCGCGAGAAGCCTTCGGCTACGGCGCCGGCTATGTGGGCGGGCCCACGATGGCGGTGATCGCCGATCGCTGCCCCGAGATCCAGGTGACGGTGGTGGATCTCAACGCCGAGCGGATTGCGGCCTGGAACGATGCCGATCTGAGCCGGCTGCCGGTGTATGAGCCGGGGCTGGATGCTCCAGCCGACATGGTGTTCATCTCGGTGAACACCCCCACCAAAACCAAGGGCCAGGGCGCCGGCCAGGCCAGTGATCTCAGGTGGGTGGAAGCCAGCGCCCGCACCGTGGCTAAAGCGGCGCAGGGTCACACGATCGTGGTGGAGAAGAGCACCCTGCCGGTGCGCACGGCGGCGGTGATCCAGGAGATCCTGGGGTCGGCGGAGGGCGGCAAGACCTTCTCGGTGCTCTCCAACCCCGAGTTCCTGGCAGAGGGCACCGCCATCCCCGATCTGGAGGCCCCGGATCGGGTGCTGATCGGCGGCGACGACCCCCAGGCGATCGCCGCCCTGGCGGCCATCTACGGCCAGTGGGTGCCGGGCGAGCGCATCCTCACCACCAACCTCTGGAGCAGTGAGCTGAGCAAGCTCACCGCCAACGCCTTCCTGGCCCAGCGCATCAGTTCGATCAACGGCATTGCCGCCTTCTGTGAGGCCACCGGGGCGGATGTGCAGGAGGTAGCCCGCGCCATCGGGGCCGACAGCCGCAACTCGCTTCGCGAGAAGCCTGCGGCTACGGCAGAAGTTTCTGCAGGCGGGGCCGGGCTTTGGCGGCAGCTGCTTCCAGAAGGACATCCTCAACCTGGTGTACCTCTGTCGGCATTACGGCCTGGAGGAGGTGGCGGTCTACTGGGAGCAGGTGGTGACCCTCAACCACTGGCAGCAGCAGCGCAACCGCTCCGCGGAAGCCAAGGGCTACGCCCGGCTGGTGATCACCAGGCTGTTCGGGACGGTGAGCGGCAAGCGCAACCGCTTCGCGGAAGCCAAGGGCTACGCCCGGCTGGTGATCACCAGGCTGTTCGGGACGGTGAGCGGCAAGCGCATCGGCGTGCTCGGGTTTGCCTTCAAGGCCGATACCAACGACACGCGCGAATCGCCGGCGATCCGCATCTGCAAGGACCTGCTGGAGGAAGGCGCGATCCTGCAGATCCTCGATCCCAAGGTGAGCGAGCAGCAGATGGCGCAGGATCTCGGCCAGCCCTCCGGGGCTGGTGAGGGCAGCTGGCAGTGTGCCCGCGATGTGCTGGAGGCGGCCCGGGGCGCCGTAGCCGCAGGCTTCCGCGCAGCGGTTGCCCTGCTGCTGCTCACCGAATGGCAGCAGTTCGCCGGGATCGACTGGCCGGCGGTGGCGGCGGTGATGCGGCGGCCGGCCTGGCTGTTTGATGCCCGCGCCAAGGCGGATGCGGCTGCAGCACGGGCGGCGGGGCTGCAGGTGTGGCGCGTGGGGGAGGGCTGAACGATGCCCGCTTCCCTCACCCGCAACCTGATCACCGGCGGGGCCGGTTTCGTGGGCTCCCACCTGGTGGACCGGCTGATGGCGGCCGGCGAGGAGGTGATCTGCCTCGACAACTATTTCACCGGCCGCAAGCAGAACATCAGCCAGTGGATCGGCCATCCCCGCTTTGAGCTGATCCGCCACGACGTGACCGATCCGATTCGCCTGGAGGCGGTGATGCACGACATCACGGCGCTGCTGGCAATGGCGCGGCGCCAACCCCAGCCCGAAACTTGCTGAGACTTTGAATCCGCCCTGCGTTCCGAGGCACCGTGAGATCAACGAGATCCTGGCCAAGAACATTCTTCGCGACCTCAAACCCTGAGCTCGCACCCCTGCCGCTCGGGCAACTGGAAGCCCTGGCCGCCAACCCAACAGCCATTGGAGGAGCAAGCCGGGTCAGCTGACCGGCAGGGGGCCGTACCCCCGCTTGTCCAAGCCACCGGGTCGGCCCCGCAAAGCCCTGCACTCCGGCGCATGGAAAAGCGCTTTGCCGACGTGATCTGACTGAAAAGTGCAGGTGCGATGCATGCAGCCTGCTAGCTCCCCCATCGTGGCCACACTCCAGATCCGCGACCTGGCCGATCCCCTGCACCACCAGCTGCAACTGAGGGCACGCCGGCAGCACCGCAGCCTCAGCCAGCAGGCCCTCAGTGACCTGCAACAGGCCTGCGGCGGCGATCCCTGCGAGCGACGCCGCCATGCCCTCGTCGACCTTCAGGCTCTGGCAGACGAGCAGGGCAAGCGGCCCTTGGATCCCTCTCCGGAGGAGTTGATTCGCCAGGACCGTTGCCGCTGAGATGGCCAGCCTCGTGTTGATTGCCTGAACGCTGATCTGGTGCTCTCGCCTGAGGTGATGCTCACCGAGGTGGCCAAGACGCTGTGGCGGCTGTAACGGGTTGGCCAGCTGGCGACCGATGGCCTGCAGCATCGCCTCAGCCGAGCCACAGAGCTGGTGGACGTGTCGAACCCGACCGGCACCTGAAGGTGGAAGCACTGGCCCTGGCCGGGCGAGAAGCGGCCGTTCTGCTGACTGCGGATCAAGACAACCCCCTGAAGCCAACGCCTGAGCCCTGCCCTTGTGGCTCCTGCGAGCCCGCAGTTCCCATGAGGCGTGGCAGCAGACTGATCTGAGCCAATCGTTCTGGCAACGGGCTGCTGAGCTCGGCGGCATGGAAGAGCTGCATCGTCTTGATGCGATTGAGCACCTGCAACTGCACCTCTAGCCGTCAGCCCTGGAGCCCGTGGTGGCGCTCTCGGAGGCCACGATGGCGCTACGTGCCCATGAGCAGACGCCACACCCCGGGCAGGAGCTCACACCTAAAGCACCACCTTCTGGCTGGCGGCAACCAGCTGGTGGGCCTGTGCTGCGATCATCCTGTTGTTGATCCCATCGGCGATCCCATGACTCCTCGCAGCAACGAATGATGAGCGACAGCTGCGTTGCCCGCCACCGGGATGACTACTGGGCCACGGCTGCTACGCATCACTAGCGCCATGCGGGTGAGCAGGATGAGCATGGTGTGTCGCTGGCGCAGGTGCTTGAACAGGCAGAGCAGATCCTCGGCATTGATCCGAGCCGGCTGCATGAGGGCGATTCGCTGCACTTGCCGCTGTCCGACGAATCCTTCGAGTGGGTGGTGGAAACCGGGGTGCTGCATCACATCCGCGATCGGAAGCGTGCTGTGGCGGAGATGGCGCGGGTGGCCCGCCATGGCATGTTGATTTCGGATACACACACGGTCGTTGGGAGCACTGCAAGGTGCGCAAGCTGAAAACAATCATCAAGAAACTCGGCTGCTGGGATCTGTTCATCTGGCTGCAGACGAAAGAAAGATGAGCATGTACGGCAAAGGCGGCGAGACATATTATAGGTTCTTTTCTCTTGATGCTCTTTCGTTGTTGCAGTGCAAAAACGGTCTGGCACATGTGATATATACTCAGAGATGTGGTGAAGCAAATCTACTTGGCGCCGTGAGCTATTTGGCTGTCTTGGTTCGCAGACATGATGCGCCGACCCCCATAGCATGAACATCTCTCCTGCGTTGGCGCAAAAGCTGCAGACCCTGCGTGTGCTGTGGGCGGCGCTGAGCAATCGCCGCCGCCGCCAGCTTTTGGGTCTGCAGGTGCTCAGCCTGCTTGCGGCGGCTGGGGAGGTGGCAAACCTGGGGGCCCTCCTACCCTTCCTACGTCTGCTGGCTAACCCGAAGAAGGGCCTGAAGGCGTTAGGGCCTCTTGCGATGCCTCTACGCAATCTGCCGGAGCACCACCTGCTGCTGGCTATGGGCTTGAGCTTCATGGCGGCAGTGGTGGTGACCTCTCTGCTGCGTGCCCTCACGATTCAGCTGCAGCTGAAACTGGCAGCCTTGATTGCGGCCGATCTCGGGGATCAGGTTTTTGCGTCCGCCCTGAGCCGCCCCTTGGCCTGGCACCTGCGGCACAACAGCAGTTCGGTGCTCTCCAATCTCACCAAGGATGTGGATCAGGCTTACGGCAGCATCCAGGCCATCTTGGTGGGGGTGGTGAACCTGGCAATTGTGCTGGTTCTTGGGAGTGCTCTGATCGCCTTGGCGCCTCAGTTGATGTTTCTGATCGGTGTGCTGCTTGCTGGCTTTTATGTGTTCGTATTTCGTTTCACTCGGGCTACATTACGCTCAGATGGAGAGCGCTTCACCCGGAGCTATCAGGCCAGCCTACAGGTAGCACAGGAGGCGCTTGGTGGTATTCGCGATATTCTACTAGATTCTAGCCATCCTTATTTTTTGGGGGCTTACCATCGTGCCAACCTTGCTTACCGGATGGCAGGCGTATCAGTTAATGTAAAGGCGCAATTGCCCCGGTTCATGATCGAGGGATTTGCGGTGATCCTGATTGTGGGACTTTCGATGGGGCTTGCACTCAGCGGCCAGGGCATAGAACGGCAATTGCCCTTGCTAGGCACCCTTGCTCTTGGGGCCTATCGGCTCTTGCAACCTCTCCAGCAATGTTTTTCCTCACTGAGCATTTTTCAAGCCAACCAAGCCTCCATCCTCATACTGCAGCCTTTTTTGCAGCCCCTTGGTTTGAGTTCTCCTGCCCCGGGCACTATTTCTTCACCGAGGATTAAGGGCCTTCCTCGACCGTCGATTCCTCTCCTGCAGCTCGCCCAAGTGAGTTTTCGCTACACCCCTGACGGGCCATGGGTGCTTCGTGATCTGCAGCTGGAGATCCGGGCAGGGGAACGGCTGGCTTTTGTAGGCAGCACTGGGAGCGGCAAGAGCACCACGGCCGATTTGATATTAGGCCTTCTAGCCCCTACCCACGGGCAAGTGCTGGTGGAGGGGCTGGAGCTACACAGCACAGCAGGCCTGCTGGACAGCTGGAAAAGCCGGGTAGCCCATGTGCCCCAGCACATCTACTTAAGCGATGCGAGCTTCGCGGCCAACATCGCCTTCGGGATACCAGAAAGGGAGATCGATCTCCAGCGGGTACGACAGGCAGCCAACCAGGCCCAAATCGCTTCTCTGATCGAAGAGAGCGCTGAGGGCTATTCAACTATTGTTGGGGAGCAAGGTGTGCGGCTAAGCGGTGGGCAGCGGCAGCGCATCGGCATAGCCCGTGCGCTCTACAAGCAGGCTGAACTACTTGTCTTAGATGAAGCTACAAGCGCCCTTGACAACCGGACAGAATCTGAGGTGATGGCAGCAGTGGAGTGCCTAGAACATTCAATAACGGTGATTATGATCGCCCATCGCTTAAGCACCGTGAAGCGGTGTGACAGAATAGTTGTTTTGCAAAAAGGTGTCATCGCTGACATCGGTAAATATGGTAATCTTTGTCAAGATAGCAACATTTTTCGTGCTTTTGCGATGCCCGAAACTTAAAATAACTTAATTCTAAATCAAATTTACTTTGATTTCCAGCTTCTAAAAATGAACAAACTAGCTTACCTAAAAAGAGTTAGCCTACGGCGTTTCTCCAAAAACTACTGCCCTTCTTGCAATAGCACCAGGTTCTGCACTGTAGATAGCAAGTTGTTTGGGATTACAAAATTATTAGAATGCCAAGACTGTTACCTTCGCTATAGATTTCCTGTAGATAGTGACGTTTCAAATTATAAGTTCTATCAAAATTCTTATGTTCAGGCTGGCCTTACGACAGACTTACCTGAAAAAGATAAGCTATCTAAGTTGATTCGCTCTAACTTTTTAAATACTGAGAAAGACTTTTCTACTTACATTCCGATCTTGCAATTTGCTTCCAGTCAGCTCAAGAGAAAACTTAGTCTTTTAGACTATGGAGCGAACTGGGGATATGCTTGTTATCAGTTTGAGCAATTGCCTTTTGTCCAGGCCGTCTGCGCCTATGAACTGTCACTTCCAAGAAGAGCGTACGGCGAAAAAGAACTAAACATTCAATACGTAGATAGCTCATCTGAGATTACAGAAGGAATTGATGTTTTATTTTCTAGCCATGTTATGGAGCATATGAGTAATCCTTCAAAGTTGAAAGAGTTTGCAGATGTTGTTCTCAAGCCCGATGGAATTATAATACTTGCTTGTCCCAACGGAAGCAATAGTGCTCGATACAAGAATCTATCATGGAGCAAGTTGTGGGGAGAAGTTCATCCCAATTTTATCTCTGACCATTTTTTAATAAATTTATTTGCCGATTACAATGGAATAGTAGGAGGAGAAGAGTTGCTTGATGCTTCTACAGAGTTGAGTCGTTATTTCCATGGCGGCATGTTATCTAATCTACCAACAAGTGTAAATCTATACATGCTTGCAGCAAAAAGATCTAAGGTACAATGTTAAAGGGTCAACCTTTAGCGATTTATTTGCCTTATTCCTTTTAAGGTCCTGATTGTCATGTTTGCCATGATCTCTATGGCTCAAAAACGGCCCTGCGAATCTGACAAACCTTTGCTGATGCTTAAGTGGATGTGGCATCGCCTCCATCAGAGGCCGATCTTGGCACCTCCTGCGCTCGGACATGCAAATATTTCTCGGTGGCGATGATTGGTCTTTTGATCGCATTGTGACCAATGCCCTGTGGGATCTAGGAAAGAATCCGCCCCGATTCGAGTACTGATCTGAGAGCAACCTGCCGCTGCAAGTATGTGCTCCAATCTTCTCAGCACTTATGTGGGTTGGACGAGATGGCTTCAAATGCAAATGCTGAGTTTTACGATGAGATGACGGTGACTACGTTCTTTTTGATCGATGATTGTGTTGGCATTTAGAGCGTCTCTTTTGAATAAGCTGATGGTTTGCCCCGTTCTGTCAAAACGCAATAGAGCTGAGAACTTAGGCGGATCTCCACCATTGCTTTCGTCTAGTGGCAGAACACAAGCTTACCCGCCTCTTTTTCTGGAATAATCTTATCCATGTTTGGTTGTGTTTTCTCAGCAATCAGATGCAGAAATCTAACTTTAAATAAATTATGAAAGTTACATTGTCTACTTGGAGCCGTTTCCACCTTTTTGATTTAGCCGCACAGATGTCGAGTCGAGGGCTTTTGCATTCCATTTGCACTACTTTGCCAAGATATATTGCAAAACAAGATATCATCTTCTCTAGTGTAGGCATTGACAAGCTCTTCACCTATCCATATTTCTTCATGCCGCAAGTTGCCTTAGATCGTGCCCTAGGCCAAACCCTAATCAACGAAGCCTCAGCGGTGCTAACAACAAGAACATATCAAAAATATGTGGCAGAACATCTAGCTAAGAACTTAGACAATATTGATGCATACATTGCAATCTCAGGATCAGGATTCAAGGGCGGTAAGTTCATGATTGATCATGGCAAAGCGTACTGTTTTGATCGTGGATCCACTGAAATCACACACCAACTCAATGTTATGCAAATGTTGCATGACCAGCTCCGCTTGCCGTGCCGAAAGGTGGCGGGTTGGCTGATCGAAAACGAAACGAAAGAAGCATCCATTGCAACTGCTATCACTGTACCCTCAAGCTATTGTAAGCAAACGTTTATCGATAAAGGGTTTAGCTCAGCTAAAATACATGTAATTCCCTATGGTGTGAATCTCACTGAGTTTTATAGGGATCAATGCCTAAAGTCGACATCCAGAAATCAGCTCATTTTCTGTGGCCAGTTCTCGATACGAAAAGGAGCGCATGTCTTAGTAGATTACTTTGGAAAATCCCCTTATAATGGCATAAGGCTTTCCGTTGTAGGCTCAGTAAATCCAAATATTTCTAAGCTTTTTGGCGACACTTCCATTGCCAATATTGATTTCCACGGTGTTGTTCCCCGTTCTCGTGTACGTTTTTACATGCAGCAAGCAAAAGCTCTTATACTCCCTTCTTTTGAAGAAGGTCTCGCCCTTGTGATGCTTCAAGCACTTGCTTGCGGTGTTCCGATTATCGCATCGATCCAGAGCGGAGCAACTGAGTATATTCGTGATGGGTATAATGGTTTTATCTTGGAAGATATTTCCACCCAGGCTATAGATCAGGCAATCAGAAGATTGTATTCTCAAACAGATGAAGAAGAAGAAGCAATGAGTGAAAACTGCCTAGCCTCAGTTAATGATATAGGTGGATGGGATAGTTACGGCCAACATTGGGTTGATCTGATAAACAAGATCACCTGATTAATCTTCGGCCGATACTAACTAAGCTTTATCTTCTATCATTACCTTTGCAATGCCTGCTAGTTCAGCCCCAGCTCGAAAAGAGTTTCCTTATACAGTATCATTAATTCTATTAGCAGTTTTTTTGATCGTTCAGGTTGCCAGCATTGAATCCTCATTTCAAAATCTTTTGGCGGCTTCTCTCTTATACATTGCCTATTTCTTTTCTTCGTTGTATTTTAAGTCCCTTCGTATATTTGCGTATCCAAACTCATTTTTGATTCTGCTGGGTTTTGTGATTGGGTTTTGTGCCATGCCTCTAGTGCTTCGTACACTTGAGGGAAAGTCTCTAGTGGATGGACTCTATGAACCGATTTCGACATTTGGTTCTATATTTCTATTCACCCTGATTTCTTTGGCGTCTCATTACCTTTATACGAGATCACGATCGCTGTCTGATTTGCGAGCAGTTCTGATTAGGCTATTTAGACAAAATTTCAATCAAACACCTAGAACTGTTCCACTTATCCTAATTGCATCAGTAGGTCTAGGAGCTCTCTTCATCAGCTCTGCCTCCGATGGAGCCTTTTCAAAACTCCTCAAGGCGTTTTCACCCTTGATTAATTTACCTTTGGCCGCATATCTTTTATTACATATTAAATCGCAAGCAAATAGCGGCTCCAAATCACCTTCTAGGCCTTTGCTTATTATTGTAGGCATACTGTACGCTGCAACGCTATTTATTGGTATGTATTTTAATACGCGATTTGCTTTTATTCAGCCCTTGATTCTTGTCTTTTCTGCTTTGTGTTTTGTTAGATTAGGACTTGCTGTGCCATTCCGTGCAAACGTAATCATCGCCCTGTTGATTGGATCCTTTCTCCTGAATTCTTTTTTAACAAACTTAAGTTACTCAATCGCGATGTCGCGTGCTTATCGTTCAACAATTGACCCAGCCGAACTCGTTTCGCTGACAATTGAAAATTTTACAAAGGAAAAAGCCGATAACATTGTTTACCAAGGGAAATCACTCTGGTGGAACGAGCGCTACTACAACAGCGAATTTTCAAACCGGTTTTCACCCATTAAAAATCTAGATAATTTATTACATATCAATCAAGGGTTGGGTGCCAGTGATGTTTCAGAATATTCCAATAATCAATTAATCCGCTTAATATCAATTTTGCCCAATCCTCTCCCAGGCCTTTTTGGCGTTACACCAGAACAAAAAGAGGAAATTAATCAGTTTAGTTCGGCAGATTGGCTCTTTGGCTCTATTTCATCTTCGCTTGAGGAACGTCGTCTAACAGGAAATTTTATCCCTGACACAATTATTCTTTACGACTTTTTTGCCCCTTTTATTTATGCTCTTCTAATGCTTATTATATTTACAATCTCAGATGCTTTTGTCATTCCATTAGGCCGAAGCAACGATTTGTTCGCTCCTTCACCGCTTGGGATGCTTTTTGCTTCTCAGAATATCATGTTTTTCGCATCCGGTACACTTGTCGATTTGACAGTAGGTCATGTCCGTTATCTTCTGCAAACATCTGTAGCCTTTTTCTTGTCATTCTTTTTGCTTTCAAGCATTGCAAATTTTTTCATAAAGACGCAAGATTGATTATTAACATTGAAACGAATTTTTTACTTTGGGTCTTGTAAAATCGAGACCACTTCCGGCCAAAGGGCCTGGGCATTAAGGCGTCTAGGGCACACTGTTACATGCATCGATATTACGCAACTTCTGGGACTAGGCGCCATTTTTTCATGGTTACACTACAGAACCGGATATCGTTATCTTCAACGGCGTATCCTTTCCTTGCTTCGATCAAGACTCTCAGAAATTATCGACGAACCAGATTTGCTCTGGGTTGACGGCGGACAGTATTTTGGACCAAAAATTCTATCTTTGCTTAAGTATTTTTATGGCGTACCAATAGTTCTCTATAATATTGATGATCCTACGGGTTCTCGCGACGCATGCCACTATGTTCAGTTTAATAAAGCCATACCGCTATATTCACTTTGTGTTTTTGTGCGCCAAGAGACTGCTCTAGAGGCTTTGGCCTTAAGAGCCAAGAGAGTTCTTGTTGTCAGCAGATCCTATGATGAGGTCTGTCACCTTCAAAAGGGTTTGACATGTCCCACACACCGGCATCATCAATCTGCATCGTTCATTGGTACAAACATCAAAGGGGAGAATAGAGACATGTTTCTTCTGAGCCTCATTCAGCAGGGGTGCCCGATCAGGATTTACGGAGTCCGATGGGAGAAGAGTCCTTTCTGGACACAGCTTCAATCTTTCCACGCTGGTAATCAGCTCATTGGAGCGAACTATGTGAAGGCCATCAAATCAGCACAGGCATGTCTGGGACTTCTTTCTCATCAAAACCGCGATTTAATCACAACACGTTCACTTGAAATCCCAGCTTGCGCTGGGGTTTTTTGTGCCGAGTTGTCGTCTGAGCATCAGTTATTATATGAGAATAACATAGAAGCTCTAATATGGAGCGATAGTGAGTCGTGCGCTCTGAGCGTTCGAGGCTTACTGTTGGATGGTCATCGTAGAGCAAGTATTCAGAAGGCTGGAACATCACATGTTCGGGCCATGGGCGTTGGCAATGAAGACATCTGTCGCCACATTCTTTCCGTTGTAGGGCAATAGATTCTATGGCAATCTCCCTGCTGATCTTTGAAACCCATCCAATTCAGTATCGAGCTCCTGTCTATTCAAGGCTGAATCAAATTTGCCCTGGGCAGATCCATGTTGCCTATGCGTGTGATATTTCATTGCGCGGTGGCCTTGATCCTGGTTTTTCGCTCCCTGTAACGTGGGATGGCAACCTTATGGGTGGGTATCCATCAACTGTTCTTGATGCTTCTGTCACCCTGCCGCCGAGGGGATGGAATGACCTCAGAGGGCACGGAGTAATAAGCCTGATTCACCGGCTTCAGCCAAGGGCCATTTTATTGAACTCTCTCAATTACCGCTATGACCATACCGCGTATCTTGCGGGTCTTTTAGCACGCATTCCCATCTGGATGCGTTGTGAAACGCAGGATCAAGCGTTTTCGCGCTCCTGGCTGAAGGATCGTCTGCGGCATACTTATTATCGCCTTCTCTACGCAGGTATTCAGCAGGCTTTTCCTATTGGCGAGCTCAATCGCCAGCATTGGTTGCGACATGGAATGAAGCCCATGCAGTTGCGTGCTGCTCACTACTGCACACCCAACAGAGCTGCTGCACTCACCACTCAGCAGCGCCAGTGTAGGCGAGAAGCGCTTCGTCAGCAACTTGGTCTTGATGCACGTTATCTTTTGGTTGGATTCTTCGGTAAGTTGATTCCCAAGAAAGATCCCATGCTGTTGTTGGAGTCCCTACCATTGATGCCCGATTCTCTTAGGCACCGACTTGCGTTTGTTTATGTTGGCAGTGGGGCTCTGCAGCAAGAATTGCAACAAGAAGCAGCTGCAGTCCAGCTGCGCTATGGAGTGCCCGTTCATTTTCCAGGCTTTGTGAATCAGTCGGCCCTTGTGGATTGGTACCTTGCTGCCGACGTGGTGGTGCTCCCTTCTCAGCGCACTGGCGAAACCTGGGGCCTGGTGGTGAATGAGGCGATGCAGGCAGGTTGCTCAGTGGTGGTGTCTGAAGCGGTTGGATGTACTGCTGATTTCTCCGGGTGGGAAAGATTCCGTACGATTCCCGTTGGATCTGCGTCTTCCCTGGCCTTGGCATTGATGGAGCTGGCGGAGTACCCCCGCAGCTTTACTTGGGCCACTGAGGGGCTCCAGCCTTACAGCATTGAGGCTGCAGCACAGGCCTTTGCCGCCGCCATCGCTGAGCTCCCCTAACTGTGCTCATTCTCCTGCTGCGGCACTACCCCCTGGTGGAAGGTCCCAGCATGCGGGCCTTCGCCGATCAGATCGCCAGCGGTCTGCGGGCTCGCGGCCACACGGTGCAGGAACTCACGGCTCCAGTCCGCTTGGCGCGACTAGCGCGGCACCAAAGCACGCTCGGCAAGTGGTTGGGCTACCTCGATCAGTTTGTGCTGTTCCTGCCCCTGCTCTGGTGGCGCGCCCGGCTCCTGCCGCTCGGGAGCCTGTGTGTCTTCGTAGATCAGGCCCTGGGCCCGTGGATCCCGCCGTTGCAGCGCCGCGCCCACCTTGTTCACGTCCACGATCTGTTGGCCCTGGAGGCCGCCCTCGGGCGACAGCCATTTCACCGTTTGGGTTGGAGTGGCCGGCTCTACCAGCGCTGGATTCGCCGTGGGTTCCGGCAGGCCCGCTGCTTCCTGTCGGTGTCGCAAGCCACCCGCAGTGCCCTGGAGCATCAACTACAGCACCGGCCCCTGCTCAGTGATGTGGTCTACAACCCCCTGCAAGGCCGCTTTCGTCCCCTGCCAGCTGCTGAGGCCGCTGCAGCGGTGGCGAAGGTGCTGCCGAATCTGGGCACCCAGCAGCCGTTTCTGTTTCATATCGGGTGCACTTGGTACAAAAACAGGCTCGGGCTTCTGGTGATCTGGGAGCAGGTGCGCCTTTTGCGTGCTGACCACCATCTGGTGCTGGTAGGTGCTCCCGATGCCGTGATGCATACCTGGCTTCGAGATCGACCCGAGCTCGCAGCCTCGCTGCATGTGTTGGAGCGGGCCAGTGATGAGTTGGTAGTGGCCCATTACAACAGGGCCACAGCCTTGCTCTTCCCTTCCCATGCTGAAGGGTTTGGCTGGCCCATCCTGGAGGCGATGGCCTGCGGCTGCCCCGTGATCACCACCGATCGGGTGCCGATGCGTGAAGTTGGTGGCGATGCTGTGAACCTTATTCGCCCCTGTCCGTCGCAAGCTTCTGAACTAAGAGCATGGGCACAAGAGGCGGCCCAGCATGTGCTGGCCGTTCTGCAGCGCTCCCCTGCCGAACAGCAACGGGCTCGGGAGCAGGGATTACGCCAGGCCAAGCGTTTTGATCACGGCCAGTGGCTCGATCAGTTGGAAGCCCACTACCAGCGGGCCCTGGCCCTGCAGGAGCAGCCCTGATGTGCGGTCTGATCGGCGAGGTGCGTTGGAGCGCTCCAGCCCAGCCTTTGCCCCTTACCCCCATCCGTCACCGCGGCCCCGATGCGGAAGGCAGCTGGCTGAGCCACGACGGCTATTGCTGGCTCGGCCACACACGCCTTGCCATTCAGGATCTCTCTGAGGCGGGTGCCCAGCCGATCACCAGCCACTGCGGCCGTTTCACACTGGTGTACAACGGCGAGATCTACAACCACCAGGAGGTTCGCTGCGGCCTGCGCTTTCAGGCCTGGCGCGGCCACAGCGACAGCGAGACCCTGGTGGAGGGGCTGGCTCAACGGGGCCTGGCGCTGGTGCTTGAGCTGCGCGGCATGTTTGCCTTCGCGGCCTACGACCGTGACAAGCAGCAACTGCTGCTGGGTCGCGATCGGCTTGGGATCAAGCCGCTTTACCTGTGCTGGATCGACGGCGGGCTGCGCTTTGCCTCGGAGCGCCGCGCCCTGCCTGGAGGCGAGCGTTTGAGCGGCCAGGACGTCAGTCAAATCCTCGCCTTCGGCCACCTGCAGACGCCTGCTGTTTTCCAAGGGCCCGACCGAGATGCCATCTCCAGCCTGCCCGCCGGCACGGTGGTGCGCATCAACAGCAGCCGCCCGCACGATCCGGTGCGCTACTGGCCGCCCCAGCCCCGGCCCGAATGGACGCCGCTGCCGATCCGCAACGGAGCCTGGGCACGCCGGTTTCTGCGCCAGCAGCTGGAGGCAACGGTGCAACAGCACCTGCTGGCCGATGTGCCGGTGGCCTGTTTCCTCTCATCCGGCCTCGATTCCGGCATCCTCACGGCGCTGGCCTGCACGCTGCAGCCCGGGCGGATTGCCAGCTTCACGGTGGCCTTCCCCGGTAACTCGATCGATGAAGGTCGGCTAGCTCGCCAGATGGCCCGCCACTGCGGCAGCGACCACCACGAGTTGCAGCTTGATCATGACCAGACACTGGCTTGGGTGGAGGCTGGCCTGCAGGCCCTGGATGTGCCCAGCGCTGATGGGCTAAATACCTATCTGATCAGTCGGGCTGTTGCCGAGCAAGGTATCAAGGTGGCGCTGAGTGGCCTCGGCGCCGACGAGCTGTTCGGTGGTTATCCCTCCCACAGGTTCGTGCCGTGGCTGCTGCCTCTGCGCTGGCTACCGGCAGGATTGCGCGGCACCCTGCTGCAAACGCTCAGCCCGCGTCTTGCGGCCAAACTTCATCATCTGCCCCACTGGGATCGATGGCACCTAGGGCTTGCCTTACGCCGCTGGGCCAGCAATGCTGATCTGGCGGCAGCTGGGGCGTCGCCATTTCACTGGCCTGAGGAGCCGTCGCATAACATCACGCAAGGCTGGGGCCAGATCAGCTGGGCAGAGCTGTTTGGCTACACCGAGCCGATGCTGCTGCGCGACAGCGATGCGATGAGCATGGCTTCCGGGCTGGAGCTGCGCGTGCCCTTCCTTGATCACCGAATTGTGGAGATCGCCCTACGCATGCCCCAGCGCTACCAGAGCCGCGGCAAGGGCCTGTTACGCGCGGCCTGCCTGGATCTCTTCCCAGTGGCTTATCTCGATCGCCCAAAGCAGGGCTTCACGCTACCGATGCGGTCCTGGATGCTGGGCCCACTGCGGGCTCTCTGCCGCGACCGACTGGTCGCTCTACAGGCCAGCGGTTGCCTCGAGCCAGGGTGGACTGCCCGCCAATGGCAGGCCTTTGAGGAGGGACAGGTGCACTGGTCTCGCATCTGGAGCCTCGTGGTGTTGGGTGAATTCCAACGTCGCACCTATGTTTACTCTCAGTAGTACTTGCTATGCAGATTCTAATCGGAACGCCTCAAGTTAATGAGCAATACTGGCAGAAATACCCTTTTGGAGGCCCCAGCCGCCGCGCCAATCTTGACATGTTTATGCGTCTCAGAACGTGCGAGTTTATCATTGGCGACTACAGAAGCACAGCGGAATATCCTCCCTATGCTTTTGAAGATATATCCATTAGTGCCCCTCCCCATTCCTTCCGTCTCGAATCGCCGAAAGCAAGCTCTGTATCTGACATTGTTAGTATATTTGAAGAAGAGCCATCCTTTATCTGGAAAAGTAAAGCACTACAAGCTATTTTTCGGCATAGGAACATTAAATCTGTTGCTGTACTGGGTGTTGGAGCTGGGCTTGAATAACTTATGCTAAGGACTTTGCTTCCGGATGCGGCAATAACAGCATTTGATTGGGTTGATGGTTGCAGCCTAGATCGTATAAATCAATGCAATGCCTCCTATCGTGTGGGCAACGTACTAATTTCACTCGCTGACTTTCAAGGAGAATTTGATGTATTGTTTTCCCATCACTTATTAGAGCATATTTATAAACCCCATGATTTTATCCGCCTTGCCCAAGACTCATTGGCTCCAGGTGGTGTTTTAGTTGCCGGCATGCCATTGCTGCTTGAGGCAGGTAGTTATCAACAAGAGATTTCAAAAATGTTAGAGAAAAATAACGCCCCTCTGCGTTTTCTTGATCTATCTTAGCTTGACATTGGCCACCCTTTTAAGACATCTCGAATTGAAATGTCTCATCTTTTAAAGGAGCTAGGTTTTGCTTCGATAAAGTTTTATAGTTGCCCTCAGATGATCGTTCGCTCTGTGCACATTGGTGACTCCAGCTTCTCATTGGAATTGTCAAGGAGAATATCGCGCTATAATAATTTTGTAAAGCCCTTAAAAAATCTTTTGTCTAGGCTTATTGAGTCCATGATGTGTTATGATTTGCCTGGATGGTCGCTCCTGTTGAAACTAGTCTTGAGTATTGAGAAAAGAGCTTTTGGCAGAATCTCAGGGCCATCTATTGCGAGTTTCGCAAAGGATTTTTTGGTTACAGCCGACGCCCACACAACAACCCCAAAAGAATGATAGCCGCACATTGCCCCAATGAGACCCTTATCACGATTTAACGGCTGTAGTATGATTTGATTGTCTTTTTTAAATCCTTTTCTTGGTGAATGGCTCAAAAGTGCTAGGCGCCGGCATCTAAACTGATAGATTTCTTTGATCGCTACTATGAGTAATTTTATTAACTCGTCTCATCAGGATTATGTTTTCCTGCAAGTCATGTAGAAGACTGCGGCAACGCGTGAGGCCTCGACCCGGCGGCTGCAGCGGTTGCTGGCCCCCACCTACCGGTTCCCTGCCAGAAGGCGCTCAATTTGGGAGCCGGTCAGGGTGAGTTGGCTGTGGCGCTGCAGCGGCTGGGCTGCAGCTCGGCCCGAGCGGTTGAGCTGAGCGCGTCCCAGGTTGAGCAAGCATGGGCCCATGGCTGCAGTGCTGTGGACTTGGGTGACGGTCTTGCAGCACTACGAGCCCTGTGTTTGATCACCTGCCGCACAAGATCTGCGCTACCTGGTTTGTGCAGAGTCAGCGCGTACTGCGTCCAGGGGGCCGGTTGATCGGCCATGTGCCCAATGGTCGATCAACTTTCAGCGGTGCAGTGTATTGGGGCGATCTCACTAATCTGTGGTGTCCCGTTCCCGAGAGCATGCAGGTTTTCAGCCGCGCGAGCGGCCTTCGTTGGATCGGCGCCTACGAAAACATTGGTGCTTCCATTGGCATGAAAGGCAAGGTGCGCAGCCTGGTCTTGTGCCGTGTGAGGGCCATCCCTGCTGCAGCGATCACCGTGGAAACTGGGCGTAATGCCTGTAGCGGCCCCTGGAGCCGCACGTTTATGTTTGTAGCTGAGCAGCAGCAATTTTGAGACTCCTCAGGCTGATTCGCTCCCTCAACCCCTCAGGAGGAGGCCCTATGGAGGGCGTCCGCCAGATCACCCCCCACCTGGCGGCCCTGGGTGTTGCCACCACCGTGGCCAGCCTTGACCCCCCTGATGCCCCCTGGCTGCAGAACCAGCCGTTTGAGGCCATCGGTTTGGGGCCGGTAGCAGGCGGCTACGGCTACCGCCGCGGCCTGCCTGCCCGCATCCGCGCCTTGGCTGAGCAGCACGATGCCGTGATCATCCACGGCACCTGGCAGTACCACGCTTTTGCTACCTGGCGCGCCCTGCGCGGCACAGGTGTTCCTTATTTCGTGTACACCCACGGGATGCTCGATCCCTGGTTCAAGCGCACCTACCCGCTCAAGCACCTCAAGAAGTGGGCCTACTGGCCCTGGGCCGACTACCGGGTGCTGCGCGATGCCCAAGCCGTGCTGTTCACCACCGAGCAGGAGCGGCTGCTGGCCCGCCAGAGCTTCTGGCTCTACCAGGCCAACGAAGTGGTGGTGGGCTACGGCACTTCAGCGCCGCCCGGCGATGCCGAGCAGCAGCGCGAGCTGTTTCTGAGCCGCTTCCCCCAGCTGCGCGGCCAGCGCCTCCTGCTGTTCCTCAGTCGCATTCACCCCAAGAAGGGAGTGGATCTGCTGATTGAGGCCTTCGCGGCAATGGCGTCCACCGATCCCCGCCTGCAACTGGTGATCGCCGGGCCCGATCAGCTGGGCTGGCAGGACGAGCTGCAGCAGCGCGTGGTCAAGCTGGGTATCTCCGATAGCGTCACCTGGCTCGGCATGCTCAGCGGCGATCTCAAGTGGGGCGCCTTCCGCGCCGCCGAACTGTTTTGCCTGCCCTCCCACCAGGAGAACTTTGGCATCGTGGTGGCCGAAGCTTTGGCTTGTGGTTTGCCGGTGGCGATTGCTGAGCCGGTGAACATCGCGGCGGAGGTGGTTGCTGCAAGGGCAGGGCTGGTGCATGCGGATACGTTGGCTGGCACTACGGAGGCGCTCCGTCAATGGTTGGCAATGGGGGACTCAGAGAAGGTGCAGATGAAACAACGGGCTGTTCGGCTGTTTTCTGAGCGATTTGATTTCTCTACGGCCGCCACGAATCTGGTGTCGGTGCTTCAATTTGCGATTCCAGCACATTCCAGCTTTGTAGCCCATTGATTCTCGCAAAAGCTCATCCTTTTGAAGGTGCCAGCTTCAGCCGGCGCAACCGCATGGCCAGGCTGATCTGGCAGCTGGTGTGGATGCTGTTGTTCCGTCCCACGCCACCGCCCTGCCATGCCTGGCGCTGCTGGTTGCTGCGCCGGTTCGGTGCTCGGATCGGTGCCCCTTGCTATGTATATAACGATGTGGAGATCTGGGCTCCCTGGAACCTGGTGATGGCGGATTACTCCACGCTCGGGCGCCGGGTAATTGTGTATTCCATGGCTGAGGTCTCCCTGGGTTTGCGGGCTGTGGTGTCGCAGGGTGCTCATCTGTGCACCGGCAGCCACGATCATGAGTCGGCGAATTTTCAGCTTTTCGCCCGGCCGATTCGCATCGGAGCCGATGCCTGGATCTGCGCGGAGGCTTTTCTAGGCCCGGGTGTGTCGATCGGTGAGGGTGCGGTGATCGGCGCCCGTTCTGTGGTCACCCGTAATCAACCTACATGGACGGTGTGCGCCGGCAACCCTTGCCGGCCTCTCAAACCCCGCACCCAGCCCAGCTACGCGCAAGCCTGAATGCTGCCCGCCCTCACCCTGCCCAATGGGCGCAGCACCTCTGCCCTCGGCTTTGGCTGCGCCAGCCTCCTGCGCTTGCCCGATTCAGCCGATCGCCAGCGGCTCCTGGCCACCGCTGTGGAATACGGAATCCGCCATTTCGATGTGGCCCGCCTCTACGGTCTCGGCCTGGCGGAGGCCGAGCTGGCCCCTCTGCTGCGCCATCTTCGGGGCCAGCTCACGCTGGCCACCAAATTCGGCCTCGGCGCTGCGGCTCCTCCGTCGCCCGCTTCACGGCGCCAGGGTGGCCTCCGGCGCCTGCTCCGCAGCCTTCCTGCGCTCCGCCCGCTCGCCCGGCGCCTCTATGGCAGCCGCATGGTGCCGCGCAATTTCTCCGCCGCCCAGGCCCGCCGCAGCCTGCACACCAGCCTCAGCCAGCTCGGCCTGGAGTCGGTGGATCTGCTGCTGCTGCATGAGCCAACGCCCGCCGATGCCATCGATCTCGAGCTGGAAGCCACCCTGCAGGAGCTGCAGCAGCAGGGCCTGATCGGCGCCTTCGGCCTCTCCGGTCTCTGGCCGGATTGCGGCCCTCTGATTCAGGCCCGCCCTGGCCTGGCGGGCCGCTGGCTGCAGTGGGAAGACGATCTTCTGGAGGCGGCGCCCGCTCTCTCCTCGTTGCTCTTCGGATTGCCAATCGGCCACGGCCGCTTTGGGCGGATCCGCCGCTCCCTAGAGCCCATCCGCCAGGCCTTCGAGGCTGTGCCCCAGCTGCAGCACCATTGGAGCGAACGGCTCAACTGCTCCCTCGCCGATGGCACCGTGCTGGCCGCCGCCCTGCTCGGTGCTGCCCTGGCCAGTGATCCCGGCGGGCTTCAGCTGTATGCCACCACCGACGCCGAGCGCCTGGTCCGCACGCTCACGCTGCTTCACGCCCCCCCCTGGTCGGCGGCTGAGGCAATCGCCTTTGAGGCGTTCTGGCGGCCACCGGTAACCAGGCCCAGCAGCACAGGCATCGCCCCATGAGCCGCATCGATCTGCAGGAGCTGCCCTCGGGGCAGCAGTTTGAGAGCGACCTCTGCATCGTGGGCGGCGGCATCGCCGGGCTTGTGCTGGCCGATGCCCTGCGCGGCTGCGGCCGCCGCGTGGATCTTCTGGAGGCGGGCGGCGCCGGCGAGGAAGCCGAAAGCCAGGCGCTCTATGCCGCCGAGATGGCCGGCGTGCCCCACCTGGGCACCACCGAAGGCCGCTTCCGGGTGTATGGCGGCTCCTCCACCCACTGGGGCGGCCAGCTGCTGCCCCTGGCTGCCCATGATTTTCAGCGCCGCCCGCATGTGCCAGAGAGCGGCTGGCCTCTCGATCCCGAGGAGCTCAGCCCCTATCTCCACCGCTGCGAGGAGCTGCTGGGTGCCAACCACGCCCCCTTTGATGCCTCGCTGATCGATCAGCTGCCCGCTCCCGGGCCCCGGCTCAGCGATCCCGATCTGCAGCCGCGCTTCTCCAAGTGGGCGCCCTTCGCGCACCGCAATGTGGCCACCACGCTCGGGCCCCGCTGCGAGGCCGATCCGCACACGCAGGTGTTTCTCCACGCTGGCGTCACCGAGCTCGAACTAGATGACAGCAGTAGCCAAGTGGCGGCTCTCACGGTGCGTACCCTGCGCGGCGGACAGTTCCGCTTCAGCGCACGGCAGGTGGTGATTGCCGCCGGCACGATCGAAACCACCCGTCTGCTGCTGGCTTCGGGAATCGGCAACCACAGCGATCAGCTGGGCCGCTGGTTTCACGATCACCTCTCGATCAAGGGCGCCACGCTTCACCCCCAGCCCCGCCGGCCCTTTCTGCAGCGCTTTGCGCCCTGGTTCATCTGCCGCACGCGCCACACCCTGAAGCTCGAATCCACCGCTGCCTGGCAGGCCCGCCAGGGTTGCCTGAATGTGATGGGTCATCTGGTGTTCGAGGCGCCCGGCACCTCGGGCTTCGCTTGGCTGCGCCAGCAGCTCCAGGCCCGCCAGCGCAGCGCCACGAGCCCTTGTTCCGTGCCCGCTCCCACCATCGAAAAGCTGCCCGCCGAAAGCCTCGATCTGCTCTACCTGGCCTGGAAAGCCGCCGTCCGCCGACGCCGCTGGTGCCCGGCTGCAGCTGCGATCACTCTTTACATCGACAGCGAACAGCAGCCCAACCCGCAGAGCCGCATCCGCCTCTCCCCCCAGCGCGACGCTCTTGGCATGCCGAAGGCCGTGGTCGACTGGCGCTGGGGGGAGCCCGAACGCCACGCCTTTGCCTGCTACCGCCAGCTGTTTGATCGTCAATGGCAGGCCTGGAACCCCGGCCCGATCCGCTGGCACCACAGCTTCGAGCCCGGCACGGACTGGCAGGCCCACGTGAGCGACACTTACCACCCGATGGGCGGCACCCGCATGGCCGCCAGCCCCCAGCAGGGCGTGGTGGATCCCCAGCTGCGGGTGCATGGCATCCACAATTTGTTTGTGACTAGCTGCTCGGTGTTCCCTACCGGCGGCAGCTCCAACCCAACACTCACGCTGATGCAGCTCACCCTGCGTTTGGCGCAGCAGTTGCGCTTTCTGTAACCAACACTCTTCTTCCTTATGTATTCAAATCCTGCGCTGATTCGGCTGCGTAATGCCCTGCGACGTGCTGGTGTGCTGCATGCCATCCAGAACAGCCCCTTCTATCGGCTGATCAATAAGGGCTATGAATCTCGCTTTGATGAGGCGATGATGAATAGCCTTGAGCCTGGAATGCGCGTCTTTGATGTAGGTGCCAATGTCGGCTACTATACCGAAAAGTTCGCAGATTGCGTCGGGCCCTCCGGCAGTGTGCATGCCTTTGAGCCTGTGCCAGCCTCCGCCAGCATGATCAAAGGGATGGTGGCTGCAAGGCCCTGGATTGAAGTGCATCAATGCGCTGTTGCTGATCAGCCCGGTGAGCTCGTGATGGATGCAGAATGTGGTTCCACATCTCCTACAAACAAGGTTGCTATCAGCACACTGGGGGGCGCAGGGACAGGGATGACTGTCCCTGTGGAGACAATTGACTTGATCGCAGAAAAAGTTGGGGTTCCGGCTGCGATCAAAATTGACGTAGAAGGGTATGAGTGGCATGTGCTTGAAGGAAGTCGTAAGACTCTTTCATCGTCCGACCTTCATCATGTCTTCGTTGAAGTTCATTTTGCGCTCCTGGAACAGCGTGGTCTGATTAACGCCGCTGCTGATATTGCAAGCGTCCTTGCCGGCGCCGGCTTTGAGGTTGAATACACAGACTTCAGTCACATTCATGCCTTTCGGCGTTCATGAGTAACTGCTCGATCTTGATTCTGACCAAAAACGAAGCGCTTGATCTTCCTGGTTGCTTGAAATCGGTACAATGGAGTAATGATATTGTCGTCTATGACTCGTTCAGCACGGATCACACGAGTTTGATTGCTGCCAAGGCTGGAGCAAGAGTGATTCAAAGGCCAGGGCAAGAGCCTGGAATCGCTTTTGGTGGCGACGAGGCCTGTCATCGCACCTGGGGTATTCGCGAAATCCAATACAAAAATCCCTGGATTTTTGTCATCGACGCCGATGAGCGTCTCACCCTCGAAGCCGCCGCCGAGCTCCAGGCCATCGCCAGCGATCCGAGCCCCACATGCGTCGCCTACCGCATCCGCCGCCGCGACTTCTTCCAGGGCCGTCAGCTGAAGCATGTGCAGACTTCGCCCTGGTACATCCGCTTCTTCCGACCTGAGTTCGTGCATTACGAACGCCTGGTGAATCCGATCACGGTGGTGGATGGCCCGGTCGGCGATCTGCAGCACCCGCTCGACCACTACCCCTTCTCCAAAGGCCTCAGCCACTGGATCGCTCGCCACAACAGCTACAGCAGTTTTGAGGCCCAGCAGATCCTCCAGAACCGCGCCAGCCAGGAACCCTTCAGCCTCCGCGCCGCATTCCTCGAGCGCGACTTCAACCGCCGCCGCTTCCACCAGAAGGAACTCTTCTACCGCCTCCCCGCCCGGCCGCTGATCAAGTTTGTCCTCCTCTACGTGCTCAAGCGCGGCTTCCTCGACGGCCGCCCCGGCTTCACCTACGCCCTACTGCAGAGCATCTACGAAGCTTTCATCGTGCTCAAGGTGCAGGAATTTGAGTCCTGCCGCCTGCATGAGACCACAGATAAATTGGGGCGGTTGCTCCTGTGAAGCCGCCAGCTTTGATCAATTTTCGCGAGGTGCTGCTTACTCCCGCCTTGCTGGTAGACAGCACCCTTAACAGCTATGCCGCTGTTAACCGCAGTCGCCAAGGTGAGGTAGCAAGCGGGTTCGTGTCGCGCGATGAGCACAACGGCGACTCAAAGCAATCCAATTGCCTCTCCCTTCCTCGCTTTCATACTGCCCGAAATCGCGCGCACAATGCACCTTACAAATGACCCGTCGTTGAATGGGTTTGGGGGGGGTGGGACAATGAGATGAAATGACCATTCTTGCCGCTGTCCATGATCAGGACGACCGAGTTGATTCTGAGTGCTGCCGCTTTTTGTGTTTTGGTGCCAACCGGCGGAGTTATTCCGCGATATTCTTAGCCTGGTTACATCTCTGCACTAATTGGGGCTTCTTGAAGAAGGCCTGTCCATGTCTACCGAAACTGATCTGAAAATCTTTAGAGATGAAATGCGTGCAAATGTGTTGATTTGAGCCCAGTCTATCCTGCCTTGCATACGAACATGGTAGACGCGTTGCTTTTCGCGGGAATCCCCTTTATCCCATGCAATACATGGCATCATGGCTGATTACAGGCATATATTATACGTTCATTTTGAGATTCCACTCGGAGGTGCCGTTATCGCAACCGCAACCCTAAGGAGTCTTAAGGAATCCAACCCGAGCCTAAAGGTTTCTGTAGTGGCCAGCGGCCATTCACTTGATCTCATGGCAGCTTCCCCCTATGTTCACAAGTTACATGCAGCACCGAATCCAATCAAATCACCCTTATTGGCATTTCTATATGCCGCGACAAAGATATTTCCAGAGAGAAAAGAATACGACGCTATTGTGCTTGATTATGGGAACCGTCGAAGCTTGATTACAGTTTTTGCAATCCTTACTGGTATAAAAGAGCGAATAGGATACAGTGTAAGACCTTGCCTTTTGCATTCTAGAGCCCACCATAACAGTAATGATTCAAATATCGCGAGGAATAACAAAGCTTTAGCGAAATTAACGCGTAATCCGTTAAAAGAAACTGAGCCCTCGATACATTTTTGTCATAACGATATAGATATATATGATAGCTTTTTCAGTCGTTATTCTGAAGCAAGGCCACGAGTTGTATTTGTAACTGAAACGAGCAAAGGGCATCCAAACGCATGGTATGCCGATAGATTTGTTATGGTAGGCAAATTACTTATTAGTCAGTATGACGCCCTTGTCATCCTTATAGGGACGGCTGCGAACAAGGAGGATATAAATAATATTAGACAGGGGATTGGGCATGACTCAGTTTCTCTTGCTGGCCAAACCTCACCAAGACAATTAGCAGCGTTAATGGCCTGTTGCGATTTTTGTATTTCAGCAGACACTGGCGCCATGCATGTTGCCAGAGCTGTTACTCTTCCAACAGTTATTCTTGGAAATGCCGCACAACCCGTAGGCCTATGGCTTCCACCCGCTGGCCTTGATTATATAGAACTTATTCGAAAAGATCACTTGCCTTGCACGATATGCTGGAAGTTAAAATGTGAAACCAAAGAATGCATGGATGAAATTAGCGTCGAGGATGTAGAATCAGCCTTCTTACGGCTTAAGTCCAGAGTCTCATGGGGCAAGGAAGCCAGAAAGCAGCGAGTGCTCGATTTTTCCTCATGACTCAAACTTACATGATGCTTTCGTTGTAAAGGAATTTTTTAAAAACATACTTCTTTACAACAGTTGCATTGATATTTGATGATGTTCAGGGCCTGTCTCGGGCTCGTCACGTGAATCGAACCACAAGTTGGCGGTCGAAATAAAATAAACAATGACGTTGGATATGTTGTTCTAGCTACAATTCTGGGGACAGCACTCATCCTCTTCCTGCAAATATATGTATGATTCATTAACTTCTTCGCATCTATCGTAGCAGGTTGTCATGAGAGGATGCCATTATGTACTCCACCTCTCTGAAAAAACATTATGATTAAGGAAATTATCGAGGCATTTTATCCGCGGTCACGATTTAGAATTTTATGAATTATACTTTACCTTTTCTTGATCAGGCGAAATCTATGCCCAAGTACTTTTTTTTGCTTCGGGCTTTTGGGCACTTTAAAATTCCATTTCTCTCGGATTACAGCAAGCAACGTATTTTGCATCTGTTTGCCAATAAAAACAATCCACATCCTGCTAGGTGGAAACAGTTCTATTATGAGGTCAAAAATAATGGAGTGCTGTATTCAGGCTTTCTAGGAAACTATATTGATTGGTTCGCATTCTTCTTTGGTGCCGATGAGAAGAATTTGTTGGAAAACATTTATAAGCCCATTCTTGCTACCTCTGCTGATCCAATATATATTGATGTAGGTGGCAATATAGGCCATCATGCATTATACCTAAGCCGGCATGCTTCGCTTATTCATTCGTTTGAACCAGTATCTACGTGTCTAGCTGAATTCAGACGTAAGGTATCTCGCGCTGATGTTTCCAACATTGTTCTTCATGACTACGCAATAGGCGAGAGTGATTACGATGCTGAAATCAATTGTTCAGTCGGATTCAATGGGGGTACAAATTCATTTAGCAAGGAACATGATTCGGCTAATACGCGGGTTGAGTTGGTACGTGTCAAAGCATTTGATAACCTAGATTTACCAGAACTTGCGCGGTCGGTCTTAGTTAAGATTGATGTTGAGGGCTTCGAGTATGCTGCTCTTTCGGGAATGATACAATTCCTTGTAAAAACAAGGCCGTTTGTCATGTGTGAACTAAGCGCGCAATCGCTCAAGATGTTTCAATTAAATAATTCTTCCCTTAAAACAATGCTCCCCCACGACTATATCTTTCTTGACGCTGACAAACTATCTTTGAGGCCTAGGATTAATTGGCGTCTCAACTATCTTAGATCCTTTCAGATTTGTCATGACTTTCGAGGTAACGTCCTTTGTGCCCCGCTAGAACGCTTGAATAGCCTTAGAAAGTTTTAAGCTAAATTATGGCGCTGCATTGTTGAAGCAATGAACTTATTTAAACAGCTTTGGACTATTGGTCATCAATTATCACCATCTCTATTCCTTTCTCTTGACTTTATACGTAAGAATAAGAACTTCGAACGAGACTTATGGATCGTTCAAAGTTTCTGCAATAAAACCACGATCTCGATCGATGTAGGTGTCAATCAGGGGATCTATTCATGTTTCATGGCTAGATATTCAAAAGAGGTTGTTTGTTTCGAATGTAATCCTCTATTGTATACTCGACTTGAATCGATCTTGCCAAAAAATGCCAGTCTCCACAAAATAGCGTTGTCCGACTGTAGCGGGTTTGCAGAACTAAGATTTGATCCATCTAATACCGGCATTGGAACAATTGAAAAAAACAACTTACTTGTAGGCAATTCTGGGATAAAAAAAGTTGTCACTCAAAATGTTCCTATTAAGCGCTTAGACGATTATTCATTAACTGACGTAAGCTTCATAAAAATAGATATTGAAGGCCACGAACTTCAATGCCTTAAAGGTGCTGAAACTCTCTTAAACTCCTTTCATCCTGCGCTTTTAATTGAAATCGAAGAAAGACATTGTCCTGGAAACCTAGTGGCTGTGCCAGACTTCTTAAGAACTTTTGATTATCACCCATTTATCTTATCAAAAAATGGTCTTTATTTACAGCCGGTTCTGGAATTAAATCGCCATGCTCAACGCGGTGTTAACAACTTTTGGTTTCTTCCATTAATTTAGGAATCATTATGAGAAGAATGTAAAAATTATCTTTGATCCAAAGCTGAGTTTGGAACGGATAGTTGTCTTCCTCCAGCTGGGCTTCCCGTACGACGAGCAGATTTTCGCAATGCTGAGGAGGCATCGCCAGGGCATTTCGCCAACTGACAGGAAGGACGACATTCCTACTGCTGTTCCAGCAGCCATCGTCAACGTAGCTGTTGTGCAATCAATGTCTGTTGAAGGTGGGTAGCTCAAACCACTTCTTGCCAACTCAAACAGCGTATCGCTCGTGACCAGCGCCGTGGATTGAGCTGGAGAGCCTGATTCGAACACATAGCGCGATGCCTACTTATCTCCACGGCTTGTCTCTCGTGACTTTGCTGAGGCGTCACGTACCTGATGCCACTGTGGTGGTGCAGGTGGTTGTATCGAATCCGCTAATGACGCGAAACACTGATAGGCCCCGAGCTGGCTTGTGAACGGTTGACTGGGTTAGGCGAGGCGGTACTCTGCAGTGAGCAATAGCGACTCGGAGTAGAGGATGTTGTAGCTGATGCGCTGCGGTGAGAACATCCTGCGCACTCACAGTTCCTACAGCCGGCTCTCCAGCGTTACGGCACGCAAAGCATTGCCGTTGACGGCGTGTGGGATCAAAGGTTGGCGGCTCCTCTTGCTTATCCACTTATTCAAGAAAGACCTGCTCACTAGATCGACTGCAATGGCTGGTTCTTTTCGTTCGACGACATCTCAATCCACCACCTTTCGGTTCCAGAAATTGATTGCTAGCATAGTAACTTAGCGATGCACCCTCTGTATTATGGCTTTAGCACATTTATTAGGCATGTATTGTTCAATGCGCAATCGTGCTATAGGCCTGCTCTGCGTAGATATATATGTTGAATTCTATTTTCTTTAATGGCGAATCTTAGCAGACCGATTTAGCAACAATGGTATCCAGAGGTTTACAATGAAAAGAATAGTTCTTTCGGGAACTGATATTGAGACATCATCATTAGGGTTTGGCTGTAGTGCTTTGATGGGCAGTGGCTCAAGAGCTTATCGGCAGAGACTTCTTAGCCAAGCATTGGAACTAGGAGTAACCCACTTTGATGTGGCTCGATACTACGGCCTTGGCGAAGCGGAATCAGAACTCGGACGCTTCCTTAAGGCTAATCCTGGGAAAGCGACGGTTGCAACAAAGTTTGGAATTAATCCATTACCATTCGCTACAGCCGGTTTTTCTCGCCTCTTCAGTAGGCTAGGCGCACAATCGTTCGGAAAGCAAATCGAAAGGACTGCGGGTGAACGAACACATCGCTTCAAACTTGCGGAAGCCCGAGCGGCGCTCGAAACTAGCCTTCGCAAATTGAAAGTTGATACAATTGACGTTTATTTATTGCACGATTGCCGATCCAAGGATGTCCGCAATCCCGACCTGCTTAATTTCTTGATGAAATCAAAAGCTGATGGGAAAATTCGCTCATTTGGTGTGGCATCTGAAATTGAATCTATCCTTGAGATCGATCAAACAATACCAGCTTATACCAATGTAATACAGCTTGAAAATAGTCTCCTTAGGCCCAATCTAAAACGTATTCCGAGTTTGCCTAATCGAGCTGTGATAACGCACCGAGCGCTCTCCCATAATCTAGTAAAGTTGCTTGAGCTTATTACTCAGCACTCCAAACAAGCTGAAGCATGGAGTGACGAATTAGGTGTTGACCTGAAAGACCCTTTAGTACTCGCCAATGCAATGCTGGCCTATGCTGCCGCCGAAAATCCCAATGGGATTACTCTGTTTTCTACAACAAAGATTCGTAGAATTAAATCCAATGTCTGTGCCATTCAGCATCCGATACTACCCCCTCAAAAGCTTCAACGTCTCATGGAATTATTGGTAGCCTTTAAATGATTAATAGATTAGGTGAAACCTCTATCCAACGAGAATTTGAGGCGGATATCGCGATCATCGGAGCCGGTGCGATGGGCCTTGCGATTGCTTCAGAGTTTTTGCATACAGGATTCTCAATTCTTCTTCTTGAGTCGGGTCTTGCTGATTCTAACTGTGTAAGTGACACATTACTCGCTGTCGAGAATATTGGCCACAAATTTAACGGCGCCACGAGTTCGGGACGCCGACGTGTTCTTGGTGGTGCTACAACACTTTGGGGTGGGCAGTTCTTACCGTTAGGGGATATTGTATTTACAGAGCGACCATGGCTTGGTGTTTCCGGTTGGCCTTTCCAGAAAACATTACTTAAACCATTTTATAAACGAGCTGCTGATTTAGCACAGCTAAAGCTAGCCACTGGTGGTGATTCACTTTGGATAGGTCATGGCATAAATCCGCCGCTTTTTAATCCTGAAAAACTAAAGTCAGAATTTTCAAGTTGGAGTCCAAGACCTAATTTCGCGAATAACATGCGCGGCGATCTTGCTTTAAGCTCTAACGTGGAGGTTCTTTTGGATGCTACTGTAACTGAAATTTTAATCAATAGGCATGGAGAGGTTCAGGAGCTTTCTATAAGATCTACTCTTGGTCATGCTGCTATGGCCAAGGCACGCTTTTATATATTGGCTGCAGGTGCAATTGAATCAGCACGCCTCCTTCTGGCCTCAAGAAGGCAGGATGATCGTGGTATCGGTAATTCCAATGGACTAGTCGGGCGATACTTTCAAGACCATATTAGCCTGCCCGTAGCTCGAATCATCCCCAAAAATCGAGCGACTTTTCATCAGATTTATGATAACTTTATTGTGGGAGGAACTAAATATGCTCCCAAAGTGGTCATCTCGGATGCCCTCCAGCGAGAAAATCGCATTTTAAATGTTGGCGGCTTTTTCCGTTTTTCAGTCGATAATTCCATAAGTATAAATGCGCTCAAAACACTGATCGGTCATTTGAAGAGAAGAACAATACCCAGTGACGGCATTCCCCTTCTTGCTAAATCCATTATCAATCTGCCAGAAGTAGCGAAATTTGCTTATGGTGTACGTATCAAACATCGCATACAAGCTAGTAGAGAAGGAGAGATCTTCTTGGAGGCACATTCAGAGCAACTCCCACGTCCTGAAAGTCGTATAAGCCTTTCAAAGAAAGACGATCGGCTCGGAATGCCTCTAGCATGTCTTAACTGGCGTATTGCAGATGAATCTCGCATGGCAATAAAGGCTTACACGAATACTGTGCGCGATGAGTTTCATAGGCTTTGCCTTGCTGACGTAGAGCCACTTAGCGATGTCATTGACTCACCTTACGAGTTTCAACGAAGTTTGAGCGATGTGTACCACCAAATGGGTACATTGCGGATGAGTACGAACCCCGAGGAAGGTGTTACTAACCCTGATGCCCGAATGCACGAGGTGCCCAATCTCTATGTAGCCGGGTGCTCTTTATTCCCGGTATCCGGTTATTCTAATCCTACGCATACTGGGATCGCTTTGGCGGTGCGATTGGCCGATCACCTAAAATCACGCCTATCAAAATAGTCCTAATTTTTATTCCACTGTTATGGCGAATCCACTGGCCATCGGTGTGTCTCGAAATCACCACTGCATAGAATAACATATCTAGATGTCTTGCCTCAACGTCTAAATCCAATACTTGTTCGTTCTATCCTTATCGGCCAAGTCAACTTTGAGTTCCGAAATCTAGTGTGCCGTCCCGGAGATCTGCGAGCAAAGTCGCTGGAGCTTCTCCAGGATTGAATCCGCTGTGGCCGTCCAGTTGAACGGCGCCTTGGTCTTGTTGTAGGCCGCCACGAATTGCTCGATCTTGGAGATCAACTCCTTGACGCTGGAGAAGCTGCCGCGTCGGATCGCCCGCTGGGTGATGATCCCAAACCAACGCTCCACCTGGTTGATCCAGGAGGCGTAGGTCGGTGTGTAGTGCACGTGGAAGCGGGGCCGCTGCGCCAGCCAGGCCCTCACCTTGGCGTGCTTGTGGGTGCAGTAGTTGTCGACGATCAAGTGGACATCAAGCTCCTCGGGGACCGACTTCTCGATCTGGCGCAGGAACCCCAGGAACTCCTGATGCCTATGGCGGGGCTTGCATTGGGTGATCACCTCGCCTGTTGCCACATCCAGAGCAGCGAACAGCGTGGTGGTGCCGTGGCGGATGTAGTCGTGGGTGACGCCCTCCACGTAACCCAGGCCCATGGGCAACAGCGGCTGGGTGCGGTCCAGTGCCTGGATCTGCGTCTTCTCGTCGACGCAGAGCACCATCGCCTTATCCGGAGGGTTCAGGTACAGGCCGACGATGTCGCGGACCTTCTCCACAAAGAACGGGTCGGTGGAGAGCTTGAACGACTTCTGCCGGTGGGGCTGGACCGAGAAAGTCTGCAGCCAGCGGTGAACGGTGGTTTTGGAGATGCCGGTGGCAGCCGCGAGGGAGCGCGCAGACCACTGGGTGCTGCCATCGGTGGGCTTGGTCTGCAGTGCCCGGTTGATCACCTCCGCCACCGTGTCGTCCTCGTAGGTGCGAGGCCTACCCGGCCGCAGCTCGTCATGCAGGCCCTCCAGGCCCAGCTCCCGGTACCGCTTGCGCCACTTGCCAACGGTCATCCCCGTCAGCCCCATCCGTTTGGCGATGGCGGTGTTGGTCTCGCCGGCACCGCAGGCCAGCACGATCTGAGCGCGCTGCACGATCGAATGCGGCAACGACCGGGAATTTGCAAGGGCCCGCAACTGCTGAACCTCGTCCTCGCTGAGGACCAGCGGAGGCATCGGACGACCAAGCGCCACAAGGCACCTCGGGTGACACTCTCGATTCTAGCTGTTATTTCCGGGACGGCATACTAGGGAACCCCTGAAAAACCCGATAGAATCAGCACAGTTCCAAAGCTGAGACTGGCAGCGGATGGCGGCCCCCCTCCAGTTGGGTTTCACGGACTACGAGCAGACCTACGCCAAGAAGAAAACGCGCCGGCAGCGCTTCCTCGACGAGATGGAAGCCACAGTGCCCTGGGATGCTTTCCTGGCCTTGATTTCGCCTGTGTACCACAGGCCTTCTGCCAAGGGCGGGCGCCCACCGTTTCCGCTGGTGGTGATGCTGCGCATCCACCTGCTGCAGCAGTGGTTCACGCTTTCCGATCCCTTGATGGAGGAGATGCTGATCGATACCCCCTGCTTCCGCCGCTTTGCTGGGATCGACATGGTTGAGGACCGGATCCCTGACGAGACGACGATCCTGAACTTCCGCCACCTCCTGGAAGAGAATCGGATAGCAGAGCAGATCCTGGAGACGGTGAACCAGAGCCTGCGGGAGAAGGGCGTGATGCTTAAGGAGGGTACGATCCTCGATGCCACAATCATCAACGCTCCCAGTTCAACCAAGAACAAGACGGGCGAGCGGGATCCTGAAATGCACTCGGTGGCCAAAGGCAACCAGTGGTTCTTTGGGATGCGGTGCCACATCGGTGTGGATGCAGCCTCGGGTCTGGTCCATTCGGTGGTGAGCACGGCTGCCAACGTCCATGAGCTGAACACGGCAGCCGATCGCGTCCATGGCGAGGAACGCGTGATCTACGGCAACTCTGGCCACATCGGCATCGAAAAGCGTGAGGCGTTCAAGGACTGCGAAGCAGAGATGCGCATCGCCATGAAGCCCGGACAGCGCCGAGTTCTACCGGACACCCCAGAGGGAAGACTGCTGGATCTGATGGAGGCGGCGAAAGCCCATGTCAGGGCAAAGGTGGAGCATCCATTTCGGATCATCAAGTGCCAGTTTGGATTTCGGAAGGTCTTCTACCGAGGCATCCGCAAGAACAACCTCAAGCTGACGATGCTGTTTGCCCTCGCTAATCTCTGGATGGTGCGCGAACGTTGTCCTTCTACAGCATAAATGACAGAATAAGTGTGCCATCTTGAGGGTGAGCAGCCAAAAATGATCGGGGAACTCACGAGAAATAAGCAAGTCAGGCCCTGGACTGGAGCACCTGGCGAGTAGCCAAGGACAGAAATACCCCACATGTGTCTCATTGACGAGAATGAGACACGCTTGCGCTCAATTCCCGGTCTTGATCAGAGCTTCCCTAGGCAAGAACTCGTGGGCGGGGTATGAATTGTTAATTCTGCTTGGGCATGGATTGCTTGTGCTATCTTTGTTTTGAACATTAAATTCTATTCCAATGTTTGGGAAAAAATCTCTTCAAGCGTATCTGCGTTCAAATGGGGTTGAGATTCGGAAAGTCCCCGCACAGCAGAAGTCTCATCTTCCAGTGTTTCGCGTGCTGGTTAACCTATTAATGCGGTGTCGTGAGCACCCACTTACTTTTGTCCAGGTTGGTGCTAACGACGGTATTCATGGTGATCCACTTCACGCTTACATCCTTCGTCATGAATGGCGTGGAATTCTGATTGAGCCCCAGCCGGATGTGTTCGCTCGGCTTGTCCATAATTATGCTGCCTGCAGTGATCGTTTGATTTTTGAAAACTCGGCTATCTCTCCGTCAGGCAGTTATATCAATATCTACAGAGTGCCCTTTGTTCAGCCGTCAGATCATCAGGATATTCCTTTTTCGCTAACAGTCACGTCCTTCAGCCCTTCCGTGGTGTCCAGGCAAACAGGTGTTCCTGAGCAGTCACTTCAGCAGGTGCGGGTGCCTGCGCTCACGCTTGACGCGCTCCTGCAAAAGCATGGGTTTGATGATCTAGATCTGCTACAGATTGATTGTGAAGGCTATGACTCGCAAGTTTTAGAGTCGATAGACTTTAAGCGTTACCGGCCTCGTTTAATTCAGTTTGAGCATGGTCATTTATCCCGCCATGAGCTCTCGAGATTGGAGGGTAGATTTGCTCGGGATAACTACCAGATGCATTATGGTGGCTATTCATCTGATAGTCTGGCCATCTCTGGGGAATGGTTAGACTCGCTCGCCTGAACTGATGCCTAGCCCTAGTGTGGCGTCCCGCATACAGCCGTTAGATTATGAAATATCTCCTCGGGGAGTCGTTTCATGCCTACTGGCAGCCCCATGACCCCGCTGAAGCTGTCGGCCGGTGACCTTCAGGAAAGATGTCACCGGTCGGCGCCTATTCAGGTCGCCTGCAGAAACAGTAACTCCTCCTCGGCTGTCGTGGCATCTGGCGGTTCATTGATCTAGACAACGACAGGTTGCCGCCAGCAGCGAACCGATCGTGACCAGCGTCTGGGATGGCGTTGGCGGGCCTGCTCATAAGGCCGCGTGCGCCGCTCACAGATGGCAACGGCCTGGCCGCTGTGCCACTGGTGTGGCGTCACGAATTTGATCGCGCTGTGGCGGTGCTCGTGGCAGTACCAGTGCACGAATGCCGTCGCCCACTGGCAGGCCTCCTCCTTGCCGGCAAAGGGCCGGCTGGGGTACTCCGGCCGGTATTTGGCGGTGCGGAACAGCGCCTCGGAGTAGGGGTTGTCGTTCGATACCCACGGCCTGGAGAACGAGCGCAGCACCCCAAGCTCTACCAGTCGCACCTCCAGCGTGGCGGAGCGCATGGCGCTGCCGTTGTCGGCGTGCAGGACCAGCCGGCGCTGGCGGCGCTTGCTGATCCGCTCCCGGATGCAGGCTCTGCTGATCAGATCGGCGGCCACCTGGGTCTGCTCACGCTCAGCCACGTCCCAGGCGACGATTTTGCGGCTCCAGACGTCGACCACCAGGTAGAGGTAGAGCCACACGCCCCACACGCTGATGGGCAGAAAGGTGATGTTCCAGCTCCAGAGCTGGTTGGGCCCATCAGCAGGCCGCCGTGGCACCGGCCGCGGTTGCTGCGGCAGCCTGGCCCGACCGCGGCGCTACACCTGCTGATGCTCGTGGAGCACGCGGTAGGAGCTGCTCTCGGAGGCCAGGAACTCGCCCTGGTCGGCCAGGGCGGGCACGATCTGGGTTGGCGGCAGCGAGGCATATGGCGGCTCGTTGCAGACCGCCAGGATCTGCTGGCGCTCCTGCTGGCTCAGCCGATGATGCACGTGGCGCACTCTGCCCTTGCGGCGCTCCCCACCGTCCCCATCACCCGCGAACTGCCGCCTCCAGCGCTGCAGGGTGCGCAGGCTGATGGCCATGCGCTCCGCCCCCGCGCCGCCGTGGCACCAGCGGCGACACCGTCATCGAGGATTTCCAGTGCCCTACGGCGATCCGCCTCGGAGGTCAGTCCTCCTCGGCCTCTCCCCAGAGGGCCTGCATGTTTTTTGTGACCAGCAGCAGCGCCGCCGCTTCCGCCAGGGCCTTCTCCTTCTTGCGCAGCTCCTTCTGGAGCCGCTTGATCTCCCGCTGGTCCTGGGCGCGGAGCTTCTCGTTGGCATCCTGCGATGCCAGCCGCCAGCGCTCCACCTGCTCGGGGTACAGACCCCGCTCCCGGCAGAAGGCGCTGAGCTCGGTGGCATTGAAACCAGCGGTCTCCAGCACCACCGTGAACTTGTCGGCAGCGCTCCAGCCCTCAGGGTCCTTGTGCGATGCCGGCACCACCTCCCCCTCCAGCCGCCAGCACTTGCGCCAAGCGTAGAGAGTGCAGATGTGAATGCCCGTCTCCTCGGAGTTCCTCGCCACGCTCTGCCGAGCGGGCGGACTCATCCGCTTCCTGATGTCAGCCTGGAAAGCCTCGCTGTAACGATGCACTGGTCATCTCCTCATGCCCCCGCGTGGTCAAAAGCACGGGCGACAACTTTCCTGACGGCGGGGGATACGGGCTGTTCTGTTTTTGGCGTCCTATGAATCCTGTCATTGCCGATTATCGCTGATAAGCGCGGGGGACCGCATCCAGCCCTCTGGCTAATGTTAGGTTTAATGTAACTCATGTTACCAAGATATGAATTCACTCCCTAAACATCTCGTTGTATTTCGCATAGGCAGCATGGGCGATACGGTTGCAGCCCTTCCTTGTTTTCATGCCATTCGCCAAGCTTTTCCGTCGTCAAAGATTACATTGCTTACAAATTACCCCGTTTCATCGAAGGCTGCGCCTATGGTAACGGTACTTGGCACTGAAAGTGGGTTTGTAAACAGGGTTGTTAATTATTCAATTGGTCTTCGCAATCCTATAGCCGCTTCTCGCCTTCTAATGCAACTCAGAGCCTTAAAGACGTCGACATTGATTTATATGCGAAGTGAGCCCACTCAAAGGATGATAAGAAGGGAGTCTATGTTTTTCCGTCTGGCTGGTTTCCGGAATCTTCTATGTGTGCCCACTAATGAAGATCAGCGGTTGCCGCGAGTTGATCCTATTACAAAACAGCTTGAGTCTGAGGCTTCGCGCCTGGCTCGTTGTTTTGCTTCGATAGGGCCAGTTAATCTCTCTGACCAATCTTTCTGGGATCTTCGCCTAACTGATGTCGAGCAACGAGTAGGAGCTCAATTGGCAGCAACCTTGCCATCTCCTTTTCTTGTTATCAATACAGGAGGGAAAGAACCATCCAAGGATTGGGGGCTGGAACGCTGGGCACTATTTCTTCAAAAGTTCAGGGAACGTTCAGGTTTGAATGGCTTGGCCATTGTGGGCGCAGATGATGATCATCTTCGTGCTGAAACCTTGCTTCAATACTGGGGTGATGGTGGCGTGAATCTCTGTGGAGGCCCTAGCCCGAGGGAGGTGGCTGCCCTGTTGGCTCACGCGCATTTATTCGTTGGTCATGATTCAGGGCCGCTACATTTGGCTCAATGCGTTGGTGCTCCTGCTCTTGGTTTGTTTGGATCTTATAATAAGCCAAAGCTATGGCACCCGCTCGGATCGCATGTCCGGGTGATCCATCAAATGAAGGGTATGGATGGTATCAGCGTGGATCAGGTGCTTAAACAGGCACTGGCACTTATTGCTTTGAGCTAGAATTAGAACTCGATGATTGGCACGCCTTCGTTCACTTCGTTACATGGCTGGTTTCTAGTTCAGGCACTGCCCCTCTGGAGCTGTTATGGGGTGGATCGACAGAGTGGCGGCTTCTTTGAGAAACTCTATCCCAGCCTGAATCCAACAAATGAGCCGAGACGTACTCGCCTAGTGGCTCGGCAGATTTACTGGTTTACCGTTGGTGAAGCTTTGGGTTGGCAGGGTGCAGCCGATGAGCTGATCGATCATGGCTTCCAGTTTCTCAGTCGTTATCTTGTGAGCCCCGAGGGCCACGTGCGGGCCAGCTGCACTGCCAATGGTGATCTGATCGACAGTCGCCAACATCTTTATGACGTAGCTTTCGTCCTGGTTGCTCTTGCAAGGCAGGCGCATAGGCGCCCTGATTCTCTTGAGCCGGAGGCGTTGGCTCGTCGCATCGTGAATCGCCTTAGGCTCAATCCCCATGGTGGATACCATGATGACGTTACACCTGATGTGCAGTGCGCTAATCCACACATGCATTTGTTCGAAGCTTTCCTTTGCTGGAGCAATCTTCAGGATAATGGCGATGATTTCTGGTGCCACCGCGCAGCAGCCCTTGCTCAGCTTGCTGTAGAGCATATGATACAGCCGCAATTCGGTGCTCTTCCCGAACATTTCGACCTGAGTTGGCGTCCGATACGTCAAGATGGCTTTCTTCGAATTGAACCCGGCCATCAATTTGAGTGGAGTTGGTTGCTTGCTCAATGGGCGTCCTTCAGTGGAGATTCCACGATCGCTGCAGCAGCCCAGCGCCTTTGCCACCAAGCTGAAGTCTTTGGTGTGGACAAGCAACGCAATGTGGTGATCGAGTGCATCAATGATCAACTTCTTCCTTCTAACACTACAGCTCGTCTATGGCAGCAGACTGAACGCCTCAAGGCCTGGCACCATCAGACTCAGATCAAGGGGCTAGAAACTGCCTGTCGCTATCGCGATCAAGCTCTTGAATCTCTTCTGCACTTCTTATCAGGGCCCCGGCCTGGCTTGTGGTTTGATGAGATGGATTCATCTGGACGCTTTCTGGAGCTCCCAGTGAAGGCCAGCAGTGGCTACCACATCGCCTGTGCTATTGAAGAGCTGTTTGTTCCCATTGCCTGCCGTTGACGACGAGATGGATTACAAGGCCCTAGTTCCCCTAGTGCAGCAGTTCCGCGATGCTCGCGTGCTATGCCTCGGTGATCTAATCCTCGATACTTTCAATCACGGCAGCGTGGAGCGTATCTCACCTGAGCGGCCAGTGCCTGTCTTCAGACCTGGGCAAGTGGTTCACATTCCTGGTGGCGCTGCCAATGTGGCCAGGAATATCACTTCCCTTGGTGGCCATTGCAGCCTGGTGGGCCTCGCTGGCCACGATGAGGCTAGCTCAATTCTCCATGATTTGCTGCAGAGCGATGCCCGGATCAGTTGCAATTTGGTTTTCAGTGAGCGGCCCACATGCCACAAGGTGAGGTTCACGGCGGCGGGCCAACATCTGATGCGCCTTGACAACGAGACTAACGACCCCATCGGTAATGTAGAGATCCAGCGTGTCCTCAGCCTGCTTGAGCCCTTGTTACCTGGACACGACGTCTTGATTCTTTCCGACTACGCCAAGGGACTTCTCTGTCCGGATTTGCTGCAGCAGGTAATTGCTATGGCGCGTCGTTTTCGTATACCTGTTGTGGTTGATCCTAAGAGCCCTGATTTCAATAGCTACGCGGGTGCCTCCCTTCTCACACCAAACACCGTTGAGGCCGAACGAGCGACTGGATTCCCTATTCATACCACTGAGGATGCTGAACGTGCTGGCCTCCGCCTGCTCAATGAAAGCGGCGTTTCCGCAGTGCTCATTACTCGGGGCGCTCACGGCATGAGTCTGGTTCTTGACGATGCCCCGCCGTTGCACCTAGCCAGTGGTGCACTCGAGGTTTTCGATGTGGTGGGTGCTGGCGATACAGTGATTGCCACCTTGGCGTGTGTGCTTGCTGCAGGTGGAAGCTATGGCGAGGCGGCTAGTACAGCCAATGTTGCCGCTGGCCTTGTTGTAGCCAAGCCCGACACTGCAACCGTGGCACCGGGCGAGTTAATTAACCGTCTGATGAGCCTTTCAGCTTGTCGGCCTCGCCCAGGCGATCCCCTTTTGTTAAAGGCTTCTCAACTGCTAGCTTATGTTGCTACGTGCCGAGCCGAGGGAAAACGTATAGGCTTCACAAATGGTGTGTTTGATCTAGTACATCCAGGTCATGTGTCGTTGTTGCGCTTTGCTCGTGACCAGTGCGATGTCTTGATTGTTGGCATTAATAGTGATGCTTCAGTACGTCGTCTCGGCAAAGGAGACGAGCGTCCAATCAATTCTGAGGATGATCGAGCTGCCGTGCTTGGGGCATTCGGAATGGTGGATGCTACGGTGATTTTTGACGATGACACCCCGCTTACTTTAATCGAATTGATTCGCCCTGATGTGCTGATAAAGGGCGCTGACTATACAATTGAAACGGTTGTCGGCTCCTCACTCGTGCTTGGCTATGGTGGCGATGTTGTGCTCGCCCCCATTGAGTCAGGTAAAAGTTCTACGCGTATGATTGCAAAAGCACGGAGAAAAACATCATGATCATCATCACTGGAGCTGCTGGATTTATTGGCTCAAACATGGTTGCCGAGCTGAGTGAAGCAGGGGGATCTTATCTGGTTGCTTGTGATTATTGGTCTTGCGGCAACAAATGGATGAATGTTGCCAAGCATTTTGTCGCCGACTTTATTAGTCCTGTTCAGTTGTTTCCATTTATCCGTGAGTCGGCCTCCCGGATTCGAGCTATAGTACACATGGGTGCAATCTCTGCCACTACTGAGCGTAATGTTGATCGCCTGATTGCTGATAATATTCGCCTTACGATTGATCTTTGGGACCTCTGTGCTGACTACCAAATCCCATTCATTTACGCTTCCTCCGCCGCCACGTACGGAGCGCTGGAAACAGGTTTGATTGATGATCAAGATCCTGTTGCCCTTGCTCAGCTTCGTCCACTCAATGCCTATGGCTGGAGCAAGCATGCCACGGACCGGATTCTCATGCAGCGGGTTGCTGATGGGATGCCAGCCCCTCCCCAGTGGTGTGGCTTGAAGTTTTTTAATGTGTACGGCCCGAACGAGTATCACAAGGGAGATATGCAGAGTGTGGTTGCCAAGTTTTTCGCTGATGTTCGTGATTGCAAGCCAATCCGTCTTTTTCAGTCTCATCGGCCAGGGATGGCTGACGGAGCTCAAAGCCGCGATTTCGTTTATGTAAAGGATTGTACTATGTTTATGAAGTGGCTTCTTGAGAATCCAGCTGTTTCAGGCCTTTTTAATGTTGGTACCGGAGAAGCCCGGAGTTTTCGTGATCTGCTTACATCGATTGCCACTGCCCTTCAAGTCCCCATTAGCTTTGACTTCGCTCCAATGCCCGAGCACCTGCGGGATCGTTATCAGTATTTCACCCAGGCAGAGGTAATTAAGCTTCGCTCCACGGGGTACATGGTTCCCTTCCATAGTATTGAATCGGGTGTCGCCGATTATGTCGTCAACTATCTCAACACAGACGATCTTTATCGTTAGCAGTTTTGTTTATGGACCCACATCTGTTCCTTGATCGAGACGGCACTTTGATCCGTGAGGAGAATTATTTACGCGATCCCGACTTGGTTGTTTTGGAGAATGGAGCTGTTGATGGTCTGCTGCGATTTGCTGCTATCGGATACCGTTTGGTTGTCGTTTCCAATCAGTCAGGAGTTGGTCGGGGCCTGATTACTGAGGAAGATGTTATTGCTGTAAATTGCCGAGTTCGTCAGCTATTGGCTCAGCAAAGAGTGTCGATTTCATCGTGGCATCATTGTTCTCATCGGCCTGACCAGGGATGCAATTGCCGTAAGCCTGGCCGAGGGCTTTTTGAAGAAGCAGCCAAACTCCATCCAGTTGATTGGGAACGATCTTTGATGGTTGGTGACAAGCCTTCAGATGTTCAGGCTGGCTTGTCTCTTGGCATGGCGTCGGCTTTAATCACCACCGGGTATGGCGGTAAGCATATCGAATGGGCTCAGCAACACGGCATTCCTATTGTGCATTCATTGGATGACATGGCAGATCAGTTCATTTGATAATCTCTTCAGTTAATCCACTTAGTGTGGCGTCCAATTCTTTCTCAATGTACCTCGGACACTGACCGCGCCATTGATAAACCTCTCGCGAGATTCGGTATTGCAAAAGGTGAGGTTCTTTGTATGCGTTCAGGGAGCAGGACGCCCCGTCGCACTCCATCCCTGAAAGCTCATCACTGAGCGATCAACAAGCAGTGCTCTGTGCTGCTGATTCAGGATCGGGCAGCAGTGACGGCATCACACCACCGCGGTGATGGGCAATCCAGGCCTGCTCCAGGAACTGCCAGACATCGCGGCCCTGTTGCCTGAGGGTGGTGGTGACGGTGAGCAGGCGGCTGCGGCAGATCGCACCCTGGCGGGATTGGACGCCATGGCTGATCTTGCGCTGAATCACCGACTGGCGCAGGGCACGCTCGGCGGCATTGTTGGTCGGCTCGAATCCAGGGGTCTCCAGGAAGGTCCAAAGGCCATCGGCCAGCTGCAGGATCTGCTGAGCGGTGCGCACTGTTTTGGCCCATGGCGTTCGCTCGCCCCGCTGGTAGCCCAGTTCCACCACTTGCTGCAGCCTCGCTTCAAAGGCCTGTCGGATCGGCCGGCAGCTTTGCTGCAAGCCGTGCCAGTCGATCGTTCCGTGCTTGTAGCGGTGCCCGTGGTAAAACAGCTGTTGCTGCAGGCCGAGCAGCTCCGCTCCAAATTCAGCACTGGCGCCGGGGCGTTCAGCGATGGCGGTGAGGTCGCGGATCAGGTGCGCCCAGCACAGCTGGCGTTGCTGAATGGGCAGGTGGTTGTAGGCCGAGAAGCGATCGCTCACCACAATCCCGCCAAAGGTGCTCCCCAGCAGCTCGATGGCGGCGGCTGTGGATCGGCTCAGGCCTTGGAGGAACACCGTCACTGCGGCGGTGACCATGACCCACTGCCAGCCCCGTTTTCCACTGGGATTGTTCCCATCGGCGTTGCCGGTGGGGGCGCCGGTTTCATCCACGTAGGCCACCGGCTGCTGACGGGCAGCCTCCAGCGCCTGAGCCATCGGTTCCGCCAACACGGCGCTCAGACGCTCGCGGACCTTTGCAATCGCTCCACGGCTGATTTCCACCCCCAGCAGCTGATCGAGCAGCGCCTGGGTCTTGCTGAAACTCAACGGAAAGACGCTGCCCAGCAGACCCACCAGGGCACTGAGCCGGGGGCCGTAGGGACTGGCCTCCACATCAGCAGGCAGCGTTGCGCAGATGCTGGTGGAGCAGCAGGGGCAGACCAGGCGATGCAACCGATGCTCGATCACCAGCGGCGTGATCGGCGGGATCTCAATCACCTGATGGCGCAACGGATCTGGATCCTCTCCCGCCAGCAACGTGCCGCAACGGCGGCAGGCATCCGGGTGGTGTTCCACCACCTCATCAACCCGCTCAAACGGCAGCAGCTCAGGGCCCGAGCCGGGATGGCCCAGCTGGCCACCGCGTTTGCGGCCACTGCCCTTGCGTCGCTCCGGCGGCTTGAACCCAGGGCCGTCACTGGAGGGCGGTTTGGAGGAGTTGCGGGAGCTGCGGCCGATCCGCTCCCGCAGCTGGGCCAGCTCGCTCGCCAGGGCGGTGAGTTGGCTGCGGAGCTCGTCGTTCTCCTGCCTGAGAGCCTGAATCTCCTGCTGCTGAGCGAGGATCAGCGATCTGATGCTGGCTGGTGTTGCCAGCCAATCCGCTTCTGGAATCCCGGCAGGAGGGGCGCTCATCACAGGCGGTCTCTGCCTGAGATGCAACCGGGAATCAAGCTGCAGTCAAGAGTTCAGCAGAGCTGAAGTTCGCGGTGAGCTTTCCCGACCCCTGAATGGATACGACTTCTGGTTGCCCTTCACGGTCAGGAGGAAGTCGGCCCCCTGCTCCTGGAGCTGCCGAAAAACGGACGCTGGGTATGGAGCGCGTCAGCCTGGATGAGCACGCCCTCGAGATCCAGCTCGCCGAGCAGTTGGCGCAGCACCGCCCGCTCGTGGTTTTCGCCGGTGGCGTAGCAAGCCTGGCTGATCGCCACGCCCAGAGCGGCGGAGTACAGCGTGACCTGGGCAATGAACGCGGAGCCCCCGCCAGCCGTGGGATCGATCGAACCCCTCAAGGTCTTGCCGTCACACACCAGCTGGTCGAGATCGGCTGCGCCACCAGGGATCTGGGCGATTGTCCAGTCACGGATCGCGCCGCACAGGGCTGGCACGTCGACTTGCTGGAAGAAGTAGCGGAACGAGGAATCCGATGGTGGCCGCCTCAGCTCCACGCCCAGCGCCTCGGTGAGCGCGGCGTGGTGGCGGATGGCAAACCGCTCCAGATCCCGCAAGCTCTGGCAGCCGCTCAGGATCCCGAGCACGGCCACCAGCAGCAGATACCAGGATGAAAACCGAACCCCGCGCCGCATCCGCGCATCGGGGATCGACCTCAGATAGCTGATCAGGTCGAGATCGGTTGCGGCGGAAGCGCTTTCAAGCACAAAGAGGAGGCGATTACGCCGACCTCAACCCATGCTGACAGCCCCGGCAAGAGAGCCTGGGACAGACTTTGAATCAGTCCTGCCCTGGAGCCCATCCCGGCCACCTACGCCAGCCTCCAGCGCAACCTGCGCCTCAACAACCTCCACGCGCTGGTCGCCAGCCATTGCCTGGCCGTCGGCGCCGAGCCGGGCAGCCTGCGCTTCACCGCCGATCGGGGCCCGATGAACCGTGTGGTCACAGGCTCTTCGCTCGCCACCGCAAAAAACACGTTGGAAGCCACGGTGGAGGTGCCCGTCACCACGGTCGACCATCTGCTCACCAGCACCCCCGCCCCGCTGCTCTGGAAGGTGGACGTGTAGGGCTTCGAGCCCCAGGTGCTCCAGGGCGCCACCCACGCCCTGCACAACCCGGAACTCAAAGCCGTGCTGCTGGAGGCCGACACCCCCGCCCTGCAGGCCGTCATGGCCGACGCCGGCTTCTCCCGCTACGCCTACGACCCCTTCAGCCGCCAGCTCCAGCCCCTCAGCACCGCCACCCAGTCCGGCTCCGGCCACAACCAGCTCTGGATCCGTGACCTCCCCTTCGTGCAGCAGCGCTGCCGCACCGCGGCACCCGTGCGGGTGGGACGGGTGAGCCTCTGAACAGCCGGCTCGTGTGCGCCGGCCGCTGGTAGGTGTGGTCCCCGGAGAGTGTCCTTCCTGGCGACTCCGAGGACACCATATGTGGTGTGGTGGATGGCGCGTTACCTGCACACTGCCGCAGAGGGATGTCCCCCGCCCGGCTGCTCTGCGCCGCGCGTCTGTACGCACCCCACAAACCCGCCGCCGACCCCTATCGGATTCGGTACAGGCGTACTATGGTATAAGTTGCGCTTAGTCTGTAGTGCAGCTCGATTCCCCGGCTGAATCTGCGCCAGGCTTACCGGCAACACCGATTTCGTCCGGCAGCCGCAGCTGCTGCCTCGATCGCCAAGGAGCGAACCAGGCCATCGCCGGCACCGTGATCGCCCTGATCGCCCTGCTCACCTCCGATGACCACATCGCCCTCCCCTCCGGAGCCGCCTTCCCGCTCCCGCAGCAATGGGGCGTCTGGTTCATCGCTGCCTCGATGCCGCTTGTGGTTGTCGACGCTCAACTGGCCTCGGGATCCCGACGACGAGCAGCGAAAGAAACAGCTGAGGAGCGAGAGCGACCAGCTTGAAGCGATCGAATACAGGCTCGCGCGCTTCCAGCTAGAACCCTCTGTCCTCCACCGGCGATTCCTCGCCCTCGTCGCTCTTCCCATTGCCCGAATACGGTGATGCCCCCTGAAAGCGTCGCCATCGCTCCTGCTGCTTCCTTCTCGTGGCAGGCGTGTCCATCGGCTCCGCTGGCGTGGATTGAGCTGCGTGAACTGGTGCTCGGGTGGGTGCAGACGCCCGTTCTGCTTCTGCCCGCGGCAGCCGCTCTGGCGGCCGTCCTCGCCTGGTTGCTCCAGCTGCCGCGGCCAGTGCTGCCAGCTGCGGCGCTGCTCACCCCCCTGGTCCTCAGCGCCCTCTACAGCCCCGCCGCCACCGCCCTGCTCAGCGGATGGCTCATGGCCCAGCTGCCAGCCCCGGTCTCTTCGCCGCCCGGCGGCGATCCCGGTGCCCTGCCGGTGGTGGTGCTGGTGGGACGCGGACCCGCCATCGCCGCCGCCACCACCGAAGCCGCCGCAGATCGCCTTCGGCGGGGTCAGGCGTTGGCGGCTTACGTATCCGGCGACGAGCGTGCCACCGCCGATCGACTGGTCGCCCTCGGGGTCGCCCCCGCCCGCGTCGCGGGCGACGCATGCGCCCGCACCACCTGGGAGAACGCCACCCTCACCGCCGCCTGGTTGCGCCAACGCCACCCCGGCGCTCCAGTGCTGCTGATCACAGACCCCTGGCAACTCCCCCGGGCCGCCAACGCCTTTCAGCGCCAGGGCATCCAGGTGCAGCCCCTCGCTGCAGAGCCTCCCCTCGCCCCCGTTGAACGTAATCGCCTCGCTCTGCGCGAAACCGCCGCCACCCTCCTCTACCGGCTGCAGGGACGGATGTGAGAGAAGCTGAGCGATGCAGCCCATTTCCACCGCTGAATCCGCGCCAGAAATGCCGTTAGGCCCGCGCTCCTTCCGCTGCGCAGCTGCCTCGATCGCCCTCGTAGACGCCGAACTGGCCCAAAGGGCCGGCCTAATCTCGCTGTTGCCTGTCAATCCTTCCGATGAAAGGCCACAGTGATTGCATCAGCAATCGTCTCCCAGAGGCCAGGCTCGGTTGAGGCTGGCATCTCCATGACCAGGACATTCGATCGCTTGCCTTGGTTGGCCTCCAAGGATCGAATGGTGCGATCAATCGGCAGATTCGGCATTGCTAGCCGCGGCTCCAAGGGGATCCCGGCGTTGAGAGCGAGTGCGGCGACTTCACCTGAGGTCTTCCCTCGTCCTCGTCGATCGGCTGCAGGGTTGCATGGCCGTTGCGAGGTAAGCGCGCAGATGGGTGGGCAACTGGCGCTCAAGGGCCTGCTCCCGGCTGAGCCAGTGGCACGCCACGATCTCCAGGCCGTCGGGCCGCAGGACTGGCTGCTCGTGCAGCACCAGCGGGAAGATCCACACCGTGTTGCGGCCCCCTTTGCTGAGCTCGCTCACCCCCCAAGCTGCGCCCAGATCGTCCGGCTGCACGCGCAGTTCCAGTTCCTCGGCCAGTTCGCGCACCGCTGCCTGCCCTGCGGGTTCGCCACGGCCGATTCCTCCCCCCGGCAGCGACAGGCTGCGCCGGTAGCTGGCCTGCACCAACAGCAGCCTGCCCCCATGCCACAGCGCCACCAAGGCTCCGTGGGTGTGGGGGCGGGCCACCCGCCGCCACAGCTCGTAGAGCCAGGCCGCCAGCGGATAGAGCCTCAACCACCTGATCAGCCCCTTCAGAGCAGCCTTCATGGCTGCTTCGCGCCCCCAGCGATGCCAAGCAGCTGCCCCTCCAGCGCGCCCAACACGGCGTCGCGGCCGTAGCACTGCTCCACCAGCGCCCGGCCCCCCCGGCCCCGTTGGCGGCGTAGCTCCAGATCAGAAACCAGCTGGCGCACAGCCGCCGCAAACGCGGAGGCATCCTCCGGCTCCACCCGCAGCCCCGCCTGCGCAGCGATCTGCCCCAGCTCACTGCTGGCCGGTGAGCTGGCCACCACGGGCCGCCCACTCGCCAGGATCCCCAGCAGCTTCGAGGGGAGCACCAGATCCGCCGCCCCGGCCCGCTGCGGCAGCAGGTGCACGTCCGCCAGGTTGAGCCAATGGTTCAGCCGTTCGGGCGGCTGCAGCGGCAGCAGCCGAACCTGGGTCATCCCGGCCGTAGCCGCCGCCAGCTCGGCCTTGCTCGGCCCCTCGCCCGCCAGCAGCCACACCAGATCCGGCACATCCGCCAGCTGCTGGATCACCTGCACCAGCAGCTCCAGCCCCTGCTTCTTGTTCATCGAGCCCGAATAGAGCAGCACCCGCTGCTCCGGCCCGATGCCCAGCTCGCGCCGATAGGGATTGCTGGCCCGTGCACTCTCCGCCTCGGGCTGAATCGCCTGCAGGTCCACCCAGTTGGGCAGCAGCAGCGCCCGCTCTTGCGCCACCCCCTTGGCAATGGCGTGCTGCACCATGGCGCCGCTGATCGTGCTCACCCGCGCAAAGCCCCGCAGCGTGCGCCGCTCCCACCCCTCCGCCAGCCGGCGCAGCAGCCGGCCCTTGAGCAGCCCCAGTTCAAAGGCTGCGTCAAGTTCAAAGTCTTGAATGTGCAGCCAGCTGGCCGTGCCGCGGCCGCACAGCGCCGCCAGCAATCGGGCCCCTGGTGCGCAGAAAAAGGCTGGCGCCACCGTGAACACCACATCCGGCCGCCAGCGCGCCTGCGCCAGCAGCACCGGCAGGCTGCTGAGGGCAAAGCTCGCCAGGTGCAACAGGCGGGTGAGCCCGCTCGGCCGCAGCGGCACCCACAGCGGACAGCGCTGAATCGCGACACCAGAGCGCCACTCTCGCCGGTAGCCATTGCCGCGCGCCTGCCACTGCGGGAAGTAGGGCGGTGCAGTGATCACCCGCACCTGGTGGCCCCGAGCGGCCAACCACTCCGCCAGCTCGCCGCTGTATTTGCCAATGCCCACCGGTTCGGGGGCGTAGTTCAGGCCGTACAGCAGCACCTTCATGGCCCTTGGGCGGGGATTATCCTGCGCCCAAGTCTGCGATGGGGCATGGCCTTGGTGACGGCCTCACCCGTGGTGTTTCCACCATCTTCAATCATCCGAACTGATCGATGAGTTCTGCCACCTTCGGGGGGTTGCTACGCCTGCATGGCAATGATCTGGCCCGCGTTCAGCGTGTGCTGGATCCAGTTCTAGCGGCTGGGCTCTTCGTCCTTCTGGATCACCGGCGGGAGATCGATCCCCTCGTGCTGCCCACCTGGCTGTGGATCATGGCGTTCACAGCCTTGATGCTCTCCTCAGGAGGCGTGTACGCCAGTTACCGGCAGGCCAGCCTGTTCACCCTGGCGCGGCGGGTGAGCAGCCGCTGGCTGCTCGTGCTCACTGCCCTGCTGCTGCTCACCTATCTCACCAAAACCACTGCCAGCTTCTCTCGGATTGAAACCAGCCTCTGGGCCCTGAGCTGTTGGCTGCTGTTACTGCTCAACCACGTGGGGTTGAGGCAACTGCTGCGTTGCCACCGCCAACGCGGTGGCAACAGCCGCACGATCCTCTACTGGGGAATGCCCGCTGCCGCTGCCGCCTTCCAGGCCGAGCTGCGGGCTGCTCCCTGGATGGGCCTGCGCATGGTGGCCTGGTTCAGTCCAATCCCGGTCTCACCCGATCAGCAGCCACCCCAGTTCCCCAGCTGCGGCGGCGGGGTTGCGGAGATGCGTCGTTGGCTTGAAAGCCACAGCGTGGATCGAATCGTGTTCAGCCATGTCACCCGCGATGGCTTCACCATGGGGCAGCTGCTGGCCCTTTTTGGCGACACCTGCCTGCCGGTGGTCTACGCCCCGGATTGGGCACAGAGCAACATGCACTTCCGGGTCGACCGCTTGGGGCATCTCCCCTGCATTGATCTCTGGGGCAGCGAAGCTTCGCTGATCGATCGCCATCTCAAGCGATCGTTCGATCTCGCCCTCACCAGCACCGGTGTGGTGCTGATCAGCCCGTTGCTGCTGGCGATCGCCATCGCTGTTGCCCTCAGCAGTCCTGGACCGATCCTGTTTGTGCAGGACCGCTATGGCCTCGACGGTAAACGCTTCCGCATCTACAAATTCCGCACGATGCGGGTGATGGAAGCCGGTGATCCCCCGGTTTCAGGAAAGATGTCACCCCTCTCATCCGTACATCCGGGGGCTTGAGGACATGACCAATGCGTCGTTACAGCGAGGCCGTCAAGGCTGATGTGAGAAGGCGGATGAGCCCGCCGCACAGGCAGAGCGTGGCCCGGATTTCAGAAGAGCTGGGCATCCACGTGATCACCCTCTACAAATGGAGGAAGACGTGGCGGTTGCAGGGAGAGGTGGTGCCGGCATCTCAGAAGGAACCAGATGGCTGGAGTGCTGCCGACAAGTTCACGGTGGTGCTGGAGACGGCCGGGTTGAACGCCACTGAGCTCAGTGCCTATTGCCGCGAGCGGGGGCTCTTTCCTGAGCAGGTGAGCCGCTGGCGTCAGACCGCTCAGGATGCCAACGCCAAGCCGGTGCTGACGATGGCCGAGCAAAAGGAGCTCGAAAGGCTCCGTGCCCAGGACCAGCGAGAGATCAAAGCACTCAAGAAGGAGCTGCAGCGCAAGGAGAAGGCCCTGGCGGAGGCGGCGGCCTTGCTGGTGCTGCGAAAAAAGTGGGATGCCTTCTGCTCGGAGGACGCGGAAGGTTGACCAGCGCCGCGCACCGGCGGAAGGTGATCGAGCTGATCGGCGAGGCGCATGCGGCTGGAGCCGGCCTGGTGAGCGCATGCGGTGAGATCGGCATCTGCCTGCGTACCCTCAAACGATGGCGGAAGGCCTTTCTGGGTGATGGGGACGGCGAGGACCGCCGTAAAGGAAGTCCTCGCCTGGTCGTTCACCGGCTGACGGAGGAGGAGCGCCAGCGGATCCTGCTGACGTGCAACCAACCGGAGTACGCCTCGCTTCCGCCCGGGCAGATCGTGCCAGCGCTGGCGGATCAGGGCCTCTATATCGCCTCCGAGAGCAGTTTCTACCGGGTGTTGCACCAGGCAGGGCAGTGTCACCGACGTGGGCGGGCCCGGTTGCCGCAGGAACCGCGCTCCGTGCCGCGCCTCAGGGCGGATGGCCCAAACCGGGTTTGGAGCTGGGACATCACCTATCTGCCGACCACAGTCCGGGGTGTGTGGCTTTACCTCTACCTAGTGGTCGACGTCTGGAGCCGCAAGGTGGTGGCCTGGGATATGGCTGAGGTGGAATCGGCTGAGATCGCGGCGGATCTGGTGCAGCGAGCCTGTCTCAAGGAGCGTTACCGCCGCCCAAGGGGATGTGGCGCCAACCAGTCCACCCCCCTGCCGCTGATCCTCCATGCCGACAACGGCAATGCCATGCGCGCCGCCACACTCGAGGCGCGGCTGGAGGAGTTGGGTGTCCTGCGGTCGTTCTCTCGGCCCAGGGTTTCGAATGACAATCCCTTCTCGGAAGCCTTGTTCCGCACGTTCAAGTACCGGCCCGACTACCCCAGTCGGCCGTTTACCAGCAAAGAAGAGGCGTGTGAGTGGGTGTCGGCGTTTGTCGACTGGTACAACCATCAACACCGCCACAGCGGCATCAAATTCGTGACGCCTCACCAGCGTCACAGCGGTGCCGCGAAGGCAATTTGCCAGCAGCGAGCCAATGTCTACGAGAAGGCCCGTCAGGCCCATCCAAGACGCTGGAGCCGAAGCACCCGCTGCTGGCGTCAACCCGAAGAAGTGTGGATCAACAAGCCACCAGAGGAACCCGATCCGATCCTCGCGCTACCCTTAACCGAGGCCGTCTAAATGGCAGCCAAGGAGTGACACCTTCCCTGAAAGTTACCGTGATCGGCCCGGGCTTCTTCAGGCCACCCGCGATGATCCACGGGTGACCCCAGTGGGCCGGTTCCTGCGCCGCTGGAGCCTCGATGAACTTCCCCAGCTGTTCAATGTGCTGAATGGCGAGATGAGCCTGGTGGGCCCACGCCCCCATGCGGTGGATCACAACGAGCAATACCGCAAGCTCATCCCGGGGTACATGCAGCGCCATACCGCCAAACCCGGCATCACCGGCCTCGCCCAGGTTGAAGGCTGGCGCGGCGAAACCAGCCAGCTGGAGGCGATGGCCCGTCGCATCGATGCCGATCTGCGCTACCAGCGCGATTGGAGCCTGAAGCTCGATCTCAAGATCCTGATCAAAACCTTCCTGCGCCTCCGCTCTCCCAATGCCTACTGACGCCAATGGGGATTGCGTGAGGCCCCAGCTCCCCCACTACAACCTCCTGGCGCTGTCTGAGCGTGTGGATCCAGCGCAGAGTCATGCCCTGAATGGCCAAAACCAGTCGGATCGAGTTTGGGGCCACAGAACACGACCGAGACCTGGTCGATCCATGATTCCACGGATGCCCGCTCAGAACGCCTGTACTAGCCTTGATGCAAGGTTTGGGCTGGCTACGGTGTTGCTCGGATTCGACCTCCAAGGCTGGATCACGCTGATCGCCGGCCTTCTGCTCGCCCTGATCACGCTGTTCACGGGTTATGACCATGTCCACGTCTTTTGGGGGCCAACCCTCCGGCTCAATCAGCAGGTCGGAATTTCTCTCCTCCTTGCCTCGCTGGCGCCGTTGGCTCTCGTAGACGAAGTCTTCTCCGTAGGAGTAGCTCAACTGGCATCCCGTCGTCGAGTTCGAGATTCGCGAGATCGAATTCGAGCGCAGGAAGATCGAGCGTATGCGTTCAGGGGTCGGGACGCACCGCCGCGCACTGCAGGCCTGCAACGCGGCTTGACGGCGGTCTGAATCCTCTTTATGTCTCAGGCAGAGGCAACTTGTGATGGGCTCTGCACCGGCTGGGATTGCAGAAGCGGACTGGCAGGCGACCCCTGTTGCCGTCCGGGCCTTCATCGTGGCTCAGCAGCAGGAGAACGCAGAGCTCCGCAACCAGCTCACCGCCCTGGCCACAGAGCTGGCCAGCTTGCGGGAGCAGGTCGGCCGCAGCTCGCGCAACTCCTCCAAGCCGCCCTCCAGTGATGGGCCTGGGTTCAAGCCACCAGCGCGGCGCAAGGGCAGTGGCCGCAAGCGCGGAGCTCAGCCGGGCCATCCTGGATCAGGTCCTGAGTTGCTGCCGATCGAGCGGGTGGATGCGGTGGTGGATCATCACCCGGACGCCTGCCGCCGCTGCGGCAGCTTGCTGGCGGGCGAGGACCCAGAACCGTTGCGCCATCAGCTGATCGAGATCCCGCCGATCGCGCCTGTCGTCACCGAGCACCGGTTGCACCGGTTGGTGTGCCCCTGCTGCTCCACCAGCACCTGCGCAACGTTGCCGGCTGATGTGGACGCCAGTTCGTACGGCCCCAGGCTCAGTGCCTTGGTGGGCCTGCTGGGCAGTGCCTTTCCGTTGAGTGTCAGCAAGACCCAGGCGCTGCTCGATCAGCTGCTGGGCGTTGCGATCAGCCGTGGTGCGATTGCTGCCATCCGCCAGCGCCTGAGTGCAGCGTTGGCGCAACCGATGGTGCAAGCGCTGGAGGCTGCCCGCCGGCAACCGGTGGCCTATGTGGATGAAACCGGTGCACCGACCGGCAACGCCGACGGCGGCAATCCCAGCGGCAAACGCGGCTGGCAGTGGGTGATGGTCACCCCCGTGGTGACGGTGTTTGTGCAGGGTCTGAGCCGCTCAGCCGCAGCGGCCATGGAGCTGCTGGGCCATGGTTTTGGCGGGATCGTGGTGAGCGATCGCTTCTCGGCTTACAACCACCTGCCCAGCCAGCAACGGCAGCTGTGCTGGGCGCATCTGATCCGTGATCTGAGGGCCATCGCCGAACGTTCCGGTGCCAGCGCCGAGGTCGGACACCAGTTGCTGGAGCTGCAGCACCAGCTGTTTGGCTGCTGGCACCGCTACAGGGAGGGCAGGATCGACTGGTCCGGCTTGCAGCACAGCAGCCGGCCGATCCGTCAGGCCTTTGTCGCCACGCTGCAGCGGGTGGTGGATCTGGGCTGCAATCGCGGGGAACGAACGCCGTGGGCCAGCACGGTGCGTACATGCCAGCAATTGCTGCAACGCAGCGACGCCCTGTGGACTTTCCTCACGACCGAGGGCATCGAGCCCACCAACAACGCGGCGGAACGTGCCCTGCGCCAGTCGGTGATTCAGCGCAAGATCAGCCATGGCGTCCAGTCCCGCCAGGGTGCGATCTGCCGCAGCCGCCTGCTCACAGTCACCACCACCCTGCGGCAACAGGGGCGCGATGTCTGGCAGTTCCTGGAGCAGGCCTGGATCGCTCATCACCGCGGCGGGGTGATGCCATCGCTACTGCCGGCCCTCTGAATTCGCAAACAGGCAGAACGGCCTCTTGATCGCTCAGCGATGCACGATCAGCGTGCAGTCCTGCGGCGGGGCGTCACGACCCCTGAACGCATACGATCGAGCAGGGGAAGCGGATGCAGCAGCTCGAGAGCGAGATCGCGCAGATCGAGATAGAGACCGAGCTGTTCAGGAAAGAGAACGCGCGGCTTGCGCAGATCAACTCCAGGCTCGCGCGCTTCGAGCGGGAGCACTTGTGTGGCTCGACCCCTCCCCCCTCCACAGACGATTTCTCCAGCTGATTGCCACAGAGCTCGCTGATCTCGCCGGCGGTTCTCCCTTGTGATCCAACCGCCGCCTGGATCGCCTGTGACCAACAGATCAGCTTCTGCGAGGACGGCGCTCGCCAGTACCCATTCGTCGTCGGGATCCACTAGGCCCAGCGCGAGGATCGCGGCAGGCCTTGGGGCGATCGGTTGATCGCGGAGCAACACCTCGATGGCGTCGAAGACAACCCGCACGCCGCTCAGGAGATGGCAGCAAACACGTCGTGATCGGTGAGCCAGCCAGCCGCCTCACCAAAAGGCAGGGCCTGGCGCCGCAACCGCTCAAAGCGCATCAGCTGCAGCTGCCTGCGCAGCGCATCGCGCACGATCTCGCCGCGGGAGCGGCGCAGGCGGCCTCGAGCTCCTGCTCCAGGTCGGCTTCCAGGCGGATGGTGAGCGCGTGGGTCTTCACGCAAGACATGGTCGTGCGCACGCAGAAGGAGGTCCGCCCGTGGGCCTCGCTCCAGCCAAGTAAGAGTCTTACCAGAAGCTCGGTGGCCCATGCGCATCACCAGCAAAGGCCAGGTCACCATTCCGCAGGAGATCCGTGAGCGCTGCGGCCTCCTGCCCCACACCAGCGTGCAGTTCCGGGAAGAGAACGGCCGTGTGGTGATTGAAAAAGCCACCCCATCGCCAAGCCCCGGGGAAGACGCCATCCAGCGCCTGCGCCAGGCTCGCGTGCGCACGCGGCTGAGCACCGAGGAGTTGCTCGCCCTCACCAGGGGCGAGGACCCCTGATGGTGCTGGTCGATTCCAACGTGCTTCTCGATGTGATCACGGCGGATCCCATCTGGAGCGGCTGGAGCGCCGAGGCCCTGCAGCGCCATCTCGATGCTGGCCCTGCCGCGATCAACGCGATTGTGGTTGCCGAAATCGCCTTCGCCGTTGAGCGCATTGAAGACGTTGACAACCTCCTGCCATCCCATCTTTATCGCTATCTCTCCATTCCCAGGGAGGCGTCCTTTCTCGCGGCCAGAGCCCACGCGGCCTACCGCGAGCGTGGTGGGCAACGCCAGATGATCCTCCCGGATTTCTTGATTGGCGCCCATGCCCTGGTGGCCGGAATCCCGCTCCTCACCCGAGATCAACGTCGCTACCGCCAGGCCTTCCCAGGGCTCACGCTGATCAGCCCCGACCCAGGCGCCACCGCCGCACGCTGATCGCCACCGCGCTGGCCGATCGCGCCGGTGGCTCGCCCGCTTGATCCAGCGGCTCCTTGGTGGTGCCCGCCGTACAGTGTCCGTACATTTCAGGGGGTAGCCGCCTTGACCAGCGCCAAGCCGCAAGGCCTCCGCCTGGCCAAAACGAGTCGGATCGAGTTGCGGGCCACAGAACACGACCGTGACCTGCTGGATCGGGCTGCTGCGGCCCTCGGAACCGACCGCAGTTCCTTCCTGCTCGCCCAGGGGCGCCTCGCCGCCCAGCGGGTGCTGGCCGACAGGGAGCAGTTCGTGCTCGATCACGAGGGCCAGCTGGAATGGGAGCGGATCAACAGCCGCCCGGCTCGAAGCCTTCCGGGTCTGGCGCGGCTGCTGGAGCGCCCCTCGCCATTCCGTTGAACGGCGTGGGCCGCTACCAATCGCCAGAGCTGATGGCGGCTCGTCATCAGCTCACAGGCTTCCACTGCCGCTCCCAGGAGCAAACCGCCTGGCTGGTGGAGGTGGCCCCGGCCTCGATCACGACGGTGATCCGGTGCTGTTTGTGGAGATCCAGTTCCGGCATGTGGAGCCCGGCATTGATCTCAATGCGCTCAGCCAGAGCACCCTGGCTGTACGCCGTGCACTCTGGGCCATCGGGGAACGGCGTTATCCACACCTCCGCTACGACTTTCACGACGACCAGCGCATGCTCGGAACGGAGCACTGGTAAGCGTGACGCTTGCAGACGATCTGATCATCACCGCACGCCAGCTGGCCCATTTGCATGAGCGGCGGCCCCGGCAAGCCGATCTTCGTCGTGCGATCAGCACTGCGTCTCAGAAAACCGCTGCGTGGACGCGGGCATACCGGGCTCTGAACCATCAGGCCATCAAAAAAGCCTGTGGCCATAAGGAAGTACAGAATTATTCAGAAGATCTTGCAACTTTTATCAATCTATTTCCTGAGCTTCAAGAGCTGCGTCAGCGAGCTGATGACGACCCAAACGCTCGCTACAAGCATGGTGAGGTGCTCAGTGCCGTGAACGATGCTGAAGTCGCCCTTGGCATGACCCGCAGCTGATACCCGCCCCCTTCCTTCAGCCCTCGGCCCCCAGCTCCTGGTGTGGCCGGGGGCTTTTTTTATGGTCTTCCGCCCGTCCACCACCGCCACTCCCAGCAGCGCCGCGCAGCTGGCCCTGCCCCAGCAAGCAGCCCTCGCTGCTGCAGCGCGCCTGGCGCAAGCTCTGCCGCCGCTGGCAGTGGCGGGCCAGCAGCCGCCGCCATCCCCGGCTCACCCTCGAGAGCCAGTTCTTCCCCCCCGATTTCGCCGCCACCGGCCAGCTGCTCGACGACCTCACCACCCGCCTGGCCGCCCAGGGCCTGCAGGTGCAGGTGCTCACCGGCATGCCCGCCTATGCCTAGAACCGCGCCCAGGCCAAGCGCATTGAATTCCGCCCCAACAGCTGCATCCGCCCCACCCAGGCCTCCCGCTTCTGGCCCCAGCGCATCCGCGGCCGCGCCATCAACGGCATCCTCTTCTGCCTGCGCATCACCCTGCGCCTGCTGCGCTCTTCCCGCCGCGGCGACCTGATCCTCTACACCACCGAACCCCCCTACCTGCCGCTGCTCGGCTGGCTGCTGCATCGCCTCACCCGCACCCCCTATCTCGTCCTCCTCTACGACCTCTACCCCGATGTGCTGGTGGAGCTCGGCGTGCTCCCCGCCGGCCATGGCCTGGTGCAGCTCTGGCGCCAGTTCAACCGTTGGGTGTTTGCCGATGCCCAGCAATTGATCGTGCTCTCTGAGCCCATGGCCGTTCGCGTGCGCAATCACGCCCCTGCCGCCGCCGCCAAGCTCACGGTGATTCCCAGCTGGGCGGATCCCGCCCAGATCCATCCCCGCCCCAAAGCCGACAACTGGTTTGCCACCCAGCACCAGCTCGCCGATCGCTTTGTGGTGCTCTATTCCGGCAACCAGGGCCGCTGCCACGATCTGGTCACCGTGATGGCCGCCGCACTGCTGCTGCGTCAGCAGCCCGATGTGCTGTTTCTGTTCATCGGCAAGGGGCCGCAGCACCAGCGCCTGCTGGAGCTCGTGCACGACTGGGGCCTGGGCAACTGCCGCTTCCTGCCCTATCAGGAGCTCAGCGATCTGCCCTATTCCCTGGCTGCCGCTGATCTGGCCTTGGTCACCCTCGGCATCGAAGCGGAGGGGTTGGTGGCGCCCTCCAAGCTCTATGGCCACCTCGCCGCCGCTACACCAATCGCTGCCATCACGCCCGCCAGCTCCTACCTGCGCAAGCTGGTGGAACAGGAGGGCTGCGGCCGCTGGTTTGCCAATGGCGACGCCCAAGGCCTGGCCGATTGGATCCTGGAGCTCAAGGCCAATCGCCAGCAGGCCGTGGCCTGCGGCAACCGGGCCCGCAACCTGCTGCTGCGCACCGCCACTCCCGATCTGGTTATCGCCCAATACCTGCAGTTGATTCAGCAGCACCTGCCCGACCACAAGCCGCTCACACCGCCACCTCCGGCCCCCCGGTTTCAGTAAAGATGTCACCCCTCTGATCCGTACACCCGGGGGCTTGAGGAGATGACCAATGCGCCGATACAGCGAGGCCGTCAAGGCTGATGTGAGAAGGCGGATGAGCCCGCCGCAACGCCAGAGCGTGGCCCGGATTTCAGAAGAGCTGGGCATCCTCGTGATCACCTTCTACAAACGGAGGAAGACTTGGCGGTTGCAGGAGGAGGTGGTGCCGGCATCAGAGAAGGAACCAGAAGGCTGGAGCCGGCCCGTGCCAGCCGCCGCCCCTGGTCCTTCACGCCGACAACGGCAATGCCATTTCCAGACCAAGGGTCTCGAACGTCAACCCCTACTCGGAATCCCTGTTCCGCACGCTCAAGTACCGGCCCGACTACCCCAGCCGGCCATTCGCCAGCAAAATCGAAGCCTGCGAGTGGGTGGTGTCATTTGTGGACTGGTACAACCACCGGCACCGCCTGAGGAGCTCGTCAGCCGAGATTTTTAGTGCCTTTGATATGCCGTTATCGTGAAAACGTTGATTCATGGGTGTTGAGGCTGGCCGCCGTGAATGATCCTGGCTAAAAATTTGTAATTCATGTCAGCTGGGCTGAGCCATGCGCAGCACCATCACGGCCCGGGGTCAAACGGTGATCCCCGCCCCCATTCGTGCCCGTTTTTCCCTTGGTCCGTCCCAGCGTCTGGAATGGTTTGTGGATGCCGATGGCTCCATCCGCGTGGTGCCGGTGGACCTGTCGCCAGTGAAGGCCTTTCGTGGCGTGGGGCGCCGCGGCGGCTCCACCGAGCGGCTCCTGGCTGATCGTGAAGCTGATCGTGAAACCGAGCGGCGGGCAGAGCCGGGCTTCGGCCTCTGATGGCAGCGCTGCTTCTGCTGGATACCTCGGCCCTGCTCACCCTGCGCGACGATGAACCCGGCGCCGATCGGGTCGAACAGGCGCTCGAGCGCCAAGGCCGCTGTTATGCCTGCTTTCTCAGCCGGATGGAGGTGCTCTATCGGGTCTGGAAAGACGAAGACGAGCGCGCCGGACGCCTGGCCTATGAGCAGCTCAAGGCTCTGCCGCTGCGCTGGATCGAGGCTTCTGAGCCCTTGCTCGAGCAGGCCGCCAGCATCAAGGCCCGCTACGCCTTGTCTCTGGCTGACTCCTGGATTGCCGCTGCGGCCCAGCAGGTGGGGGCCATCCTCCTCCACAAGGATCCCGAGCTTCGGGCGATCGCCGATTTATCCCAGGAGTGGCTCGGCTGAATGTGCGGTTTCGCAGGCCTCTGGCGGCCCACAGCCGCACCTGCGCCCGCGCCTGTCCCCGACGATTCCGGTCTCTGGTGTGACCCACCAGCCGATGGCCAGCGCCAGTGAGCGCTTTGTGATCGCCTTCAACGGCGAGATTTACAACCACCAAGCCCTGCGCCGCGAACTGGAAGCCGCAGGCCTGTGCAGCGGCGCTTCGGCGGCCTGCCGCCCCTCGCCCGCCGCGCCCTGGCCCGAAGCCTCGCGCTCCTGCCTGTGTCTGCCGCCGGCCTCGCCCGCGACAAGCAGCGCAAGCTGGCCGCCGCCATCCGCGCTGCCGGCTCCCTGGAGCAGCTGCACGCGGCCCTCACCAGCGTGTGGGCCGATCCGGCCGTGCTGCTGCAGCCCCACTGGCAGAGCGCCGCGGCCGAAGCCGGAGCCCTTCCCGAGGCGCCCACCGCCGCCGAGCAGTTGATGCTCGCCGATGCCCGCACCTATCTCCTCGCCGACATCCTCGTGAAGGGCGATCGGGCGGCCATGGCAGTGGGTCTGGAAACCCGCGCCCCCTTCCTCGATCACCGCGTCGCCGCCGTGGCCTGGCGTTTGCCCCTGGCCCTCAAGATCCGCGGCGGCACCGGCAAGTGGGCCCTGCGGCAGCTGCTCCATCGCCATGTGCCCCCCGAGCTGATCGATCGCCCCAAGGCCGGTTTCGCGATGCCGATCGGCGCCTGGCTGCGCGGCCCCTTGCGCCCCTGGGCCGAGGACCTGCTCGATCCCCAGCTGCTGCAGCGCCAGGGCTATCTCCAGCCCGCGCCCATCCAGCATCTCTGGCGTGCCCCCTCAACGCGATTCGCGAGTTGATGATGGGGCTTTGATCCACTTCTCACCGGCAGCAATGTGGTGCCCTGGCGGAAGCGTTGCTCGACTTTCAGGGTCCAGCCGACCTGGCGGCCTGGCTGGCCGCTACTCCATCCGCCAACGCCAACAGCCCGGCCTGCTGATCATCCCGCTGGCAAAAGCGATGGTGTGGCGCTTTCTCACGTTGATGCGCTGGTGCCACTTCGTTTTCCTTGTGATCTCAGGCGCACACCCGAGCACTTTCGAGCTGGTGTGCACTGAGAACCGCGTGAGAACCGCGAGTCGGTGCTCAAGCTGGCAGCGGATGGTCCCGCAATGGTGAGCTTTTCTTTCAGCTCAAGCTGTTCGTCAATCGCGAAGGGCGATGCGTTCAGACGCTCAGCCACCTGCGCCGCAGGTCGATGATTGGGATGGACGGGTTGCGCCATGATCCGCACCACGCCGTTTTCAGGGATCGGACAGGTAGCCCATCCATGGTCGAGCTCCTGTCTGCGCGCCATCATGAGGCGATGAACCGTTCCCGCGACTGGTTGCATCAAGCCCAGGCAGACCTCGAACAAGCCCAGCTCAGTGCTGGGGCGGGTCACCACGAATGGGCCTGCTTTGCCTGTCACCAGGCGGTGGAGAAAGCGCTCAAGGCCCTGCATCTGCACCTGGGCCAGCAGGCCTGGGGTCATGGTCTGGGACGCTGCTATCGCGATCTTCCCCCCGAGGCCTCTGCGCCCCTGGCTGAGGTTGTTCCTGATCTGGAAGATCGGCTGCGGCCGCCTCCAAAGCGAGGACGCTTTCTGCCATGCCCGTGCGCTCGTTGACGCAATCGCTGCTGCGATGGCCACGTCCTGAGCAGGTGCTTGCAGCCGCTGAGCTCTGGGTCGCCGCCCAGCGTGCCCAGAACCCCTCGCTGCAACGGGTTGGCCTGTTTGGAAGTTATGGCCGCGGTACGGCCGGAGTGGGCAGCGACCTGGATCTGCTGCTGGTCGATGCAGCCGCCAGCGGCCCTCAATACCAGCGCCTGCTCCATTGGCCCTTGGAGCAGTTGCCCCTGAGCTGTGATGCTCTGGTGCTCACCCCCGCAGAGCTGGAGCAGTTGCTGGCCAGCGGCAGCCGCATGGCCCAGGAGCTGCAGCGTGACCTGCGCTGGCTGGGCTGACCGGCTTACGCCGGATCCCAGTGGCGGCCCCCGTCGGCCCGGCGCCGGCGGTGCCGCCGCGATTCCCGCTGGCTGAACTGGCTCACGCTGGGGTTGGCGACCACCGGATCCACATGGGCCACCTGCTCCCAGAGCTCCCGCGGAGCCCAGCGCACCGTGTGCTGCACCCGGTCGTGCTTGGTCACGTGGCACCAGCGGCTGGTGCCGCAGCAGCCGCAGAACAGCTCCTCCAGCCATTCGTTGCTCAGCACCAGCACCGGATAGGCCTGGATCACCAGCTTCGCCTTCCTGTCGCTCATGCCCCGCTGCTTCAGCTGTTCCGGGGTGAGCAGATGCAGGAAATACTTCCGCCCCACGCCGAACAACCGCTCCTGCGGATGGGCCGGGCAGAACAGCTGCCGCTGCAGCGGCCGGGTGCGTCGCCGCTTCGGTGCGCTTGAGGACATGACAGGCTGCCGTTATCGTGACATTAGTCAGGGGTTCGGTTTCGCCAAGGTTGCGGTGGGCACAGACACCTGCCCGGTTCGTGCATCCCCATCGTGCCTCCATCTCCAGCCCCTCAGCCGCCCCGTCGCTCGCCCAGGGCAAAGGGCTGGTAGGTCACGCTGATGCCGAATTCCTCGGCGAATTCGAGCACGCGGCACCAGGCGCGGCTGAATGCGGCACCACTTGTCGCATCTCCGGCCGCATCTCGGGCCGCAGCTGCGGCTGCATCGGGCCGCAGGATGCCGCGCAGGATCACCGGGGCGCTGCCCCCCTGCAGGGCCATCTCGAACAGGGGGTGGCCGATCGACTCCTGCACCGCATCGTCCCGGTAGAAGGGCGCCACATCGTTGCTGCCGATCAGCAGGCGCCGCTGCAGCGGATTCCACTCGTAGGGGATGTCGTAGAGGCTGAGCAGATCGGCGGCCAGGGCCCAGGAGGTGCCATGGATGTCGATCTCCACGGCCAGTTGGCGGCTGCGGGCCGTCATCGTGCTGCGGCGCCGGAAGGCCAGGGGCGCCGGCGCCATGGATCCGCTGCTCGACCCGGTGGAGCCGCTGGCCGGCGCCTCTCCCCGCAGGTAGGCCCGGATCTTCTGGCGCAGCACCGCACCGCCGTCGTCGGGCCCGCCCTTGCGCAGCTGCATGAAGTCCCAGCGTTCGCCGCTGCCGCCCCAGGCCACCGGGCCGTAGTTGTCGTGCAGGATCCGGCCATCGCGGTTCGAGGCCGCTTCGGCATGGGTCATCACCCGCTGGATCGTGATGTCGTCGGCGCTCCACCCCCAGCTGCGGGCCACCGCCGCCGCCTCGCGGCACATCGCCTCGATCTGGGCGTCGGTGGGGGGGATCGTCCAGGGATCGGGCACGCCGCCCATGCAGGCGCAGGAGATCGCCACGGCATTGCTGTTGCGCCGCCAGGTGTGGGCGTTGAGATCGATCGTGTACGAGTGCAGCCGGTGCAGGTGCCCGTCGCCGGCCACGATCGTGTGATACGCCCCCGACCGCACCCAGGTGTAGGGGGTGGCGCTCCAGTGCAGGTAGATGGTGGCAGCCATCAGCGCCGCATCCAGTCGGTCACGCCGCCCGGTTTGTCGATCAGCTCCACCCCCTGCTGCCGCAGTTCGGCGCGGATCCGGTCGGCGGTGGCGAAATCACGGGCGGCCTTGGCGGCCTGCCGTTCGGCGATGCGCTCGAGGATCGCGGCTTCCTCGCTGTCCTCCCCTGCGGCTGCCTCGTCCATGTCACGGGCCTGCGTCTCGGCGATCAGGCCCAGCACACCGGCCAGCTCCACCAGCTCCTGCCAGCGCGGGGCCAGCTCTGCGGCCTCCTCGCGGCAGGCGGTGTCGCCGCGCTCGAGCCGGTGGGCCAGGGCCTTCAGCGGCCTGGCCAGCTCGAACAGCACCGCCAGGGCCGCCGCGGTGTTGAGGTCATCGTCCATCGCGGCCTGGAAGCGCCGCCGGGCTTCCGACTGGATGGTGCTGGGGTGTTCAGGCGGATGGGTGGCGGCGGCAGCGGCAATCCAGCCCAGGGCCATGCCGAACCGCTGACCCAGCCCCAGGGCGGCATTGAGCCCCCTCCAGCCCGTGGCGGCGGCCTCCAGCGCCTGGTCGGTGAAATCGAGCGGCTTGCGGTAGTGGGCCTGCAGCACGAACAGCCGCAGGGTCATCGCACTCACGCCGCTGGCCAGCAGGGCCCGGATCGTGGTGAAGTTGCCGAGCGATTTGCTCATCTTCTCGCCGCCCACGTTCACCATGCCGTTGTGCAGCCAGTAGCGGGCCAGCTCCTGGCCCGTGGCCGCCTCCGACTGGGCGATCTCGTTCTCGTGGTGCGGAAAGATCAGATCGGCGCCGCCCAGATGAATGTCGATCGTGTCGCCGAGTTCCTCGCGCACCATCGCCGAGCACTCGATGTGCCAGCCCGGCCGCCCTGCCCCCCAGGGCGAGGGAAAGCTCGGTTCGCCTGGCTTTGCGGCCTTCCACAGCGCGAAATCGAAGGGGTGCCGCTTGCGCTCTTCCTCCGCCTGGCTGACGCGCCCCTCGGCGTTCTGCTGCTGCTCGCCCAGATCGCGGCCCGACAGCTTGCCGTAACCGGCGTGCTGCATCACGGCGAAATACACATCCCCCTCGGCGGAGTAGGCGGCTCCCTTCGCCTCCAGCTCTCCGATCAGGGCCCGGATCGCATCCAGGCTGCCGGTGGCCCTTGGCATCCGGTCGGGCGGCAGGATGTTCAGGGCGGCCATATCCACCCGGAAGGCCTCGATGTTGCGCTCGCTCACCGCCTCCATCGAGCTGCCCTCTTCGGCGGCGCGGCGCAGGATCTTGTCGTCGATGTCGGTGTAGTTCTGCACGAAGGTCACCGCATAGCCGCTCCAGATCAGGTAGCGGCGCAGCACATCCCAGACGATGTAGCTGCGGGCATGGCCCAGATGGCAGAGGTCATACACGGTGACCCCGCAGCAATAGAGGCTCACCTGCCCGGGCACCAGCGGCTCGAACGGCTCGGTGCGACGGGTGAGGGTGTTGGTGAGCCGCAGGGTCACAGGCCGGCCGGTGGTGATCGCTCTGGATCGCACCGTACTGGCGAGCACGGCTTAACCTCCTCGCCATTGGCGATGGCGGTCTGCCCAGCATGCGCAAGACGGCACTGATCACCGGCATCTCCGGGCAGGACGGCTCCTACCTGGCGGAGCTGCTGCTCGAGAAGGGCTATGCGGTGCATGGCATCAAGCGCCGGGCCAGCAGCTTCAACACCCAGCGGATCGATCATCTCTACCAGGATCCCCATGCCCTGGACCGGGCAGATTCGGCGCCGCCCCTGGTGCTCCACTACGGCGACCTCACCGACAGCACCAACCTGATCCGGATCGTGCAGCAGGTGCAGCCCGATGAGATCTACAACCTCGGCGCCCAGAGCCACGTGGCGGTGAGTTTCGAGAGCCCGGAATACACCGCCAACTGCGACGCCCTCGGCACCCTGCGGATTCTGGAGGCGGTGCGGATTCTGGGGCTCAGCGCGAAAACCCGCATCTACCAGGCCAGCACCAGCGAGCTCTATGGCCTGGTGCAGGAGATCCCCCAGAAGGAGAGCACGCCCTTCTACCCCCGCAGCCCCTACGGCGTGGCGAAGCTCTATGCCTACTGGATCACGGTGAACTACCGCGAGGCCTACGGCATGTATGCCTGCAACGGCATCCTGTTCAACCACGAGAGCCCGCGGCGGGGCGAAACCTTCGTGACCCGCAAGATCACCCGCGGTCTGGCCCGCATCGATGCGGGGCTGGAGCCGTGCCTGTTCATGGGCAACCTCGATTCCCTGCGCGACTGGGGCCACGCCCGCGACTACGTCGAGATGCAGTGGCGGATGCTGCAGCAGGATGGTCCGCCGGAAGACTTCGTGATCGCCACCGGCCGGCAGGAGAGTGTGCGGCGCTTCATCGAGCTCGCGGCTGAACAGCTGGGCTGGGGCGGCATCCGCTGGAGCGGAGACGGGGTGAACGAGGTGGGCCGGCGCGCCGGCACCGATCAGGTGGTGGTGCGCATTGATCCGCGCTACTTCCGCCCCGCCGAGGTGGCCACCCTGCTGGGCGATCCCAGCCGCGCCCAGCAGAAACTGGGCTGGACCCCCACCACCACCCTCGAGGAACTGGTGGCCGAGATGGTGGCCGAAGACCAGCAGGAGGCAGCGAAGGAGGCCACCCTGCGCCGCGAAGGCTTCAAGGTGGTGGGGTCGATGGAGAACCCTCCCACGACCCCCCACATGCTCGAGAAAGCAGGGCTGGGGCTCGGTTGAGATGGGCGCCAACCTGATCCATCCCTCCGACCGCATCTTCGTGGCCGGCCACCGCGGCATGGCCGGCGGGGCGATCTGCCGGGCCCTGGAGCGGCGGGGTTACACCCATCGGCTCACCGCCGATCGCGCCGAGCTCGATCTGGAGGATGCGGTGGCGGTGCGCCAGTGGTTCGAGGCGAACCGGCCCCAGGTGGTGGTCCTGGCGGCGGCGAAGGTGGGCGGCATCCACTTCAACGACACCTATCCCGCCGATTTCCTGCTCGACAACCTCAAGATCGAGACCCATGTGATCGAGAGTGCCTGGCGGTGCGGCACCCGCCGGTTGCTGTTTCTCGGCAGCAGTTGCATCTATCCCCGCCTGGCGCAGCAGCCGATCCGTGAGGAGGCGCTGCTCACCGGGCCGCTCGAGCCCACGAATGAGTGGTATGCGATCGCCAAGATCACCGGCATCAAGCTGTGCGCGGCCCTGCGGCGGCAATACGGGTTCGACGCGATCAGCCTGATGCCCACCAACCTCTACGGGCCCGGCGACAACTACCACCCCACCCACAGCCACGTGTTGCCCGCCCTGATCCGCCGCTTCCACGAGGCGAAGCTGGCCCACGCCCCCAGCGTCACCTGCTGGGGCAGCGGCTCGCCGCTGCGGGAATTCCTCCATGCCGATGATCTCGGCGAGGCCTGTGTGCATGCTCTCGAGACCTACGCCCCTGATCCGGCGGATCCGGTGCAGCACCTCAACGTGGGCACCGGCATTGATCTGCCGATCCGGGAGTTGGCCCAGTTGGTGGCCGGCGCCGTGGGCTACCAGGGCGAGATCCTCTGGGACACCACCAAGCCGGATGGCACCCCCAGGAAGCAGCTCGATGTGAGCCGGATCGAGGCCACCGGCTGGAAGGCCCGCATCCCTCTGGCCGAAGGGCTGGTGAGCACCTACGCCGATTTCCTCGCCCCTGGCACCCGTCTCTGATCGCGGCGGCGCAGGCGTGCACCGGCGCATCAGCGCATCAGCGCACCAGGGCATCAGCGCACCACCAGCACCGGACAGGGCGCCTGCACCAGCACCCGCTGGGTCTCGCTGCCCAGCAGCAGGCCCACCAGGCCCCGCCGGCCATGGGAGGCCATCACGATCAGGTCGCAGCCGAGACGCTCCACGGCCTCAAGGATGCTGCTGTGCACCCCGTCGGCACTGCTGCTCTCGGTGCTCACCGGCACGCCGGCCTGCTCGGCCACCGCTCGGGCGTCCGCCAGGATCCGCGTCGAGTCGTCTTTGGCGGCCTGCAGCAGCGCTTCGATCGTGGTGGGTTCCACCATTTCGCCCATGCCCACCAACGAGAGCGCCACGTTCTCGCGCACATGCAGCAGGGTGATGCGGCTGCCCAGGCTGCGGGCCAGCTCCACCGCCTGCGTCACCGCCTTCCCGGATGCGGCAGAGCCATCGGTGGGCACCAGCAGATGGGCGAAGGCCATGGTGGCGACGGCAGCACACGCCCGGTCTAGACAAAGGCTCCGACTCTGTCGCCCCGGCTGTCACGCATGCTGATCTGGTTTGCGTCGATCAGTGCAGTGGGTCGCTGATCACCAGGGTGGAGCAGCTCAGCCGGCGCAGCAGCCAGCTGGCGCGGTCGCTGGCGGCGATCGGCAGGCCGCCCACCAGCCGCCGCTGGGAGCGCAGGATCACCAGATCGTGCAGGCTGGCCTGGCGCAGGATGCCGGCCTCGATCGCCAGGCTGGGCACCAGCTGCACATCCACCGCCACCCGCGGGCGGCGGGCGTCGGGGTCGGGCAACCAGTGCTGCAACTGCTGCCGGATCTGCTGGCGTTCGCTCTCCGGCAGGCGGGGATCATGCAGGTGCAGCAGGGTGATCCGCACCGGCCCGGATGGCGCTTCTGCCGTTCCAGGCGGGCCCCCTGGCGTGGTGCTGACGCTGTTGGCGATGCGCTCGGCCAGTTGCACCTGCTCCAGGGCACTGGCCGAGAGGTCTTTGATCGGCACCAGCAGGCGGCGCAGCTCGCGCGGGTTGCGCCGCAGGCGGGTCACCACCACCGGGCAATGGGCCTGGCGGCAGAGCCCATCCACCAGATCTCCGAACAGCCAGCGGCCCAGCCGCGCCGGCGATCCCACCCCCACCACCAGCAGGTCGGCCCCCTGCTCCAGGGCCGCCCTGGCGATGCCGCCGGCCACCTCGTGATCCACCCGCAGCAGGGGGCTGCTGCGGAAGCGGAGGACGCGACTGATCGCTTCGGTGTCGAGCAGCAGCTGGCGGGCCCGGGCCAGGTCTGTGGTGAGGGCCATGGAGCCCTGCCGTTCCGCCTCGGAGCGGGAGGGGGTCACCACCGCCAGAGGCAGCACCAGCCCCTCGCGGCCCTCTTCCCCGCCGATCAGCTGGCTGGCCATGCCCAGCAGGGCCCGCTCGTTGGCGGGATTGGCGATCGGCACCATCACCCGCAGGGCCCGGTGCACCAGCGCCAGCTGGCCGGTCGAGGCGTCGGTCTGGAGAGCCGCGGTGCGCTCCTCGCGCAGGCGGGCCATCGCCATGCTGGTGAGGGCCGGCCCCAGGATCGCCGTCACCACCATCAACGCCAGCACGCTGTTCAGCACCGTTTCGTTGAGCAGCCCGGCGCGGAATCCCACCGTGGTGGCGGCCAGGGTGGCGGCCACCTGGGGCAATGACAACGACCAGAGGGTGAGCATCTCGGCGCCGCTGTAGCGGTAGATCAGGCCGGAGAGCCAGGCGGCCAGGCCCTTGCTGGCCACCAGAACGCCGATCAGGGCGGCCGCAAAGCCGAAGCCCATCACGGTGCGCAGGAACACCGGCACATCGAGCAGCAGCCCCAGATCGATGAAGAAGATCGGGATGAACAGGCTGGCCCCCACCAGGATCACCTGCTCCTTCACCGGCCCCTCCGGCAGCACGGCGTTCACCGCCAGCCCGGCCAGAAAGGCCCCCACGATCTTCTCCACCCCGGCCAGTTCCGCTCCGACGGCCGAGAGAAACAGGGCGAGCAGCACCGCCACCAGCAGCCGCCCGTCGCCGTCGCCGCTGCGGCGCACCAGGGCATGGCCCAGACGCCGGATCACCACCACCGTGGTGGTGGCGAAGACCGCCACCTTGACCAGCAGCCCGACCAGCCCCAGGGCTGAGAAGCTGCCCTGGCCGAGGCTGATGCACAGCGCCAGCACCAGCAGGGAGGCGATGTCCGTGAAGATCGTGCCGCCGATCGCCACGGTCACCGATTCCTCCCGCATGGCGCCGTAGCTGCGCACGATCGGGTACCCAAGAGGGGTGTGGGAGGCCAGAACCGAGCCCAGCAGCACCGCGCTCACCGCCCCGAAGCCGCTGAAGAAGCCCAGCGCCGTGCCGGCGACCATCGGCAGGCTGAAGGTGAGCAGCCCGAAGCGAAACGAACGCTGGCGGATCCGCTGGAATTCGGCCAGGTCGATCTCCAGACCGGCGATGAACAGCAGATAGACCACGCCCACATCGGAGAGCAGGGCCACGGTGGGGCTGTCCGGCGTGAGCCAGCCGAGGGCATGGGGGCCCACCAGCACACCGGCCACCAGCAATCCCACCAGATCGGGCAGCCGCATCCGCCGGAACAGGGGCGGCACCAGCACACTCAGGGCGAGCAGCAGAGCGAAGCTGCCGAGCGGATTGGCAGCCAGGTACTCGGCCACTACAGCCCTTGCCAGCCGGCCAGGTGGGAGGCGGCGGTGGAGCGGGCCAGGGCCCGGGCGGCTGGCAGGGCCGGCTCCAGCCGCATGGAGCTGAAGGGTGGCAGGGAGCGTCGGCGCAGCCAGGCTCCCCAGCGGAACTCGTGGAAGGGAATCAGGGGAGCCGGGGCGATCACCCCCTCCTGCTTCAGCTTCCAGACCAGGCTGCGGTAGGGGTCATCCTGCAGCTCCCCCAGATGGTTGGGCAGCGCGGCGGGATCGAGCGGACCATGGCCGCGGCCGTTATAGAGATACAGCCAGCCGCGTTGATGCAGGGCGCTCAGGCTGGCCTTGAGATCCGTGGTTGCAATCTCCAGGGCCACGTAACCGAACGCGGAAGCCAGTGGATCGAGGGAGAACAATCCGCTGAGCCGGTGATGGCGGTCCACCATCCAGAGCAATCCGGCGGCGTTGCGCGCCATGGGTACGGGCTTCTTGCGCAGGTAGGCGCGCCTGTCGTCGGGGCTGTCGCGGGAGAAATCGGCGTGGCGCCGCTGCACCTCGGCCCGGCCCACGCACAGCTGGGTGGGCCGCAGCGAGGCGATCGGCACCTCCAGCAGGGGCTCATCCGGCTGGGGCGGTGGCAGGGGGTCGTAGGGGAGAAGGTGCAGGGGTCCTGCGCGGATCTCCCCATCCTGGCGCGATCAGCCTGGTCTCGCAGGAAGCCGGGGCGGGGTGTTCCCGGCGGGCCGGGCTGCGGCGGCCTCGGTGCCGGATAGGGTCGGCTCCTGCTCAGGACTCCATGGCCCCTACTTCCGTTCCGGCACCGGAGTGGCTGCCTCAGGCCAACCCCGTGACCACGCCACCTGGGAGCACCACCGCGTTGGATCGGCCACTGGAGAGTGCCCACGGACCGATCGGCGTGATGGTGTGCGGCCACGGCAGCCGCAACCGCCTGGCGGTGGCTGAGTTCGCCGCCCTGGCGGAGCAGCTGCGCGCCCGGCTGGCGCCGGTCCCGGTCGACTACGGCTATCTCGAGTTCGCCCGCCCGATCCTGCGCGATGGCCTCGAGCGGCTGCGGCAGCAGGGGGTGCGCCATGTGCTGGCGGTGCCGGCGATGCTGTTCGCCGCCGGCCACGCCAAGAACGACATCCCCTCGGTGCTCAACACCTACGCCGCCGAGACGGGCCTGGTGATCGACTACGGCCGCGAGCTGGGGGTGGATCTCAAGATGATCCAGGCGGCCGGTGCCCGTATCCGTGAAGCCATCGAGACTGCCGATGCCGCCGCCCGCGCCCGCGGCGAGGAGCCGGTGGGCCCGCACGACACCTGCCTGGTGGTGGTGGGGCGCGGCTCCTCCGATCCCGACGCCAACTCCAACGTGGCCAAGGTGACGCGGATGCTGGTGGAGGGCTTCGGCTTCGGCTGGGGTGAAACCGTCTATTCCGGCGTCACCTTTCCCCTGGTGGAGCCGGGGCTGCGGCAGGTGGTCAAGCTGGGCCACCGGCGGCTGGTGGTGTTCCCCTACTTCCTCTTTTCCGGCGTGCTGGTCAGCCGGATCCTGCAGCACAGCCAGCGCGTCGCCGACGACCACCCCGACGTGGAGATGGTGTCTGCGTCTTACCTGGGCGATCACCCGCTGGTGCTGGCCACCTTTGCCGAACGGGTCGACGAGGTGCTGCGGGGCGACACCGCCATGAACTGCTCGCTCTGTAAATACCGTGCCCAGGTGCTGGGCTTCGAGCGGGAGGTGGGGGCGCCGCAGCACAGCCATCACCACCATGTCGAGGGGCTGGTCGAGAGCTGCACCCTCTGCGAGCGCGAATGCACCGGCGCCTGCCAGCCGGATGGGGTGCCGATTCCCCTGGGGGGGGCAGCCGCTGCCCATAGCCACAGCCACGACCCTGCCCACAGCCACGATCACGCCCATGGGTCTGCGCAGGAGGCGGAGCCCGGCCATCACCATCCCCCCTATCCCCACGCCGACCACCCCCTGGGCCCACGAACCCTGCGCGGCTGAAGGGCAGCGTGAGGGCCGGCAGCAGGTCCAGCAGCAGGGCCAGCGCAGGTCTTGACCCTGGGATTCACGACCTGAGTCTCAAGAGACACGCTGACGATCAGCAGCGCTGATCGGTGTTGGCGGTCCGTCGGTTTCCCGGCTTCTCGGCGGTTTTCCCCAGAGCCATGCCTGTTTTTCCCCAGGTGTTCGGCTTGCGGCCCCGCTGGGATGGGGGGTGCTGGGGAATCGCCCGATTCCCCAGGCAACGCCCCTTGACACCGGTCCGTTCAGGGCGACGGTTGCGGGAATGGCCCCCTGGACCCTGGGTCGATCCCCTGCAGCAACAGAGATCTCAGCGGTGAGACCCCGGAGTGCAGGGCGGGGTCACGGCCTTTGACGGAGCACTGGCTGCCGTGGCCTACTGAAGGTCTCAATCGCTCAGGCGTTCATGGCAGCTCCCTCGGAAGGCTTCAGCGGCAGCATCGGCAGTGACCCTGCCCACAGCCGCGTCAGCCTCGAGGCCGAGGTGCCGGAAGCCCTGTTCGATGGCATGCGCGACTTCCTCGGTCACCATCCCCAGTGGGACCAGTACCGGCTGATGACCTCCGCCCTGGCCGGCTTCCTGTTTCAGAACGGCTGCACCGACAGCTGCGTGACGCAGCACTACCTCAACGGCCTGTTCCTGCGGCCCTGAGAATCGAACCATGCATCGGTTCAGGACGACACCCAATAAAAAAGGCGGGAGTGCCAACCCCCGCCCCTGGTTTCTCCCTTGCCCGACCCATTGGAAGGTCGCCCGCAAAGTGTGCGGGCAAGGCGCCCCAGGGATTGTGGTGACCGACACCGCTTTGGGCCCAGGGTGAGCAGCCCCTGACCAAAGCTTTGCGGCCCTGGCGACCCGTCCACGAGGCCTCAGTCAGGCCTCCAGGGCCTCGTCACCCCGCCCCAGCCGCTCGGCGGCGGCGGCGCAGGCGCGCCAGGTGATCGCCATCTCGGTGAGGGTGGGGCTCTGCCAGCCGGCCGTGGGCCAGCAGGCCCCATCCACCACCAGCAGGTTGGGGGCCCGCCAACACTGGTTCCAGCGGTTCACCACCCCGTCCGTTTCGCGGGCGGCCATGCGGGCCCCGCCCAGTTCGTGGATGTAGTAACCCGGCGGTGCCGCCCCTGGGGCGAAGGCGGCCCCACGCTTCACCAGGGGTTCCACCAGGGGCAGCACATAGAGCTGGTCCAGCGGCCGGATGGTGCCGCCGGCGCTGGTCACCGCCGCTTCGATGCGGCGGTGCATGTGATCCACCATCCGCCGCTCGTTCTCGCCCCAGCGGCAGTCGATGTGGGCGGCCGGTAGGCCAAAGCCGTCGCGCAGATCCGGATCGAGGCTCACCCGGTTGTGCGCCTGGGGCAGCACCTCGCCGTGGCCGATCAGGAAGCCCACCGCTTCGCCTGGCCGCCGCTGGAAGGGCCTCGGCGGATCCATGCGCTGGATCGCACACCAGAGCCCGTAGCCGCGCAAGAAATCCGGAGGAGGTTCGTCCGTCGCCCCGGCCAGTGCCCCAGTCTTGCCCAGCGCAGTGGTCTTCATGCTCGCGGGCAGGTTCACGGTGTTGGGGATGAAGCAGCTGCCCGCCCCCGACAGCTCCGTGGGCCCCTCAGGTGCCGGCTGGTCGGGGATCGAGAAGAAGCGGCTGGTGGAGATGTGATCCATCAGGTAGTGCCCCAACGTGCCGGAGGGATCCACCAGGCCGCCGCTGCGCTGCTCCTCGCTGGAGTGCAGCAGGATGCGCAGGGTCTCGATCGTGGAGGCGCACAGCACCACCAGTCGCGCCGTCTGGCGCTGCAGGTTGCCGCTGCGGCCATCGAGGAACACCACCGCCTCGGCGCGGTTGCCGCCGGCATCGAGCTCCACGTGGCTCACCACCGCCTCGCTGCGCAGCTGCACGCGCCCCGTGGCCCGCGCCCGGGCCAAGGCGCCGCCGGGGGAGCTGGAGGCGGGCCAGGGCTGCTCCGGGCTGGGCCGGTGCAGGGCAAAGCCGCGCGAGCAGATCAGGGGCAGGGCCAGGTCGCGCCCGATGCTGGCCCCCAGGTTCCGTTCCGCCGGGGTGAGGGGCAGGGGAGGCCGGGTGTCGCCATCGGGGAGCTGGGGCAGGCCATCGCGGTCGCCGTGCACCCCCAGAAACCGCTCCAGCCGGCTGTAGTACGGATCCAGATCGCGGCTGCCGATCGGCCAGCAGGGGCCGTGGCCATCCCGGTCGGCAGCCCGGAATTCGGCCTCCGACAGCCGCAGGGTGATGCCCCCCCAGGTGAGGCTCTTGCCGCCCACCTGGCGGCCGCGGCTCCAGAGAAAGGGCCGATCCGGCGGCGTGCTGTAGGGCAGGGCACGCTCATCCACGTAGAGCCGTGGGTTGGCCTTCCAGTAACCCGGGTGCTCGGCCTGCAGGCGCTGGTTGCCGGCCATCAGGCTGCTGATCCGCCGCAGGCTGTTGGCCGGTTCGCTGCCCAGGGCCTGGCGCGGGCTGAGATCAGGGCCGGCCTCCAGCACCAGCACCCGGGCGCCGGCTTCCGCCAGCACCATCGCCGCCACCCCACCGGTGGCCCCTGACCCCACCACGATCGCGTCCCAGGCTTCAGGGGAAGAGGAGGCCGGCACCAAGGGGCGGCGGGAATTGCTGCGGCGAAACTACTGCTAGGCCAGCTGGCGATCGAGGCGCAGCAGGCTGTCGAGCAGCACCTGCACCCCGGCGGCGCATTGCTGCGGCGAGGTGAACTCCTGGGCCGAATGGCTGACGCCGTCGCGGCTGGGCACGAACACCATGCCCATCAGGCTCAGACGGCCCATCTCCTGGGCGTCGTGGCTGGCGCGGCTCGGCAGGTGGGTGTGGCTGTAGCCGAGCGCCTCGCAGCTCTGCACGATCACCTCCTGGACGGCCGCCGCCGCAGGGGTGGGATCCACCACGAACTGCGGCTCCAGGGCGATGCGGGTGCGGCTGGCCACGGCGATGTTCTCGATCTTGCGCTGCAGGTGGGCGCGCATGTGATCAATCACGTCGTGGGAGAGATCGCGCATGTCGAGCGTCATCTCCACCCGCCCCGGCACGATGTTGGCCGCGTTGGGCCAGACCTGCAGCTTGCCCACCGTGGCCACCGGATCACCGGGGAAATGGCGGGCCATATCCTCGATCGCCAGCACCAGCTGGGCCGCCGTGGTGAGGGCATCGCGGCGCATTCCCATCGGTGTGGTGCCGGCATGGTTGGCCTGGCCGTCCACCGTGATGGTGTAGCGCTGCTGCCCCACCACTCCTTCCACCACGCCGATCTGCTTGCCCACCGCTTCGAGCACGCCCCCCTGCTCCACATGCAGCTCCAGGAAGCAGGCGAGGTCTTCGGGGCGCCGCTGGGCGGTGCTCCGCTGCTGCCAGTCGCCGCCGATCCGCTCCAGACAGGTGGCGATCGGCTCACCGATCGTGGTGCGGTAGGCCTCCGCTTCGGCGGGAGCCCGCCCCACCATCGACTTGCAGCCCACCATCGTGTTCTCCTCATCGGCGAAGACGATCACCTCGAGCGGGTGGTCCAGCTGAACCCCCGCCTCCTGCAGGGTCTGGGCCACCTCGAGGCCGCCCATCACCCCCAGGGCGCCGTCGTAGAGCCCACCGGAGGGCACGGTGTCGATGTGGGAGCCGGTGGCCAGGCAGCCGCGCTGCGGCGACCGGCCCGCCAGCCGGCCGATCAGGTTGCCGGCCGCATCGATCCGCACCTCCAGACCGGCCTCCTCCATCCAGCCCTGCACGAGGGCGCGGGCCTGCAGGTCTTCCGGGCTGAAGGCCAGCCGCCGGATCGCGCCGGAGGGTTGCCGGCCGATCCGGCCCAGCTGCTCGAGGCGGTCCGCCAGCCGGGTGTCATTGATCGACAGCGCCGGCAGGCGTTCGGGACTGGCCGCGGGCAGGCTGGATCCGCCCGGTTGGGCGCCGGCCAGGAGGTGGCTGGATCGGGGGTCGCTGGAGAGGGTCAAGGAACGCGGCGGCGGCGGAGCTGAAGCTGCTCTCGATCGTTGTCGTCGATTCTGGTCTTCATCAGCTCTCGATCAGCTCTCGATCAGGTCTCGATCAGGTCTTGATCAGGTCTGGATCAGGTCTGGATTCGGGCCTGGAACCTGATGGGCTCTGGAGGCGGCTGTTGCACGGCTCCGCTGGTGGTTCCGCTGGCGGCTCGGATGGTGGCTCGGATGGCGGCTCGGATGGTGGCGATGACGACAGCGCCACCAGCAGATTTACCTAACCTCGGTACCACTCATTTCTGGCCTGGGAACGCCTCTCCCGCCCCCGATGACCTACTCGATCGTCGCCTGGGATCCGTCCACCGGCATGACCGGGGTAGCCGTTGCCACCAAGCACCTGGCGGTGGGTTCTCTCGTGCCCCATGCCCGCGCTGGTGTGGGAGCAGTGGCCACCCAGTCGTCGACCAATCCCCTGCTCGGCCCCTGGGGCCTGGATCGTCTCACCCTGCTGCGGGGCACGCCTCAGCCCGTCTCCGTCGCCCAGACGGTGCTCGACTCGTTGATGCAGGACGATCCGGGCCGCGACCATCGCCAGGTGCATCTGGTCGACGCTGATGGCCGGGCGGCCGCCTGGACCGGCGCCCATTGCGGTGGCTGGGCGGGTCATCACACCGGTGAGGGCTATTCGGTGGCCGGAAATTTCCTCACGGGTCCCGAACCGGTGCAGGCGATGGCCGCGGCGTATGAGGCTGCCCTGGCTGCCGATCTGCCCTTCAGCGAGCGGTTGATGCGGGCCCTGGAGGCCGGTGAGGCGGCCGGTGGCGATCACCGCGGTCGTCAGTCGGCAGCGCTCTATGTGATGCACCAGGAGCTGTATCCCCTGCACGATTTCCGCGTCGATCACCACCCCGATCCCCTGGTGGCCCTGCGGGAGATCCTGGCGGAAACCACGCAGCCCTACTACACCTCCTTCCGCGACACCTTGCCGGTGCTGGCCAGTCTGCCTGCGCCCACCAGTGCATTTCCGCCACTGGTCGCCGTGCCTTCAAGCCATACGGCCGCCGTGCCACCAGCTCCTGCCGTGCCGGCTGCCGCACCTGCTTCGCTCACCCAGCCCGGGCTGGCGGCTGTGGAGCCGATCCGCCCCGCCCGCCGTCGCTGGACCTGGCCCGGGCTGCGGCGCCGGGTGGCCTGAGCGTCCTTACACCGTCCAGCCGAGTCGGTCGGCCTCGGCCCTTGCCCTTGCCGGCACATCGTCGGCCACGAAGAAGCGGTGCATGATCTGCACCCCGAGCAGGTGGTTGATCACGGCATCCATCTGCACCCGCTCGGCGGCCGTGGTGCCGGGATCGTCGTGGCGGGCGAACAGGGCCCGGACGCCCTCGACGCTCAGCAGACCGGCCGCCTCGATCGCCGTGTCGCTGAGATACTGATCCGCCAGCTCCATCATCCGGCCCCATTTGGCGGCATCGGTGTGGGCCGGTGGTGCCATGAAGGCGAACTTCTCGCGTTTGTAGAGCACCTCTGGCAGCAGGCCGCGCATGGCTTCGCGCAGCACGTATTTTTCGGTGCGGCCCTTGATGCGCAGCTCCGGCGGCACCTGCACCGCCACCGCCGCCAGGTGGTGATCGAGGAAGGCCGGGCGGGCCTCCATCGAGTTGGCCATGTCCACCCGGTCGCCACCCCAGGTGAGGATCTGGCCCTCGAGCATGGTCTTGATCCACACGTACTGGGCCTTGTCGAGGGCATGGCGCCCCTCCAGCTGGTCGCCATCGAGGGTGGCGGCGATGGCGGCGCCGGGCCGGTACCCCTCCAGCTCCTGCCGCAGCTCCGGATGGAGCAACGGCGGCACCAGGGGCGCGCAGGCCAGCCAGGGCTGCAGGCAGCTGGGGGTGAAGCCCACCACGGCCTCAAGGGCGGGATCCTCCACCGCGTCAGCGGCCAGCATCGCCCCCTGCACCAGGGCATTGCTCTCCTGCAGAGCCTCCTCCCATTCCTGCCGCTCCTGCGGCGGCAGCTCGTCGAGGCCGTGCAGGAACATGTCGCGGCGGAAGGCCGGGTAGCCGCCGAACAGCTCATCGGAGCCTTCGCCGGTCATCACCACCTTGTAATCCACCGCATGCACGTGGCGGCTCATCAGGTACTTGGCCACCGCCAGGGTGTTGTAGATCGTGCGTTCGGTGTGCCAGATCGTGGCCTCGAGGTGGCCGTAGAGATCCGCCGCCGCCAGGGTCATCACGTCCTGCTCGGCGCCCGTGGCCTCGGCCATCTCCCGGGCGATCGGCGTTTCGTCGTAGCGGCTGTCGTCGAAGCCGATCGTGAACGCCTTCACCGGGTTCTGGCTGATCGCCGCCGCCAGCCCCAGGATCGAGCAGGAGTCGATACCGCCGGAGAGATAACAACCCACCGGCACGTCCGCCACCATCCGCGCTTCCACCGCTTCGAGCAGGGCCTCCCGCACGGCGTCCACATGCTCCTGCTCGCTGCGGCCCCGGTCGCGGTCGTGGCTCCTGGGGAAGTCCACATCCCAGTAGCGCTCGTCGGTGATGCTGAGCTCGCCCCCCGGTCGCCGGCTGATCCGCACCAGGTGGCCGGGCTTCACCTGGTGGATCCCTTCGAAGGCGGTGGTGCCGGGCACCATCGTCTGCATCAGCTGGTGAAACAGGCCGGTGGCACTGAAGCGCCGCTGCACCGACGGATGGGCGAACAGCACCTTCAGCTCCGAGCCGAACACGATGCCGTCGTCGGTTTCGCACCAGTACTGGGGTTTGATGCCGAACCGGTCGCGCACCAGGGTGAGGCTGTCATCACCGCGGTCGTAGAGGGCGAAGGCGAACTCACCGCGCAGCTGGGGCAGGGTGCGCGCCAGGCCGTCGCGCAGGTAGAGCCGCAGCAGGATCTCCGAGTCGCTCTTGGTGGTGAAGCGCACCCCCTCCGCCTCCAGGCGGGCGCGGATGCGCTGGAAGTCGTAGAACTCGCCGTTGTGGGCCATCAGCACCCGGCCGTCCTCCGAGAGGAACGGCTGGCGGGCCCGCTGCTCATTGAGGTCGATGATCGAGAGGCGCGCGTGGCAGAAGCCCACGCCGGCGTCGTTGAGCACCTCGTAGCCGAAACCATCCGGGCCGCGGTGGACCTGGATCGCCGCCATGTTCACCAGGATCTGGGGATCGACCGGCTGGTCGCGATGGCGATGGACGATGCCGCCGATGCCGCACATGGATTCGTTCCTCTCTGGGTTGGGGCGTGGGAAGTGATGGGCCGCAGTGGCCGGTTGGGCTGGTCAGGTCAGATCACGTCGAGCACACGCTCGGTGCGTTCCACCATGCAGGTGAGCAGGGCCATGCGCACGAACACGGCGCCGCGGGCCTGGGAGAAGTACCAGTTGTGGGGCGTGCGGTCGAGGCTGGTGCAGAGCTCCACGCCGCGGGCCAGCGGATGCAGCACCATCGCGCCGGGCTTGAGGGGGAGATCGGCGCTGAGCCGGAAGCTGCGGCCATGGGTCTCATAGCCGTCGCCCACCCAGGCGATGGCGTTGATGTAGATCACATCCAGTTCTCCCAGCTCGCTGCGCAGGTCGGTGCTGGTGCTCAGCACCAGCCCGGCTTCCTCCAGTTCCTCCCGCTGCCCCGGATCGAAGATCTGCTCGGGGGACAGGCCCGGGTCGTGAAAGATCACCACCTCACGGGCCATGGTGGGGAAGTGGGCCAGGGTGCGCAGCAGGCTCCGCACCGTCCGCATCCGGTTCGGCAGCCCCACGATGCCGATCCGCACCTGGGCACTGGCGGGCACGGCGGCCTGGCAGAGCTCCGGCCGCCACTTGAACATCGTGTAGAGATCCGCCATCGCCTGGGTGGGATGCTCATCGGTGCCGTTGCCGGCATTGATGATCGGGATCCGCAGGGAGCGGGTCATCTGATACACCGAGTCTTCCACCGAGTCGCGCAGCACCACGCAGTCGCCGTAGTGGTTGAACATCTCGCCGATGTCGGCGTAAGACTCCCCTTTGGCGATGCCGGTGGTGGAGCGGTCACCGATGGTGATCGTCTCGCCGCCGAGGCGGTGCCAGGCACTGGCGAAGGAGAGGCGGGTGCGGGTGCTGGGCTCGAAGAAGGCGTTGATCAGGATCTTGCCGGTGAGCGGCTTGTTGATGCGGATGTAGCGCTCCGGGTTGCTCTCGAACTTGGCCGCCAGCCGGAACAGCTGCAGCAGGGTGCCCGCCTCGAACTGGCCGCTGGCGATCACGTGCTGTGTGGCCAGGGGCTGCAGCGGCTCGCCGATCTCAGGGATGCTGGCCAGCAGCGCCTTGGGGTGGGCGCTGCCGTACACGTCCGGGCAGTGGCGATCGAACTGGGTCGCATCGATCAGTTCGGTTCGCCGTCGCTGCAGTGCTGTCACCCCGATTCGTGCGCCTGACCGATCGTTCCACACCTGGCGCCACGGTGGTGGGAGCCGATGTAACTCTGCCAGGGCTTTTACGATTGTTTTTCGTTTTTGCCGCCGAAATGTCTGTGACCCGCCGATAGGGCCTGAACCCCGCGTCTCACCAGACCCGGCCGTGGCGCAGTTCATGCAGCCAGATGCCCACCAGGATCAAGGTGGCGGCCAGCAGGCCCACGATGCTGCCTTGCACGATCAGCTGGAACAGCAGGCTGCCGGCCAGCAGCTGCGGAGCGTCGTCAGCGGTGGCAGGCGATGCCGCCGCCCTGCCGGCCAGGTTGGCCAGCCCCCAGAGGCCGGCGAGGAGAAGGCCGGCCCCCACACCACTGCGCCTGGACAGCAGCCGCCAGCGGGATGAAGGGGGCCTGGGGCTGGGAGGCGCGGAATCGGAATCGGCGGATCGGAAGCGAGCCATGGCGGCAGAAAGGAAGCGGTGATCAGGTGCGGGCCAGGGTTCGCCAGTCGAACGTCTCCGGGGCCAGGCGGGTGCCGATCACCATCACCAGCGCCGAGACGCTGGCCGAGAGCAGGGCGGCGCAGTAGGGAGCGATCAGCACGTAGGCCGTCAGCCCCACCGCCGACCCGATCAGCATCGCCAGCAGGGCGGCCGTGCGGTTCGCCGTTTTCCAGTAGAGCCCGCAGGCGATCGGCCAGATCGTGGAGGCCACCAGCGCTCCGGTGAACAGCAGCAACTGGTACATCGAGGTGATGTAGTTCCAGGAGAGCAGCACCGTGACCAGGCCCAGCCCCACCACGATCTGGCGGGCGGCGCGCTTCACTTCAGCATCACTCGCCTCGGGCCGCAGCATCTTGACGTACACATCCTCGGCCAGCAGATCGGCGGTGGAGGCCAGCAGCGAATCGAGGGTGGAGGTGAGCGAGGAGAAGATGATCACGAACACCATCATGGCGCCGGCCGAACCCAGCAATTTGGCGGCCACGATCGGAAACACCATGTTCACCTGCGGCACCTCGAAGTTCTGAGCCAGGGCCATCAGCGCGATCGAGCCGGTCACGATCGGCACGGTGAACCAGGCGAAGCCGCCGAACACAAAGGAGCGAAACACCACCGATTCGCGGCTGGCGAACACGCGCGACCACCAGATGTTGTTGTGAAACACCTCTCCCATGCTGAACAGGCCCGTGTTCCAGGCGAACAGCAGGCCCGCCGGCAGCAGCAGGTTGAGGCGGGAGGGGTGATCGCTGGCCAGGCGCGCATAGATCTCGCCGGCGCCGAAGTGGCTGTACCCCAGCACGGCGACCACTACCAGGATCGCCATGATCAGCAGCGACTGGATGAAGTCCGTGCCCACCACGGCGCGCATGCCGCCGAACAGGGTGTAGACGGTGGACACACCGATCACCACCAGCATGCCGAGCCGGTAATCGAAGCCCGAGAGCGCCTGCAGCAGCAGGCCCGCCCCCATGCCCTGGGTGATCAGGAAGCCGGCGGTGTACACCATGGTGATCACCAGAAACACGGCCCAGACCAACCGGCCATAGCGCAGCCGCACGAAGTCGCCGCTGGTGCGGGCCGTGGGCATCACCCGCTTGATCCGGATCGCCAGGGGGGCGAACAGCAGCAGCCCCAGGCCGGCCAGGGCGTAGCCGAACATGCCCCAGAGACCAAGGGTGTAGCCCACCTCCGGGGCCGCCAGGGTGGTGTTGCCCGTCACCCAGCTGGCCATCAGCGTGGCCGTGCTCAGGGCCAGACCGATGTTGCGGCCGGCCAGCAGATAATCGTCCGCATCGCCGCCGGATCCGCGGCGGCCCCACCAGATCCCGAGGCTGATCCAGAGAACCGAGAAGGCGATCAGCAGAAACCAGGCGATGCCCGGGTCCAGCAGGGGCGTGTCGGTCATGGCGCGGGGCGAACGGTGTGGGAGAGCACGGAAGGCTGGATCAGATCACCGGATCAGGAGGGGTCGAAGGGATCGCGGCCCTGCCAGTACCAATGCCCCCGCAGGATCATCACCACCGTGGCCAGGGTGACGATTCCCCCAAGGCTGAACAGCAGCACGGCCTGGTGGAATTCGCTCACGGAGTTCTGGAAGGTTGGGGATGCAGGGATGGCACCAGGATCGGGCTGGATACAAAAAAAGCCCCCGGGAATCCGAGAGCTTGATTGAGATCGTCAAGTTGGTGGCGGGGGCGAGATTTGAACTCGCGACCTTCGGGTTATGAGCCCGACGAGCTACCAGACTGCTCTACCCCGCGGCGACCCCAGAAAGATAACACCTGGGGTGTCCGTCCTGAACCTTGGAGCCCCTGAAGCCCCGCCCGGCAGCACAGTTGAAGCGTGGCTCAGTCGAAGCGCAGTTCGCCGTTCACCTGCAGCTGGAGGTGCGGCGCGGGTTGCAGGAAGCGGCCCCGCAATTCATCGAGGGTCATGGGCATCAGCCAGTCGAGCTGTTCCAGCAGGTGCAGCGCCACGGCGTGCTTGGCGCGGGAGGAGCCGTCTTCCACCTTGATCGCCACGCCCAGACCCTCCCCCACGCGGCTGAGGCACTGGATGCCCTCGGCGCCGCCCTTGCTCACCACCTGGCCGTGGCTGTGGCGCATCAGCTCGGTGTCGAAGCGGCCTTCGCCGGCCACCAGCTCGGGGTGAGCCAGCATCGCCCGCGAGAGCCGCTCCAGGTCGGGCTGCTGCGAGGCTCCCAGGTGGGCGAACAACAGGGCCATCTGGGCCAGCTGCAGCTGCAGGGTCGGGGCGCCGCAGTCGTCCCGCGCCGACACCAGCTCGGCCGCAGGCAGGGCCAGCAGCTCCGCCACCCGCTTGCGCACCTCCTGCTGCAGGGGATGGTCATCGAGCAGGTAGGTCTCGCGCGACCAGCCCATGCGCCGGCAGGCGGCCAGAAAGGCGGCATGTTTGCCGGAACAGTTGTGTTCCAGCGGACTGGTGGCGCCCGCCGGAACGGGGCACTGCAGCTGCTCGGTTTCCAGGTCCGCCTGCCAGAGCAGCCTGAAGGCCTCGCGGGCATGGGCGGGGGTGCCGGCATGGGAGGCACAGGCGATGGCCAGGCTCCGATCACTGCTGTCCCCCATGTCGGCGGCGCCGCAGCTCACGAACACGGTGGCCTGGAACGGCTTCTGGGCCGAGCGCATGAAGCTGAGCCGCTGGGGGTCGCCTGCCCGCATCAGCACCCGGCCGCGCTGATCGCACACCACGGCGTGAACCCGGTGGCTGGATTCCGGAATCCCCTCCCGCAGGAGGCGCACCTCCAGGGGCGGAATCCCGGGCCGGGAGCTGCCGAAGCTGGAGGACAGAGTCATGCGGACGTCATGAATCAGCGGGTGAACACCTCCGGCCTGCGGGTGCCCGGCAGAGGTTCAGAGAGCCTGACAGAGGCTGGTCCCGCAGAACAGCAGGCCAGCGGCAAGGGCCAACGCCTGCTGCAGCCGCCGCAGCACCGGCCGCACCTGGTGCTTGGAGACCAGCAGATCCTGACTTCGCCAGGCCAGCGGCTTCTCCCAGACCTGGCCGTCGTACCAGCCGGATTCCTCGTACTCCACCCGCTCCGAGAGCAGCCGCTTGTGCACGTAGGTCCAGCCCAGCCACTGGCGCAGCAGCAGCAGCAGGGGAACCACTACCGCCGCCACCAGGCCCGAGAGGATCAATCGTGGCGGGTCATGGCGCAGGGGCACACTGCCGCTGGCGATCAGCAGGGTGAGCGGTGCCACCAGCAGCCAGCTGATCGCCAGGGGCCGCAGCAGCCCGGCCAGATCGTTGGACGGCCAGGCGAAGAACCAGGAGCGGCAGAGCTGGCCGTACTCCTCCAGCGGACGCTGTTCCGGCGGCACCGGACAGGGGGTGTCGATCGCCGGGCCAGCCATCGGACGTGATGCGTCCGTCAGGACGCCGAAAGCTGCGCAGAGCCTAGATAGCGCTGCTGTTCGCCGTGGCCCCAGAACGCTTCCAGGTCGTAGAAGCTGCGCTCGTCCGGGGTGAGCACATGCACGATCACCTCGCCGTAATCGATCAACACCCAGCGTCCTTCGGCCTGGCCCTCACGGCGCAGCGGCAGACGGCCCGCCTCGGCTTCGAGCCGGTCTTCCACTGAGCGGGCGATGGCACGCACCTGCACGTCCGACAGACCGCTGCAGATCACGAACCAGTCGGCCAGCGATGACACTTCATCGACCCGGATCAGGCGGATGTCCACGGCCTTGCGGTCGTCGCAGGCGTCAGCGGCCAGGCGGGCCAGGGCCTCACTGTCCTGGGGGTCGATGGTGCTGAGTGCTGGGGCGGAGGCTTCAGCCATAGACGTTCTCGCTGGTGACGGACTGACGGGACCCCTGCTGCTGGGCCATCTCGGCGCGGGCCCGCTCAGCGCTCTTGCGCAGGGCTTCGAGCCGGTCTTCGTAGAAGCCGCGCTTTTTCTTCTTGCGGGTCTGCTCCACCAGCACCTTGAGGGCACCGCCGAGGCTCTTGTAGGCGTTGGGCAGGCTGTAGCCGAAGCGGGTGGCCAGGTCAATCGCCCGCTCATCCGCCGCGATGGCGTCCTGCAGGCGCTTTTCGGAATTGTTCTTCAGGTAGAGCCGGTAGCCGGCGAAGCCGGAGAGGCCCAGGGCCATCAGCAGCAGCAGGCCGTCCTGCACCCAGAGTTCGCCGATGGCGCCGCCGAGGCCGATGGCCAGGGCCGCCATTTCCCAGCCATCGCGAGGAACGGCATCGTTCTGGATGCGGCCCACCTCATGCCAGAAAAGCAGGTTGCGGTGGTCGAGGGCCAGTTGGTCCCAGCTCTCCAGGTCGACCTGGATCTCGACCTCGTCACGACCGATCTCCTCGATGGTGATCAGGGGTGGATCGGCGGAGGCGGCCGCTTCCACGAACACCCAGCTCTGCATTTCCGGTGGCAGCTGCCCCTTCAGGCGCTGGAGTTCACTCATCGACAGACGCACCAGTGGATCCTGATTCCACGTTAGCGAGGGCCTGGCTCAAGGTGATATTGGTGCCATCCAGCACGGGAACCAGCCAGGGCCCATGAGAGGCTGAGCCCGTTTGGCCATCGCCCCCCCATGCCCCGCCGCACGGACCTGCGTCGCATCCTGCTGCTGGGCTCGGGGCCGATCGTGATCGGTCAGGCCTGCGAGTTCGACTATTCCGGTACCCAGGCCTGCAAGGCCTTGCGGGCCGAGGGGTTCGAGGTGGTGCTGGTGAACAGCAATCCGGCTTCGATCATGACCGATCCGGACATGGCGGATCGCACCTACATCGAGCCGCTCACCCCCGCAGTGGTGGCTCGGGTGATCGAGATCGAGCGGCCCGATGCCCTGCTGCCCACCATGGGCGGCCAGACCGCCCTCAACCTGGCGGTGACCCTCGCCCGCGACGGCACCCTGGCGCGCTACGGGGTGGAGCTGATCGGCGCCAATCTGGAGGCGATCGAGAAGGCCGAAGACCGCGACCTGTTCAAGCAGGCGATGGAGCGGATCGGTGTGGCCGTGTGCCCCTCCGGCATCGCCACCAGCCTGGAGGAGGCCGAGGTGGTGGGAGAGGAGATCGGGGGTTATCCGCGGATCATCCGCCCCGCCTTCACCCTGGGCGGCTCCGGCGGTGGCATCGCCTACAACCCCGATGAATTCCGCGCCTTCTGCAAGAGCGGCCTGGAGGCCAGCCCCGTCTCCCAGATCCTGATCGAGAAGTCGCTGCTGGGCTGGAAGGAGTTCGAGCTGGAGGTGATGCGCGACACCGCCGACAACGTGGTGATCGTCTGCTCGATCGAGAACCTCGATCCGATGGGGGTGCATACCGGCGATTCGATCACGGTGGCGCCGGCCCAGACCCTCACGGACCGGGAGTATCAGCGGCTGCGCGATCAGTCGATCGCGATCATCCGCGAGATCGGGGTCGACACCGGCGGCAGCAACATCCAGTTCGCGATCAATCCCGCCAACGGCGATGTGGTGGTGATCGAGATGAATCCCCGCGTCAGCCGCTCCTCCGCCCTGGCCTCCAAGGCCACCGGCTTTCCGATCGCCAAGATCGCCGCCCGCCTGGCGGTGGGCTACACCCTCGATGAAATCATCAACGACATCACCGGTGCCACACCGGCCTGCTTCGAGCCCACGATCGACTATGTGGTGACCAAGATTCCGCGTTTTGCCTTCGAGAAGTTCCGAGGCAGTTCGCCGGTGCTCACCACCTCGATGAAATCGGTGGGGGAGGCGATGGCGATCGGCCGCTGCTTCGAGGAGTCGTTCCAGAAGGCCCTGCGTTCCCTCGAGACCGGCCATGCCGGCTGGGGTTGCGACCGTCCCGAGCGGCAGCTGGAAAGCACGGAGCTGGAGCGGGCCCTGCGCACCCCCACCCCCGAACGGATCTTCGCCGTGCGCGACGCCATGCGCGCCGGCCGCAGCGACGCGGACATTCATCAGCTTTCCGCGATCGACCCCTGGTTCCTGGCCAAGCTGCGCGGCATCGTCGACGCCGAAGGCCGGTTGCTGCAGGGTCGTCGGCTGGAGCAGCTCGATGCCGCCGCTCTGCTGGAGCTCAAGCAGCTGGGCTTCTCCGATCGCCAGATCGCCTGGGCCACCGGCAGCGAGGAGCTGGCGGTGCGGCGTCATCGCCAGGCACTGGGGGTGCGGGCCGTGTTCAAGACGGTGGATACCTGCGCCGCCGAATTCGCCTCCAGCACCCCGTACCACTACTCCACCTACGAGCGCCCCCTGGAACGCATCGCCGCCGACGGTTCGCTGCAGCTGGTGCCACCGGAAGACGAGGTGCAGCCTGAAACCCGCCGCAAGGTGATGATCCTCGGCGGCGGCCCCAATCGCATCGGCCAGGGCATTGAGTTCGACTACTGCTGTGTGCATGCCTCCTTTGCCCTGCAGGAGGCCGGTTTCGCCACGGTGATGGTGAACAGCAACCCGGAAACGGTGTCCACCGATTACGACACCAGCGACCGGCTCTACTTCGAACCCCTCACCTTCGAAGACGTGCTCAACGTGATCGAGGCCGAGAAGCCGGAGGGGGTGATCGTCCAGTTCGGCGGCCAGACGCCACTCAAGCTGGCGATCCCCCTGCTCCATTGGCTGAACACCCCCGAGGGCGCCGCCACCGGCACCCGCATCTGGGGCACCTCACCGGAATCGATCGACCGCGCCGAAGACCGTGAGCAGTTTGAGGCGATCCTGCGCCAGCTGGAGGTGCGCCAGCCCCGCAACGGCCTGGCCCGCACCGATGCCGAGGCCCGGGCCGTGGCTGCCAGGGTGGGGTACCCGGTGGTGGTGCGCCCCAGCTACGTGCTGGGCGGGCGGGCCATGGAGGTGGTGGCCGATGAGAGCGAGCTCAACCGCTACATGGTCGAGGCGGTGCAGGTGTCTCCCGACCATCCGGTGCTGATCGATCAGTACCTCGAGAACGCCACGGAGGTGGATGTCGATGCCCTCTGCGACCGGGAGGGCCGGGTGGTGATCGGTGGCCTGATGGAGCACATCGAGCCGGCCGGCATCCACTCCGGCGATTCCGCCTGCGCGTTGCCGTCGCGCACCCTCGGTGCCGAGGCCCTGGCCACCATCCGCCAGTGGACCGCGGCCCTGGCCCGTTCTCTCGAGGTGTGCGGCCTGATCAACCTGCAGTTCGCCGTGCAGGGGGATGCCGCGTCAGGCCAGACCGTGTACATCATCGAAGCCAACCCGCGCGCCTCCCGCACGGTGCCGTTCGTGGCCAAGGCCACCGGTGTGGCCCTCGCCAAGGTGGCCAGCCAGCTGATGGCCGGCCGCACCCTGGCGGATCTCGGCCTCACCACCGAACCGGTGCCGCCGCTGCAGAGCGTCAAGGAAGCGGTGCTGCCGTTCAAACGCTTCCCTGGATCCGACACCGTGCTGGGACCCGAGATGCGCTCCACCGGCGAGGTGATGGGCAGCGCCCGCAGCTTCGGCATGGCCTACGCCAAGGCCGAGATCGCCGCCGGCGATGCCCTGCCCACCGGGGGGAGCGTGTTCCTCTCCACCCATGACCGCGACAAGGCCGGCCTGCTGCCGGTGGCCCGGAGCCTGCATGGGCTCGGCTTCTCCCTGATCGCCACCAGCGGCACCGCCGCCGCCCTGGAAGACGGCGGCCTGCCGGTGGAGCGGGTGCTGAAGGTGCACGAGGGCAGGCCCAACATCGAGGATGCGATCCGCTCTGGCCGGATCCAGCTGATCATCAACACGCCGATCGGGCGGCAGGCCGCCCACGACGACACCTACCTGCGCCGGGCGGCGCTCGATTACGCCGTGCCCACGGTGACCACTCTGGCCGGTGGACTGGCTGCGGTGGAGGCGATCGCGGCGTTGCAACAGCAGACGCTTGAGGTGACGGCCCTGCAGGACATTCACCGGGTCGCGGCGCCGGTGGCTTGAGCACTGGCACTGGCCGCAGCAGGCCTCAACACCGGCCGCTGCCGGCCTGGGTAGGGTTTGGCCACCATCTCCCGCCGCCCATGACCCTGGCCTCCAGCCCCGCGCCCGCGACCTCCGCCGTTTCGACCGCCGCTTCCAACCCCGCTGTGGCCGGCGGCAGCGTGCCTGCCCCGGGTAGCGATTGCACCGCCGCCTTCCGGGCCGCCTACGAGAACCGCTACACCTGGGATCCCGGCTTCGGCGGCTACCGCGGCCGCTGTATGTGGGAGCAGGGCGAGCGGCGGTTGGAGGGAAGCTTCACGGTGGGTGCCGATCTGAAGGCCACGGTGGAGGGCTTCGACGATGAGGAGGTGCACAAGGCCGTGGCCTCCCAGCTGTGGGAGGTGGCGATCCACCGGGTGCGCCGCAGTTTCGAGCAGACCCACGGCGCCAACACCTTCACCGCCGGTGACACTGATGCCGTGGGTACCGAGGTGATCGTGGGTGGCAAGGGCGAAGGCGACCGCTACCGCATCCACAACGACGTGGTGACGATGGTGCACCGTCACATCCATGGCACCGTTGTGACGATCTTCACCGAAAGCACCACCGACACCGGGCATGGCTATCTCAGCCACCAATACACCAGCCAATACAGCGATCCCGCCACGGGTGCCCTCCGTGGTGGCCTCAGCCGTTTTACCGATACCTTCGTGCCTCTCACGGAGGCGGGTCCCTGGGTGCTGGGCGAACGTGTGATCGAAACGGATTCTGAGGGCGATTCCGGCCGTCAGAGCTTCCGATTCGAGGATCTGCAACCTCTCGCCTGAGGGATGGCTGGCCACTGGGCAGTGCCCGTGAGACCATCGGCGCACTTGCGTCCTCCCCTGTCTTGCAGGTTCTCGACCAGATCAACGGCATTGTCTGGGGTCCGATCACGTTGTGGCTGATCGGCCTCACCGGCCTCTATCTGATGGTGGGACTGGGCTTCATGCCCCTCCGCCGCATCGGCTTCGGTTTCCGGCAGGCCATCGGCTCGATCGGCAACACCAAGGGTGAAGGTGATGTGAACGCCTTCGAGAGTCTCACCACAGCGCTTGCCGCCACGATCGGCACCGGCAACGTGGCCGGCGTGGCCAGTGCCATCGCGACGGGCGGGCCCGGAGCGGTGTTTTGGATGTGGCTGATTGCGCTGGTGGGGATGGCCACCAAATACGCCGAATCCCTGCTGGCGGTCCATTTCCGCGAGGTGGACGACCTCGGCGAGCACGTGGGTGGGCCGATGTATTTCATCCGCAACGGCCTTGGACCCCGCTGGGCCTGGCTGGGCGGGTTGTTCGCCATCTTCGGCACCCTGGCCGGCTTCGGCATCGGCAACAGTGTGCAGTCCCATGAGCTTGCCCTCGCCCTGCACAAGTCGATGGGGGTGCCGGAGCTGGTCACCGGCGTGGTGATGGGTGCCATCACCTTTCTGGTGCTGATCGGCGGCATTGAGCGGATCGGCAGGGTCACCGAGGTGGTGGTGCCCTTCATGGCGATCGTCTACGTGCTGGGCGGGATCGTGATCCTGGTTGGCAATTACGACCGCATCCCGATGGCCTTCGGGACCATTCTCTCGGATGCCTTCACCGCTCAGTCCATGGCCGGTGGTGCGTTGGGGGTGATGATCCAGAAGGGCATCGCCCGCGGCATCTTCTCCAATGAAGCCGGTCTCGGTACGGCACCGATTGCCCAGGCAGCCGCCAAGCCCGGTGATCCGGTGCTGCAAGGCAGCATTGCCATGCTGGGCACCTTCATCGACACCATCGTGGTGTGCACGATGACGGCCCTGGTGATCGTGATGAGCGGCGCCTACGAATCCGGCGAAACCGGTGTGGCGCTCACCATGAGTGCGTTCGACTGGGGGATGCCAGGTGGCATGTGGCTGGTGACCTTCGGCACGGTGTTCTTCACCGCCACCACCATTCTGGGCTGGGGTTACTACAGCGAACGCTGCCTCGAATTCCTGGTGGGAGTGCGGGGCATCAAGCCCTTCCGCTACCTCTGGGTCGTGGCCGTGGTGCTGGGCGCCATCAGCTCCCAGTCTGGCCCCAATGCCCTGGCCCAGGTACAGACCACCTCAATCGTCTGGACGATTGCTGACATCCTGAACGGTCTGATGGCGATCCCCAACCTGATCGGCTTGCTGCTGCTCTCCGGCACGGTGTTTGAGCTGACACGCCGCTACAACTTTGATGCCGTGGTGATCGAAGATTCTGCTGATCAGGATTGAAGCCATGCTGGGCAGGCTCCCGTCAGTCCAACTTGTTGACTGACGGGAGCCTGGATGGGGCGGGAGGGTCACTGAATCGGATGAAGGCGTCAGTTTTCCGCTATCGCCCTCGGCGATTCCCTCGGTCAGCCTAGGGGAGCGGACTGATCTCCTTCAGTTTTTCGTTGAGCTGCATCGCCATGGACTGCCGTCCAATCGCAAGAACCTTGAGAGTGTCTTCGTGCATGCGAAGCTGTGTATCGGCCACCTGCATGCCCCGCACCAGCTCCTTCGCCTCCGGGGGCAGGGTGTTGAGGTCATAGCGTTTGCCCTCAAAGGTCAGCACAGGTTGCTGCAGGTTGGAGTCGGTCACTGGGAACCCATTGAATCAGGCCTCACTTTAGGCAGGGATGGCCGGGCGTTTGAAAATGAACATCAACAGCGTTCCAACCTGGGCCGCCTCCACCAACTCCCAGCGATCACGACCCAGCTGGTTGAGGAAGAATTGGAGCTGTTCGGCTGGGTGCATCACCTTATAGTCTGCGTTCTTGTACTGATCCGGGAACTCCCGTTTAAGGAATTCCGGACTCAGAGCGCCCCCCAGCTTGGCACTGTCCTTCTTTGGATTCGGCGGTCCAGGGGTGCTGTTGTTGTCCACGTTGACGTGCAGCACCCGGTATTCCCAGCCCGGGGGTGCCACCGGCTTCTTCAGTTGCTTGCGGGGCTGTTCCGCTGGCTTGGGGTTGGATGGCGTGGGTTCGGCAGGCTGCGGCTCGGGATCCATGGCGATTGGGCAAGCAGGGAATCAGACCCGCGACGCTCAAAAATGATCATGCCACTGATCGTCATCCGAGATGGATGAACTGACGTTCGCAGAGTTCGCGGTACCGGCCGGCGTGCCCCATCAGCTCCGCGTGGCTGCCCTGCTCGACGATGCGGCCCCGATCGAGCACCACGATCCTGTCGGCTTCCTGCACGGTCGCCAGCCTGTGGGCGATCACAAGCACGCTTCGCCCGGCCATGGCCTGCTCCAGACCCTGCTGCACCGCGTCTTCAGCCTCGGCATCCAGGGCGCTGGTGGCTTCATCCAGCAACAGCACCGCCGGATCGCCCAGCACCGCGCGGGCGATGGCCAGCCGTTGCAGCTGGCCGCCGGAGAAGTTGCTGCCCCGCTCCTCGATACGGCTGGCGTAGCCGAGGGGCAAGGCCTCGATGAACCCTGCGGCATTGGCGGTGTGGGCGGCGGCCTGGATCTGCTCGAGACTGGCCGGCCGGCCGAAGGCGATCGCTTCGGCCACGGTTCCGGAGAACACACTGCTCTGCTGGGGAACGAGCGCCACGGCCTGGCGCAGCTCGCGGGCCCGCAGGTTGGCGAGGTTCTGGCCGTCCAGCAGCACCTGACCCGTGCCGGCCACATTGAACCGCAGCAACAGCGAGAACAGGGTGCTCTTGCCGGCGCCCGAGGGTCCCACCAGGGCCACCACCTGTCCTGGTTCCACCCGCAGGTCGAGGTCGTGCAGCACGGTGCTGCCGCCCGGGTAGCCGAAGCTCACCTGATCCAGCACCAGTTCACCGCGGACCTGGCCGAGGGGCTGGGCATCGGCATGGTCAGGAGGCTCGGTGGGCTCAGCCTCGATCGCCCGCAGCCGCCGCAGCGAGGCCTGTCCCTGCTGGAATTCGTTGAAGTTGGTGGTGAGGTGCGAGATCGGATCGATCAGCATCAACAGGGCCGCCACGTAGCTGCTGAAGCCCTGGCTGTCGAGGCCACCGGCCTGGATGCGGGCCGCGCCGATCAGCAGCACGGCCAGGATGCCGCCGGCTTCAAGAAAGCCCACCACCGGATGCTGCAGCGCCAGCAGTTGGAGCGTTCGGTAACGGGCGCGGCGGTGCAGGTCGATCTCCCGATCGAAGCGTTGCTGCAGCCATGGTTCGGCCGCGTAGGCGCGCACCAGGGGCAGCCCGCCGATCGCCTCGCCCAGAAGGGCAGCCAGATCACTCACCTGCTTCTGGCTGCGCTCGGCGGCGGTCATCACCCGGGCGCCGAAGACACTCACCAGCAGCGCCACCACCGGAGCCAGCAGCAGGGTGGCCAGGGCCAGCGGCCAGTCGAGCCACACCATGTAGCCCAGCACCACCACCAGCTGCAGGGCGCTGGGGGTGGTGTCCTGAATGGTCTTGTAGATCACCTCGCCGACGCGGTCGGCGTCTTCGGTGAGCCGGTAGGTGAGATCGCCGGCCGACAGCTTTTCGAGGGCTCCGAAATCGAGCTGCTGCAGCCGCGAGAACAGGCGGCGACGCAGCTCCTGGCTCACCTGCAGGGCCGGGCCGGCCAGCAGGGTGTCCTGGCCGAACTGGGCGGCCTTCTGCACCAGGAACACCGCCAGCGCCGCCAGGATCGACTCGAGCACACGGCGGAAATCGCCGGCACCGATCGCTGGGATCAGACGACCCGCCAGCCAGGCCAGCAACGGCCAGCAGGCCACGTAGACCAGGGTGCAGAGCCCACCTGCCAGCAGGCGGCGCCGGTGGGGCGCCAGCAGGGGCAGGAGACGCCGGAAGCCGGCCGGCGAGGGTGCGAACATCGGCGAACCTTATCAATCGTCCGCCGCGATCAGCCCCTGATTCGATGAAGCTTGATCAATTCCTCAAATGGCAGGGGCTGGTGGGCACCGGTGGAGAGGCCAAGCTCCGCATCCAGCGCGGTGACGTGCGGGTGAACGGTGCCATCGAGACCCGGCGGGGCCGGCAGCTGGGCCTCGGCGATGTCGTGGAGGTCGATGGACGGGAGGTGCTGGTGGTGCCCGATCCCACCGCCAGATAGCGTTTGCCTCACTTCGCCGAGAGGACCTGCTGGTGCGTAAGGCCGTCATCGCTGGCAACTGGAAGATGCACATGACCTGCGCCGAGGCGCAGGCCTTTGCGGAGGTCTTCAAGCCCTCGGTGGAGGATCTGCCCGCTGATCGGGAGGTGGTGCTGGCGCCACCCTTCACCGCCATCCCCACCCTCAGTGCCGCCCTGGCCGGTTCCGGCGTGCAGATCGCGGCCCAGAACGTGCACTGGGAAGACAAGGGGGCCTACACCGGCATGGTCTCGGCGCCGATGCTGCTGGAGCATGGCGTGACCCACGCGATCGTGGGCCACAGCGAGCCGCGCAAGTACTACAGCGAGACCGACGAGCAGATCAATCTGCGTGCCCGCGCCGCCCAGGCGGCCGGCCTGATCCCGATCCTGTGCGTGGGCGAGAGCCTCGACCAGCGGGAGGCCAGCGAAACCGAGCGGGTGATCCACCGCCAGGTGGAGCAGGGCCTCGAGGGCATCGATCCGGAGCGGCTGATCGTGGCTTACGAACCGATCTGGGCGATCGGCACCGGCAAGACCTGCGCCGCCGATGAGGCCAACCGCATCTGTGGCCTGATCCGCGGCTGGGTGGGTTTCGATGGCGTGATCGTCCAGTACGGCGGTTCGGTGAACCCTGCCACGATCGACCAGCTGATGGCCCAGCCGGAGATTGATGGGGTGCTGGTGGGCGGCGCCTCCCTCGATCCCCAGGGATTCGCCCGCATTGCCAACTACCAGCCGCCGGCATGAGGTCCGCGCCGGCGGCGCTGCCGCTCTGGGGCGAACGCACGCTCGTGATGGGGGTCGTGAACCTCACCCCCGACTCCTTCAGCGACGGTGGCTGCTTCCTCGCCCCCGAGGCTGCATTGCGCCAGGCCCTGATCCTTCAGAAGCAGGGCGCCGACCTGCTCGATCTCGGCGCCCAGAGCACCCGCCCCGGAGCTGTGGAGGTGGGGGCGGACGTGGAGCTGCAGCGGCTGATGCCCAGCCTGGACCTGATCCTGCAGGCGATGGGGGGGGGCGCCGCGCCGCGGCTCTCGATCGACACCTTTCATGCGGCAGTGGCCGAAGCGGCTCTGGAGGCCGGCGCCCACTGGATCAATGATGTCAGCGGCGGTCGACGGGATCCGGCGATGTTGCCCCTGGTGGCGGCAGCGGGGTGTCCCTATGTGCTGATGCACAGCCGCGGCGACAGCCAGACCATGGACAGGATGGCGACTTACGGTGCTGTGGTTCCGACCGTGCGCGACGAGTTGCTGCGCGCCACGGATCGGGCCCTCACAGCAGGTGTGCAGGTCAGTCAGATTCTCTGGGACCCCGGCCTGGGATTCGCCAAGACCACGGCGCAGAACCTGGCATTGCTGCGGGGCCTGCCCGAGCTCCGGAGCGAGGGTTTTCCGCTGTTGCTGGGTCCGTCCCGCAAGCGCTTCATCGGTGAGGTGCTGCAGGAACAGCGCCCCCGGGCTCGCCTGTGGGGCACGGCAGCGGTCTGCGTGGCAGCGATCGCCTCGGGGGCGGATGTGCTGCGTGTGCACGATGTCGGTCCGATCGTGCAGACGGCGCGCATGGCCGATGCTCTCTACCGCGACAGGCTTCCGCGGGAACCTGCTCAGGCGACGGCGTTGTAGTCGATCTGCCCCTTGTCGTTCACCCTGGCCATGGAGAAAAAACGGGCCGTGGTCTCGGAGATCAAACCCTTCTGGGCAAGCAGTTCGCCGATGCGGCCGCCTTCACGCTTCTGCTGAGCCAGGGCCCCATCCAGCTGGCTCTGACTGATGCAGCCCATCTCCACCAGCCTGTCGCCGAGTCGCTTCTCGTTGAACCCCTGCTCGTCAAACAGAGCCGGGTTGAGCAGAAGGTCAAGAAGCTGGGGCGGAACCTGCAGATTCAGACGAAGGAATTCGCCGAAGCGCTGGGTCTCCGAAAAGGGGCGATAGTCCTCGAGCAGATGCTCAAGCTCATCGATCGTCAGAATGCCAGCCTGGACGAGCTTGTTGCCAAGCGTCTGCAGCTGAAAGCTGGTGTCCTGCGAGGGGGAGGCCTTGAGATCCCCCTCCACCAGCTGGGGTTCGGCGAAGCACTGCCTCACCCAGCAGTCTGATTCCAGAAACGAGAAAAGCTCGGCCGGATTGATCGTGAGGGTACCGAACTGCTGTTCCAGCAGCTCCTCCAGAAAGGCCACCTCGCTCGTGGGGCCGAGGACCTGAAACGGCACCCGCTGGCTGTTGCCATTGGCCACAAGCTCCACCTGCACCTGATCGGAGCTGAGGCGGAAGCGATACATGATGAACGGCAGACTGGCGATGCTCGCGCTGGCGATGCTCGCGCTGGCGATTGCTGGGGAATGCGCCCTGTTGGGCTGGTTCACGAACGGCCCTTTCATGGCAACGGGTCCAACATAACCACCCAACCACGAGCAGTTGTCTTGCCTCAAGACGAATATGAGAATTAAGAGATATTTAGGCTTGATTTCATTCCAGCCCCAATTTGCGGGCGTGGCTAGGCTGTGCTACCGACTATGGTTTGTGCGATGTCTCAGCCATTCCGTTGAGATTTCGAGACAGTCTTGTGGCCTTGGCGTTCAGCACACTCAGCTCCTGGTGGTCTTCCATCAGGCAGTCCATCGGCATGGCTGTGGAGCTCATTGAGGAGTTGATCCGGCATCGATACTTTCAGTCCTTGCGCGAACTGGATTGGAGTCGGTATCAATTGGGGCCAATCCTGATCAGTTCGATTCTGATCAATCTTCTTGAGCTCTCCTCGCCACTTTACATCAATATTGTCTATACCTCAATTCTGCCCACCAGTTCCACCTCAAGCCTCTGGGTGCTCACGGTGGGAGTTGTGGTGTTGATGCTGCTTTCGGGCTGGTTGAAAACGGTGCGTCTCACCCTCACCGGCGCTGATGGTGCACGGATCGAGCATGGCCGGCGCTTGATGGCGTTGAGCCACTTTTCTCAGATGCGTCTTGATGACTATCTGCGCACTCCGCCCACGACCCATGCCGAGCGATTGAACAGTATCAACCTCCTGCGCGATGAGAGTTCCCTGCAGGCGCTGAATACTGCGATTGATCTGGCTTTTTCACTGATCTTTGTTCTGGTTCTATTTTTGATTGCTGGCAGTGTTGGCTTCATCGCTGTTTTGGCGATTGTGGTGTATCTGCTGCGTTCTCTTTCTTTTGCTCGTCAATATGAAGAGATTTCCAGGCGCAATGATGGCCTTGAGTTGGATCGACTCAATTATCAAAACAGGTTGATGGATGCGATCAATCTGATCAAATCTAATGGTCTGGGTCGTCAGTTTCTTGTGGGAAACGAGCATCGCCAGGAGGAGCTGGCCTGGCAGCGCATGCAATCCAACCAGTTCAATGGCCGTTACCAGGCCTTTGGCTCCCTGATGTCGCAGCTCACCATGGCGGCGATCATCACGTGGGGTGCTTTCCTGGTCATCCGTGGTGATCTGCTGTCTGGTGCTCTGGCCGCTGCCCTGCTGCTTGGCGGCAAGATCCTTTCCCCCTGGCAACAGGCCATGGGGCTTTGGAACAGCTACCGGCGTCTCACCCATGCGCGACAGGAATTCGACCTGTTGATGGCCACCCCAACGGAATCAATTGGTGGTAACGAGGAGCTGAATCTTGAGAAGTCGCTTCAGCTGGAAGTCGAGGGACACGTTCTGGAGCCGATTCTGATCGGTTCCTCGGTGTTGCTGAAGGACTCCAGTTTTGGTGGCGATGTGCGTCACCTCTTTCTGGCAATGATTCAGGTCGAGACTTTCCTCAACTTGAAGGTTGACACCATTCCAATAGCTTCCTTTCGCCGAGACTCGCTCAGGAATGAGATCGTGTATGTGGATCCCTCGATGGAATTCTTTGAGGGGACTCTTTTGCAGAATATCACTAGTTTTCAGCCGACTCGTTATCGAAGACGAGCTCTTTTTTGGTCTTATCTGATTGGGCTTGACGCCAAGGTTCGCTCCCTTCCGGATGGATATAACACCACGATTGGCACTTCAATGCCCAGTGGACTATCCAGTGATGCCCTGCATCTGTTTCAGTTGGTCCGTGCTCTGGCGACAGATCCGAAAGTTGTGATGATTGATTTGAGTGATTGTTCTTATGGCAAGCAGTTCATCGATGGCCTGGAGCGCGTGCTCAAGCGCACCAAGGGTCATACCACGGTGTTGCTCAATGGTGTGGGTAACGTACTGGTTTCGATCAGCGATCAGCAGATCCAACTTCCCATTCGTCTTCCTGAGGTGATCGCGTGACCAGCCGCACCGTTCTGCTGCGTGATCTCACGCTCAGCCAGGAAGCGCCGATGGCCTTCTGCGTCAGGCTGCTGTTGCAGCAGCTGATGTGGACGGGGCGCCCCGAGGAGTTGTTTGAGCTGGTGGGCCGAGACCCTCGCCAGATGGATCTGGTTGATGCCCGCAACCTGTTGCTGCGTCTGGGTTACGGCAGCCGTACCGAAACAGTTCAGGCTTGGAGTCAACTCAATCCACAGTTGTTGCCGGCTCTTTATGTGAGCCCAGACAATATTGCCTACGTGATCTCGCTCACCGCCAAGGGTGATCTGGTGGCCGGGAATGTGTTCGGCCGTTGTGCCCTTACCGAGATTCCGGCTTCTGGTCAGCTGGTGTGGCTTCAGGATCGGGGCAGCACGGAACGGATCACTCTGCTGAAGCAGATTTTCTATCGTTTCAGCAATCGCATCTGGGTTCTTTATGCAATCAGCTTTGCTCTTGCGCTTCTTGGGCTCGCCTTGCCCTTTTATATGCGGGCAATCTATAATATTTCCATTCCAAGTAATAGCCTGACTTCAACTTTCTGGATCTTCCTGGGAGTGGTTGTGCTGTTTTTCCTTGACTGGAACCTGCGCCAGTGGCGTGCGTCTTCTCTTTCGCAGCTTTCCGGCAGGCTTGAAGCTCTGCTGGGAGTGAGTCTGGTGGAGAAATTGTTCGGTCTTGACTACCGTCAGATTGAGTCCCTCGGCCAATCTGGTCTGACCAGCCGCTTCCGCAATCTCGAGAGCCTGCTTGGTTATGTGCAAGGCCCCCTGGCCTTGGCTTGCCTGGATTTTCCCTTCATCACGGTATATCTGGCTGCGGTGGCATTCATTGCCGGCTGGCTGGTCCTGGTCCCGCTTGTCTTGATGCTGGTCAGCGGACTTCTGGTCTGGTTGATGAGCCGCTATTACTCAGGCGCTGCAACCCTCAATCAGGCTACTGGCACCAGCATCAGCCAAGCTCAGCTTGAGCTTGTGCATCGTTTTCTCGAGGTGAAGCTTGCCAACGTCGAGTGGGTGTGGCTGCAGCGGCTCCGTGGACTTTCTGCCCAAAGCAGTGTTTCTGCTCTCACCATCAACGGCCAGGTTGGCCGATTACAGGTGATTTCCAGCACCACGTCTCAGCTTGCCGGGGTTCTGACCCTGGCGATCGGGGCCTTGATGGCCCTGAACATCGCCCAGGGAGAAGCAGGTCTGGACAATGTGGTGGCTCCGCAGTTCGGAAATCTGATCGCTGCCATGTTCTTTGTCTGGAGGATCTTCGGACCTTTCCAGCTGCTGATGAGTGCCTTGTTGCGTTACACCACCATGCGCAATCAGTATCAGCAGCTGGATCAGTTTCTCAAGATCCGATCAGCTTCCCAACCGAGGGCTTCACAGGATACGACTTCGACGACACGATTGCGGGGATCGATCCTGCTCGACTCCGCTGCTTGCCGGCTGGGGACTGAAAACAAATTCGCGATCACGCGGGTCTCGCTGACAGTATCTCCTGGTGAAATCCTTGCGATCACAGGTAATTCCGGTTGTGGTAAATCGACCGTGCTGCGAGTCATTGATCAGCTCTTTCCGCTGGTCAGTGGTACGTTGCTGTTCGATGGCAAGGATTACCGCCAATTTGGTGTGGACGGAATCCAGAGGAATATCGCTTACTTGATGTCTGATGTTCAGCTTTTGCCGGGTACGGTACTATCCAACCTCACAGCCATGAACCCAGACGCCACCCTTTCTGGTGTCCGCGGTGTTTGCCACCAGCTGCGGATTCTAGATTTTCTGGAGAATCTTCCCGACGGCTTGCAAACTGCCCTGACAGACGAAATTGTATTTCAACTTCCGAAAGGCATTCGCAAGCTCTTTGCCCTTGCGCAAGCCGTGATCAAGGACACTCCGATTCTGCTCCTGGACGATCTGAGTCAGGGCCTCGCACCGGCCCAGTTCGATGCCGTGCTGGAGGTGTTGCCCAGTCTTCGGCGCTGCAGCCTCTCGGGCCAGGACCGCAGCGTCATTCTGGCTACTGATAACAAACTCTTGCTGGAGCGGGCCGATCGCCTCTGCATTCTCGATAAGGGGGTCACGGTCTTCCAGGGCACAGCTGATGAGCTGCGATCGCAGATGAAGCAGCCACAACCTGCATCCTGAGTCCTGTTGACACGTCATCAGGTCCTCCAGATCCACTCGCTTTCTTTCTTCCCATGACCAACTTGCCGGCGATCCCAGAGTCTTCCTTGAGCCTTCCTCCCGACCGAGGGCTTGCGTCGCCGTTGCTCGGCAGTGACACGCCGGATGCCATCACACTGGTGGGACGCCATCGCCTCAGTCAGGCCCTCGAACTGGAGGAAAAACCTGATAACCGCTATTTGCGCTACGCGCTGTATGGTCTTGGTGCCGCTGTTCTGATTTTTTTCCCCTGGGCGGCACTGACGCCGATCACCCAGGTTGTGAGCGCTTCGGGTGAGGTGATTCCGGAGGGTGAAGTGTCTGTTGTGCAGCACCTTGAGGGCGGCATTGTCGAGAGGGTTGATGTTCGCGACGGCGATATGGTGAGCCAAGGACAGGTGATGTTGCAGTTGCGTCCCAATCTTGTCGAAAGCGAATACCGAGCTATCGAACAGCAACTTCGCAATCTGATGCTGCAGCAGCGTCAATTTCAGGCGGCGATCCGTGGAGAGAGCGGATCTTTAAGTCAAAGTGCGAGTGACAAAGTCTCCAAGGCGCAAAGTGACTTGCTAGATAGCCGGATTGAAAACCGTACGGACCAGATTCGGCAGGTGAATGAAAAGATCAATGAGAAGCGAGAAGAGCTGAAGGGTCTTGACGCTCAGATTCAGCGCTATCGGGTTGAGCAGAATTTGCTTAAGGAGCAGCGGCAGATGTATGCCAACCTTGTGGCTTCCGGTGCGGCATCCCGGCTCAATTTGTTACAGGTTGACAAGCAGGTGGCCGAGTCTCAGACCAAGATGGCTTCGTTGCTGGGTACCCGCGCTCAAGCCACCAAGCTGTTGCTTCAGGCTGAAGCGGAGCTACGCAGCCTCAACTCCGGGATCCGCTTTGAGGAGCGCAGCCAGATTGCTGCCTTGGTGAACGAGGAAGCAGTCGTGTCGCAGAATATCAAGAAGCTGCGTAACCAGCTGGACCGTACCAAAATCCGGGCTCCGATCAGTGGAGAGGTTAATGATCTCCGTTTCAAGACGACGGGTGGCGTTATTGCTTCTGGATCCGTGGTGTTGTCGTTGGTCCCCACCAACTCCCCCAAGATTGTTGAAGCCCGGGTGCGATCGACAGATATCGGTTTTGTGAGCAAGGGGCAGACCGTGAGCGTGAAGCTGAAGCCGTTTGACTCCAGTATTTATGGATCAGTTTCAGGGAAGGTCCTGAATATCTCCCCCTCTACGGTTCAAGATCCTGACGATCGGCAGTACTACTATGAGACTAGGATCTCCTTGGATCAGCAGTACGTTGGCTCCGGCGACAAGAAGTTTCCGATACAGGTTGGTATGCCTGTCGTTGCTGATATTGAGGGACCCAAGCGCAGTGTCCTTCGCTACCTCTTCCAGCCATTCACCCGCACCTTGAATTCGGCCCTGCGAGAGTCTCGCTGAGTCTGTTTCTCAGCATCCTTTCAGCTTGTACCAAACTTGCTGCGGCATCTGCTGTTTTCGGCTCTGCAGGGCGATCTCCACGGTTGATCTGGCGATGGAGACGCCGATCGTGATCGGATTCAAGCCTTGCTGCATTGCCTCAGCGTTCATGGTGCCCTTAGGGTCGGTGTCTTCACCGTGTGTCGATCGATGTCTGCCGAGCAGACTGTCTCGCTCCTTGGCGAGAACTTTCCTACTGGCGGCCGAGCAGGTGATCTTGCTCTCGATGATCTGGTGGCCGTTTATCTCGATGGACTCGGCCGGATCGATCCTGATCCTGCGGAGTCGATGGATTCGGCTCCTCGCCTGGGAACAGCTGAGCTGGCCTATGGCCTCGACCAGACAGTGAGTACCTATCTTGAGGATCAAGGCCTGCCGCTGGAGCAATACCATGAGATTCAGCAGGATCTTCTGAACGCGCTGGCCGACACGCTTCATGATCAGGGACTGGCTGATCATGATGCCATCGTGTACGACGACCTTGGCAATGCCGATGGCGCCGCCGTGCTCGGAGCCTTGGACGGGCATGTACAGGCGTTGCTCGACATGTCGCAGACCCAGCAGCCTTTGCTGGAGCAGGCTTCTTCAGAGGTTCAGGAAATTCAGAGTTTCGATTGCTGATTCCGTTTGTTTTCCACAGGTTGATGTCTTTGTAACGTCGGCATTCTGCTTGATTCTCAGCTTCCTCTCAGCTCTTCAGATCCCTTGCGGCGACTGGGATCTTGGCTGCGTCGCCGAAATCTATCGCTCAGATGCTTCCAGCATTCCCGGAATCACGGGAAGCCGCCCTGTTGGCTTGTGGTCAGCTCATCTACGGTAAAGGCATCAAGCACCAGTGGGATCCGATCGGTCCTGCTCTGGTGAGCGTGACCCCCTGCCCAGACCCCCCATGGCTGACGACATCACTGGATCCAATCCGGTTGAAACCACTGAGTCGGCTGGTGCAGATTCGGTGGCGAATCAGTCTGAGGAGATCCAACGGCAGGCTGCCGCATCCGTCGCCTTTGATCCGAACTACCAGGAAAGTGGTTGGATCGATCCCGATTCCGGTGCCTCTTCCCTCCCCACCCAGAGTTTCGACAACTTCACGGAGCAGGTTGACCAGCCGTCGCCGGGTGATGTTGGCACAACATTTCCTGTTGGTGGTTCTTCCAGCGATGGTCCGTTCATCCCTGCAGGTGGTGGCAGCGGGGGCCTCCCCTCCCTAGGCGGTGGCGGAGCCTCTCCGTCCACAAGCACTCGTTTTGTTGGCTCGAGCCCTGCTCTCGCGAATCTTGCGTCCGTCGACACCTCTACCGGGACCCCCACCCTCACGGCGTTTGACAATCCAGAGACCACGCCCTCTCCATCACCCGAACCGTCGCCCTCGCCGACGCCTGAGCCCAGCCCAACTCCCACGCCTGAGCCGGCCCCTACACCTACCCCTCAACCCACACCCACCCCTCCTCTGCCGGCACCGGCTCCCACTCCGGATCCGGCACCGACTCCAGCACCTGCTCCTGAGCCCACCCCTCCCCCAACGCCTACGCCCCTGCCCACCCCTGGGCCGACACCTGAGCCTCCCATTCCGCCTGTTACAGGCACGGTCACCCTCGGAGATGTGACGGTTGATGAGGGTGGCAGCGCCACGATTACTGCCACTGTTGATAGTCCAGTGGTTGGGACTGATCTGGTGATCAGCCTTGACAATGGTGTGACGATCACGATTCCAGTCGGAGAAACGACCGGAACTTCGGATCCCTTTGATGCTCCCAGTGATGATCCGTTTATTGATTCTGAAGAGATTGTGGTGTCGATCATTGGATCGACAGGTGGTGGATTCGATGATCTGAACACAGATGACACGGCCACGGTCGTTGTGGAAGACACGACCGACATCACGGCGGTGAGCCTGGGTGATGTGACGGTGGATGAGGGAAGTGGAACGGCGACGATCAGTGCGACGATCGACAATGCGCCGACGGATGAGCCGCTGGTGTTGACGCTGGATAATGGCGCGACGATCACGTTTGCAGTCGGGGAGACGACCGCGACATCCAGCGAGTTTGTGGTGCAGGGCGATGATCCGTATGTGGATGGCGAGACCAATACGGTCAGCATCAGCAGCTATACGGGCGGAGCGGAATACGAATCGCTGGATACGACAGCGACGGCGCAGGTCGTTGTGGAAGACACGACCGACATCACGGCGGTGAGCCTGGGTGATGTGACGGTGGATGAGGGAAGTGGAACGGCGACGATCAGTGCGACGATCGACAATGCGCCGACGGATGAGCCGCTGGTGTTGACGCTGGATAATGGCGCGACGATCACGTTTGCAGTCGGGGAGACGACCGCGACATCCAGCGAGTTTGTGGTGCAGGGCGATGATCCGTATGTGGATGGCGAGACCAATACGGTCAGCATCAGCAGCTATACGGGCGGAGCGGAATACGAATCGCTGGATACGACAGCGACGGCGCAGGTCGTTGTGGAAGACACGACCGACATCACGGCGGTGAGCCTGGGTGATGTGACGGTGGATGAGGGAAGTGGAACGGCGACGATCAGTGCGACGATCGACAATGCGCCGACGGATGAGCCGCTGGTGTTGACGCTGGATAATGGCGCGACGATCACGTTTGCAGTCGGGGAGACGACCGCGACATCCAGCGAGTTTGTGGTGCAGGGCGATGATCCGTATGTGGATGGCGAGACCAATACGGTCAGCATCAGCAGCTATACGGGCGGAGCGGAATACGAATCGCTGGATACGACAGCGACGGCGCAGGTCGTTGTGGAAGACACGACCGACATCACGGCGGTGAGCCTGGGTGATGTGACGGTGGATGAGGGAAGTGGAACGGCGACGATCAGTGCGACGATCGACAATGCGCCGACGGATGAGCCGCTGGTGTTGACGCTGGATAATGGCGCGACGATCACGTTTGCAGTCGGGGAGACGACCGCGACATCCAGCGAGTTTGTGGTGCAGGGCGATGATCCGTATGTGGATGGCGAGACCAATACGGTCAGCATCAGCAGCTATACGGGCGGAGCGGAATACGAATCGCTGGATACGACAGCGACGGCGCAGGTCGTTGTGGAAGACACGACCGACATCACGGCGGTGAGCCTGGGTGATGTGACGGTGGATGAGGGAAGTGGAACGGCGACGATCAGTGCGACGATCGACAATGCGCCGACGGATGAGCCGCTGGTGTTGACGCTGGATAATGGCGCGACGATCACGTTTGCAGTCGGGGAGACGACCGCGACATCCAGCGAGTTTGTGGTGCAGGGCGATGATCCGTATGTGGATGGCGAGACCAATACGGTCAGCATCAGCAGCTATACGGGCGGAGCGGAATACGAATCGCTGGATACGACAGCGACGGCGCAGGTCGTTGTGGAAGACACGACCGACATCACGGCGGTGAGCCTGGGTGATGTGACGGTGGATGAGGGAAGTGGAACGGCGACGATCAGTGCGACGATCGACAATGCGCCGACGGATGAGCCGCTGGTGTTGACGCTGGATAATGGCGCGACGATCACGTTTGCAGTCGGGGAGACGACCGCGACATCCAGCGAGTTTGTGGTGCAGGGCGATGATCCGTATGTGGATGGCGAGACCAATACGGTCAGCATCAGCAGCTATACGGGCGGAGCGGAATACGAATCGCTGGATACGACAGCGACGGCGCAGGTCGTTGTGGAAGACACGACCGACATCACGGCGGTGAGCCTGGGTGATGTGACGGTGGATGAGGGAAGTGGAACGGCGACGATCAGTGCGACGATCGACAATGCGCCGACGGATGAGCCGCTGGTGTTGACGCTGGATAATGGCGCGACGATCACGTTTGCAGTCGGGGAGACGACCGCGACATCCAGCGAGTTTGTGGTGCAGGGCGATGATCCGTATGTGGATGGCGAGACCAATACGGTCAGCATCAGCAGCTATACGGGCGGAGCGGAATACGAATCGCTGGATACGACAGCGACGGCGCAGGTCGTTGTGGAAGACACGACCGACATCACGGCGGTGAGCCTGGGTGATGTGACGGTGGATGAGGGAAGTGGAACGGCGACGATCAGTGCGACGATCGACAATGCGCCGACGGATGAGCCGCTGGTGTTGACGCTGGATAATGGCGCGACGATCACGTTTGCAGTCGGGGAGACGACCGCGACATCCAGCGAGTTTGTGGTGCAGGGCGATGATCCGTATGTGGATGGCGAGACCAATACGGTCAGCATCAGCAGCTATACGGGCGGAGCGGAATACGAATCGCTGGATACGACAGCGACGGCGCAGGTCGTTGTGGAAGACACGACCGACATCACGGCGGTGAGCCTGGGTGATGTGACGGTGGATGAGGGAAGTGGAACGGCGACGATCAGTGCGACGATCGACAATGCGCCGACGGATGAGCCGCTGGTGTTGACGCTGGATAATGGCGCGACGATCACGTTTGCAGTCGGGGAGACGACCGCGACATCCAGCGAGTTTGTGGTGCAGGGCGATGATCCGTATGTGGATGGCGAGACCAATACGGTCAGCATCAGCAGCTATACGGGCGGAGCGGAATACGAATCGCTGGATACGACAGCGACGGCGCAGGTCGTTGTGGAAGACACGACCGACATCACGGCGGTGAGCCTGGGTGATGTGACGGTGGATGAGGGAAGTGGAACGGCGACGATCAGTGCGACGATCGACAATGCGCCGACGGATGAGCCGCTGGTGTTGACGCTGGATAATGGCGCGACGATCACGTTTGCAGTCGGGGAGACGACCGCGACATCCAGCGAGTTTGTGGTGCAGGGCGATGATCCGTATGTGGATGGCGAGACCAATACGGTCAGCATCAGCAGCTATACGGGCGGAGCGGAATACGAATCGCTGGATACGACAGCGACGGCGCAGGTCGTTGTGGAAGACACGACCGACATCACGGCGGTGAGCCTGGGTGATGTGACGGTGGATGAGGGAAGTGGAACGGCGACGATCAGTGCGACGATCGACAATGCGCCGACGGATGAGCCGCTGGTGTTGACGCTGGATAATGGCGCGACGATCACGTTTGCAGTCGGGGAGACGACCGCGACATCCAGCGAGTTTGTGGTGCAGGGCGATGATCCGTATGTGGATGGCGAGACCAATACGGTCAGCATCAGCAGCTATACGGGCGGAGCGGAATACGAATCGCTGGATACGACAGCGACGGCGCAGGTCGTTGTGGAAGACACGACCGACATCACGGCGGTGAGCCTGGGTGATGTGACGGTGGATGAGGGAAGTGGAACGGCGACGATCAGTGCGACGATCGACAATGCGCCGACGGATGAGCCGCTGGTGTTGACGCTGGATAATGGCGCGACGATCACGTTTGCAGTCGGGGAGACGACCGCGACATCCAGCGAGTTTGTGGTGCAGGGCGATGATCCGTATGTGGATGGCGAGACCAATACGGTCAGCATCAGCAGCTATACGGGCGGAGCGGAATACGAATCGCTGGATACGACAGCGACGGCGCAGGTCGTTGTGGAAGACACGACCGACATCACGGCGGTGAGCCTGGGTGATGTGACGGTGGATGAGGGAAGTGGAACGGCGACGATCAGTGCGACGATCGACAATGCGCCGACGGATGAGCCGCTGGTGTTGACGCTGGATAATGGCGCGACGATCACGTTTGCAGTCGGGGAGACGACCGCGACATCCAGCGAGTTTGTGGTGCAGGGCGATGATCCGTATGTGGATGGCGAGACCAATACGGTCAGCATCAGCAGCTATACGGGCGGAGCGGAATACGAATCGCTGGATACGACAGCGACGGCGCAGGTCGTTGTGGAAGACACGACCGACATCACGGCGGTGAGCCTGGGTGATGTGACGGTGGATGAGGGAAGTGGAACGGCGACGATCAGTGCGACGATCGACAATGCGCCGACGGATGAGCCGCTGGTGTTGACGCTGGATAATGGCGCGACGATCACGTTTGCAGTCGGGGAGACGACCGCGACATCCAGCGAGTTTGTGGTGCAGGGCGATGATCCGTATGTGGATGGCGAGACCAATACGGTCAGCATCAGCAGCTATACGGGCGGAGCGGAATACGAATCGCTGGATACGACAGCGACGGCGCAGGTCGTTGTGGAAGACACGACCGACATCACGGCGGTGAGCCTGGGTGATGTGACGGTGGATGAGGGAAGTGGAACGGCGACGATCAGTGCGACGATCGACAATGCGCCGACGGATGAGCCGCTGGTGTTGACGCTGGATAATGGCGCGACGATCACGTTTGCAGTCGGGGAGACGACCGCGACATCCAGCGAGTTTGTGGTGCAGGGCGATGATCCGTATGTGGATGGCGAGACCAATACGGTCAGCATCAGCAGCTATACGGGCGGAGCGGAATACGAATCGCTGGATACGACAGCGACGGCGCAGGTCGTTGTGGAAGACACGACCGACATCACGGCGGTGAGCCTGGGTGATGTGACGGTGGATGAGGGAAGTGGAACGGCGACGATCAGTGCGACGATCGACAATGCGCCGACGGATGAGCCGCTGGTGTTGACGCTGGATAATGGCGCGACGATCACGTTTGCAGTCGGGGAGACGACCGCGACATCCAGCGAGTTTGTGGTGCAGGGCGATGATCCGTATGTGGATGGCGAGACCAATACGGTCAGCATCAGCAGCTATACGGGCGGAGCGGAATACGAATCGCTGGATACGACAGCGACGGCGCAGGTCGTTGTGGAAGACACGATCGATGCGGTGACGGTGAAGCTGACGGCAACGCCGAGCACGGGAGAAGATGCCGGCTCGATTGTCTACACGGCGAGCCTTGTGGACGCCAACGGCGTTGCGGTGACGACGGCGAACGATATCACGGTGACGCTGGCGAATAACGAGACGATCACGATTGCTGCGAATTCGAGCAGTGGTGACTCGTCGCCGGTTGCGGTGAATCGTGATGATGTCTATCGGGAAGCGGACAGCATCAGCAACAGCATCGCCTCGGTGGTGGAAGCGAATGCAGGTGGTCTGGGAGCGTTTGAGAATCTGGTGGCGGATCAGACGGAGGTGAGCACGACGATCACCGATGACAGCGATGCGGTGACGGTGAAGCTGACGGCAACGCCGAGCACGGGAGAAGATGCCGGCTCGATTGTCTACACGGCGAGCCTTGTGGACGCCAACGGCGTTGCGGTGACGACGGCGAACGATATCACGGTGACGCTGGCGAATAACGAGACGATCACGATTGCTGCGAATTCGAGCAGTGGTGACTCGTCGCCGGTTGCGGTGAATCGTGATGATGTCTATCGGGAAGCGGACAGCATCAGCAACAGCATCGCCTCGGTGGTGGAAGCGAATGCAGGTGGTCTGGGAGCGTTTGAGAATCTGGTGGCGGATCAGACGGAGGTGAGCACGACGATCACCGATGACAGCGATGCGGTGACGGTGAAGCTGACGGCAACGCCGAGCACGGGAGAAGAGGCTGGCTCGATTGTCTACACGGCGAGCCTTGTGGACGCCAACGGCAATGCGGTGACGACGGCGAACGAGATCACGGTGACGCTGGCGAATAACGAGACGATCACGATTGCTGCGAATTCGAGCAGTGGTGACTCGTCGCCGGTTGCGGTGAATCGTGATGATGTCTATCGGGAAGCGGACAGCATCAGCAACAGCATCGCCTCGGTGGTGGAAGCGAATGCAGGTGGTCTGGGAGCGTTTGAGAATCTGGTGGCGGATCAGACGGAGGTGAGCACGACGATCACCGATGACAGCGATGCGGTGACGGTGAAGCTGACGGCAACGCCGAGCACGGGAGAAGATGCCGGCTCGATTGTCTACACGGCGAGCCTTGTGGACGCCAACGGCGTTGCGGTGACGACGGCGAACGATATCACGGTGACGCTGGCGAATAACGAGACGATCACGATTGCTGCGAATACGAGCAGTGGTGACTCGTCGCCGGTTGCGGTGAATCGTGATGATGTCTATCGGGAAGCGGACAGCATCAGCAACAGCATCGCCTCGGTGGTGGAAGCGAATGCAGGTGGTCTGGGAGCGTTTGAGAATCTGGTGGCGGATCAGACGGAGGTGAGCACGATAATCCTCGACGATAATGATATCACGACGGTCACATTGAGTAATGCATTGATTAATGAAGATACTAATGAGGCTAGTATTACTGCAACGGTGGACAATGCGCCGGAGACGGATTTGATTCTGCAGCTAGACAATGGGCAAGTAATCACAATATTGGCTGGCCAAACCAGTGGAACTAGTAATACTTTTAGTGTTCCGACTGCTGATCAAGTCGCGATCACTGGAGCGACTGGTGGTAACTATGAGGATTTAGATACGAGCTCAATAGCACTGGTTGACCATTTCGTCACGATCACAGGCCTTGATGGAAACGGCGCTGAAGTAATCGTTGACGAGGACGATCTCCCTGATGGTACAACGCCGAATCTCGGTGCGTTGACGAAGACTGGATCTTTCTCTTTTACTGCAGTCGATGGCGCTGATGATGTGACCATTGGAACGACGGCGTTAGTTGCCAATGGTGTTTATGTCGGTGACGGCACAGAGGTGACGACAGCTGCTTACGGCACGCTGACGATTACGGGTTTCAGTGCTGATACGGATGCCACCACCGGTGAACTAGTTGGAGGTACGTTTAACTACAGTTATACCCTTGATGATAATACACTGACTCATTCGCCGGGCGCGGGTGAAAACAGTATTGTCGAAAGTCTGATGGTGACCGTGAGTGACACGGATGGTGACTTCAGAACGGCTTCGTTAGACATCCAAGTTACGGATGATGTGCCTAGCATCACGGCCCTTACCACCAGCGAGCCCGTCCTCACCGTTGATGAAACCAGCCTGTCGACCAATGCATCGACTTCCTTCGCTTCTGCCTTCACCTCCGTCTACGGAGCTGATGGTGCTGGCAGCATCGCCTACGCCCTGACCACTGCAGGTGGTGCTTCGGGGCTGGTTGATACCGCTACCAATGCTGCGGTGAATCTGTATCTGATTGGTGGACAGGTCGTCGGCTCGACCGCCACCACTCAAGAGACTGTCGCGTCAGGCAATCAGGTCTTCACTGTCGCGGTCGACTCGACCACGGGTGTGGTCACACTGGATCAGATCCGTGCCGTCGTTCATCCCAACGCCAGCAACCCCGACGATTCCAAGTCACTCTCGGCCGATTCCCTCGTCTCGCTCAACGCCACGATCACCGATAAAGACGGTGATTCCTCCACCGCTTCGTTGAATATCGGTTTGAACCTAGTGTTCAAGGATGATGGTCCCACGCTGATCGCTCCCACCTCCTCGACATTAATCAACGCGATCGGCAGCACCACTACGGGTAAACTAGATGCCGATGGGAACATTGACAACAACTATGGAGCCGATGGTGCCGGCAGTATCAGCTTCTCAGGGATCACGTCTGGCCAAGCAAGTGGCCTCACCTCAGGAGGACAATCGATTAAGTATTATCTCTCGTCTGATGGCAAGACTCTGACTGGTGCAACGGGTACGGATGCTGTAAGCGGCAAGGTGTTCACGATTACACTGGCTCCAGACAATAGCACTGTTTTGGCTAGCGATATTTATAGTGTGGCGATGTTTGCCAAGATCGACAATGGGGCTAGTACGAGCTTCTCGGATCTTAGTGGTATCAAGGCCGGTAATCTCTCTGCCTGGGTGGTAGGCGATGGTGATACAACCAAGCCTGTAGAACTCCTTTTGACTGGGTCCGTGAATGGTGTTGAGGCCTCAGTGAATACAAATGCTAACGACATTGCTGTTGCTAATAATAATATTGATAACTCCGAAACCCTCCGTATTGACTTCGGTAGCTTTACTACAGTCGGTGCTACTCCGATTATCTCGCATACGACAGTTAACGGTTTTGGCTTCAAAGTTACTCAAATCCCTGGCAATCCAGGGTCTACTGGTTTTACCTTAACAGCTTACGATGCCAATGATGATACAAACTATGCTAATGATGTCAAGGTTGCAATCACAAAGGTAGAAGTTTACAATGGAACTACTCTCGTGTCAACCGGCACGGGAAGTGGCACCGTGAATGGCATAACGTATACGTTTGATGGCGCCAATGGAGTGCGCCTTCAGAATGTGACAGAGGAATATAGGGCGGTTGTTTATACCGTTAATGGTTATGACCGTCTAGAGATTGCCAACGCAAATGATGATGCGCAGTTTTCTGTTGGCGGCATCTCGATTGTCACTGTCGATACTGGTTTGCCCGTTTCCAAGAGCTTTGACCTCACTTTGACAGATCGCGACGGCGACTCGATCGGTGGAAGCTTTACGTTGACATGGAATCCCTCAGTAGTTCCGCTCGCTGTTGATGCTAACCAGGATGGCAGCTTGAGCTATCTTTCGCTACAGGCCAGCCCCGTTGTCTTCGATTACAACGGTGACGGGACACCGGAGCTATCCGCCTGGGTCGGCCCAGAGGATGCTCTGTTGGCCTACGACAAAAATACTGATGGAATCATCAATGACGGTTCTGAAATCTCTTTTGCCCAATACCATCCAGATGCTACAACAGATCTAGAGGGACTAAGGCTTGCGTTTGATACGAACCAAGATGGTGTCTTTGACTCAAGCGATGCTGAGTTTGGCAAGTTTGGTCTCTGGCAAGATGCTAATTCTGATGGTAAAACCGATGTGGGTGAATTCCGCAGCCTCGCGGAGGTAAATATTACTTCTATTCGTCTCAGTAGCGACGGGGTTTCCTATACAACTGCCGAAGGCGATGTGCTTGTCCATGGCAGCACATCTCTCGAGTATGCCGATGGCACTACTGGACTTGTTCAGGATGTTTCGTTTGCGACACTCAATGATTCGGCCGAGGTGTCCACTGACGTCGTGTTGGATCCTTTGAATCCAGCGCTTCCAGTAGATCCAGTTGATGGAGCTGTTGCTCAGCAGCCAGGTGATGCCTTTGTTGCAGAAGCTGCTTCTTTGCCAGTTGACCCGTCTGATCCGATTGACCAGGTTGCTGCGATCAGCCTGAGCGAATCTCTGCCACTTGTCGATAGTGTCGATCAAGGCGTTGATGTTGTTCATGATATTTCGTTTGCTTCCTTGATTGACGACGCCTTGGCTAATCCGGAGTTGCTGACAATGGATCATGTCGGTATCGATCCCTTTGGTGGTAGTGATGCTGTGATCCCCGACACTTCAGTTGTTCAGGCTGAAGTTCAGGATATTTCTGCTTTGGTTGATCAGTTGGTCGCTGAGCAACCAGTAACGGATGAGCACTTGGCGGATTATCAACACGACATCATCCATACAGATCCTGCTTTCGGTACCAACCTCGATCCTGGTTTCGATGATGGCTCTTCTGCCGCTTTGGATGCCAGCTCCTTTGATGCTGCTGCCGACGATGGCACCGATACGCAGGATCTTCCTCAGGATGATCCGCTCAGCCATTCCACGAGTTTTGATGATGGCAGCATCCACCCTGTCTACGACGACCCCAGCGCGATCGGCTAAGGTCTGACCTGCCAACACCAGGACCTGTGCCGCCCCTTTCCTTTGATCTGGGGCGGTTTTTCCTGTTGAACCGTTGCTTCCCTTGCTCGTTGATTCGTCCTATGACTGTCCACTGATCTCTTGATGGGCTTCTGCTCTGGCCGTGTCCCTTTTGCCATTGGCTTCCGTGGAGCATGGCCACCTCTTGTTGTTGGCCAAGGGCAACGAAGCCCAGCTCCTGGCAAAAACGTTTCGCGGTGTTGGGTACCGTGTGGCTCTCTGCACCACGTCTGCCATGGCGGCTGCTGAGTTTCAGCAGCTCCCCTTCCTTGCGGCCGTCATGGATGCCTCCATGTCAGACGTGAATGTGGCACAGCTCAGCTCCCGGCTGCGCGAATCCGGTTGCACAACGCCTCTGCTGGCGCTCTGCGATTCCAACCATTATCAGGATCGCGTCGCCCTTCTGGATGCTGGTGCCGACGACGTGATCAGCCGCCCTTACGCCATCGAAGAACTGCTGGCCCGACTGCGTGTCTGGCAGCGTCGCTCCAGCATGGGCCATGTGGATGCCGCAGGCGATCTGCTCTGCCACAAGGATCTGATCTTAAATACCGAAACCCGTGAGGTGCAGAGGGCCGGAACAGCGATCAAACTCTCGGTGAAGGAATACGACCTGCTGCTGTTTCTGCTGCGCCACGCCGGCCAAGTGCAGGAGCGGCAACGCATCCTGGAGGCGGTGTGGGGGGAGAACTTCTTTGGTGATGCCAATATCCTGGAAGTGTATATCCGCTATTTGCGTAAAAAAATTGAGCGGCCCGATCTGGAGCCGCTCATTCAGACCATCCGTGGTGTGGGTTATCTGCTCAATTAGGTCTTCAGCCTGAGTTTTGCGGTTTGGCTTCTGAAGGTTCAGCCTTGGGGCGTAACGCCTTCAATCCGATCTTCGATCTCCTGGTAGATCTCCTGCAGCTGGGCGATGTTCTCATCGCTGGTTTCCCAGTAGCCGCGGCCATTCACCTCCAGCAGGGTGCCCACGATGCGGCGGAAGCTGTGGGGGTTGAGGTCCATCAGCCGCTTGCGCATCTCGGGATCGTTGATGAAGGTGTCGTTGGCTTCCTCATAGACGAAATTATCCACCGAGCCGCTGGTGGCGCTCCAGCCAAGCGTGAAGTTAAGCCGTTTGGCCACCTCTCGCACGCCCTCATAACCGGAATTGAGCATGCCTTCATACCACTTGGGGTTGAGCAGCTTGGTGCGGGAATCGAGGCGGATCGTTTCACTCAAAGAGCGCACCTGGGCGTTGGCGGTGGTGGTATCGGCGATGTAGCTCGCCGGTGCCTTGCCATCGTCGCGCAGGCCCTGGATCAGCTTGGTGGGATCGGAATCGAAGTAGTGGCTCACATCGGTGAGCGAGATTTCAGCGGAATCGAGGTTCTGGAAGGTCACGTCAGCGGTTTTCATCGCTGATTCGAACACCTCCCGCTTCTGGTTCATCTCGCCGGGATTGTCGGCATTGAAGGCGAAGGTCTTGCGGCTCAGATACATCTCCTGCAGCTCCCCTTCCTCCTCCCAGGTGCTGTTCTCCACCGCCAGGTTCACATTCGACGAGTAGCTGCCGCTGGCATTGGAGAACACGCGGGTGGCGGCATCGCGCAGGCTGATGCCATTGGCGGCCGCCTGCTCCTGGGCGTGCTTGCGCACGAAGTTGCTCTCCAGCGGTTCGTCCGCTTCGGCGGCCATCTTGACCCCCTGATCGATCAGGCCCATCTGGTTGATGAACAGATCGCGGAACACACCGCTGCAGTTCACCACCACATCGATCCGCGGACGGCCCAGCTCTGCAAGCGGAATCAGCTCCAGCTTGTTGACGCGGCCCAGGGAATCGGGCACCGGCCGCACACCGATGAACCAGAGGATCTGGGCCAGGGATTCACCGTAGGTCTTGATGTTGTCCGTGCCCCAGAGCACGCAGGCGATGGTTTCGGGCCAGGCGCCTTGCTCAGCCTTCTGGCGCTCGATCAGCCGATCCACCACCACCTTGGCGGCGGCGATGGCGGCGCGGGTGGGGATCGCCTGGGGATCGAGGGCGTGGATGTTCTTGCCGCTGGGCAGCACCCCCGGGTTGCGGATTGGATCGCCGCCCGGCCCTGGAATCACGTATTCGCCATCGAGGGCCTTGAGCAGGCTCTCCATTTCCATATCGGCGCAGATCTGCTCGAGGCAGAAGCGCAGGTAGGCGAACAGTTTGTCGAGTTCGCCCGCATCCACGCTCACAAAGCCCGCAGCGCAGCAGGCCCGCAGCCAGGGGCTGGGCAGCTTGAAGCCGATCCGCTCCAGCAGGCTCACCAGCCAGCCGAAGTTGCGCCGCAGCGTCACCCGGCCATCGCGGCCCGTCACCTCCCGCACCATCGCCCCCACTGCCAGGCGGCTGGTTTCGGTAATACGGCGGTTGAGCTCCACATCGGCCAGTACCCCCTCATCGTTGCCGCGATACACCGCTTCGATCGTGCGCCCCAGGCTCTGGGCCAGCAGGGCCGGCAGGGAGCGGATGCCCTCCTCTTCCCGCTCCAGGGCGGCGATGTTCACCAGGGTGGCGATCGCTTCTTCGGCGGTGGGGGGCTTACCGATCGTGTGCAGGCCGCAGGGCAGCAGCCGGCTCTCGATCTCCATCAGCTGGCGGTACACCGCCCCCACCACGGCATCGCGGCCATCCAGATTCAGCTCGGCGGCTTCCCCCTCCGGCAGGGTCACATCCTTATCAAGATTGCACTGGCGCGCCGTTTCCACGATCGCGTTGACGATCTGCACACCTCTGGAGCTTTCGCGCAACTGCTGGTAGGAGCCCACCAGCTCGCCCAGCTCCTTCAGCCCCTTGTAGAGACCGGCATTTTCGGCCGGGGGGGTGAGGTAGCTGATCGTGGCGGCATAGCCGCGTCGCTTGGCGATCGTGGCTTCGGACGGGTTATTGGCGGCGTAGTAGTACAGATTCGGCAGGGCGCCGATCAGGGAATCCGGATAGCACATCTCGCTCATGCCCATCTGCTTGCCGGGCATGAACTCCAGCGAGCCGTGGGTGCCGAAGTGCAGCACCGCATCGGCGCCCCACACCTTCTCCAGATAGGTGTAATAGGCCGCGAAGCCGTGATGCGGACTGGCGCTGCGGGAATAGAGCAGCCGCATCGGGTCGCCCTCGTAGCCGAAGGTGGGCTGCACCCCCACGAACACATTTCCGAAGTGGCGGCCGTAGATCAGCAGGTTGGTGCCGTCGGAATTGAGGTTGCCGGGGGGCTTGCCCCAGTTCTCCTCCAGCCTCTGGGAATAGGGGGTGAGCCGCTCGTATTCCTCCACGCTCATGCGGTGGGCGATCGCCAGTTCCGGTGCCCCCTGCAGGGCCTCGGGATCGTTGATCACCGCCTCCATCAGTGCCTTGGGGGTGTGGGGCACGCCCTGCACGTCGTAGCCCTTGCGCTTCATCTCCTCCAGCACCCGGTGGATCGAGCCGAACACATCCAGGTAGGCGGCGGTGCCCACATTGCCCTTATCGGGAGGGAAGCTGAACACGGTGATTGCCAGCTTCTTGTCGCTGCGGGGCTTGATCCGCAGCGACGCCCAGCGGATCGCCCGCTCGGCAATCGCCTCGACCCGGTCCTGCAGGGTGTGGGCCTTGCCGGTGGCATCGTCGCGGCCGCTCAGCACGATCGGCTCGATCGCCCCATCCAGCTCGGGGATGGCGATCTGCAGGGCCACCTGCACCGGGTGCAGCCCCAGGTCGCTCTCCTCCCATTCCTGGGTGGTCTGGAACACCAGCGGCAGCGCCACCATGTAGGGGCGGTTGAGGGTCTTGAGCACCTCGATCGCCCTGGGGTGATCCTGCCGGGCGGGGCCACCGACCAGGGCGAAGCCGGTGAGGCTCACCACCCCATCCACCAGCGGTTGGTCGGGGTTGAGCGGGTCGTAGAAGAAGGCATTCACCGGTTTGGTGAAATCGAGCCCGCCACAGAACACCGGGATCACGGTGGCGCCGCGGTATTCCAGTTCCTGGATCACGGCCACGTAGTGGGCCTCATCGCCGGTCACGATGTGGCTGCGCTGCAGCACCAGGCCGATCACCGGGCCCTGGCGGGCCTGGTCGGAGAGGTCGGATCGGCTGGTGTTCCAGTTGAGGTATTCCTTCAGATCTTCAAACATCCCCGGAGCCAGGGGATGCCAGATGCCCAGGTCGGGGAACACCACGGGCTCGGCCACCTGCAGCTCCGGCCGGTCATGGCCGCTGCGGGGGAAGACGTACTTATCGGCCAGCATCAACAGGAAGTTGCGCAGGTTGTCTGGCGTGCCGCCCAGCCAGTACTGGAAGCTGAGCATGAAGGAGCGGGCATCCTGCGCCTTCTCCACCGGCAGGTACTTGAGAACCGTGGGCAGGGTGTTGAGCAGCTTCAACATCGCGTCCTGGAAGCCGGCGCTGTTGGCCTCCTTCCGCTTCTTCATGAAGCTGGCGATGGCGCTCTTGCTCTGGCCCAGCTGGGCCATCGAGAAGGTGCCCAGCTTGTTGAGACGCATCACCTCCGGCATGGAGGGGAACACCACGGCGGCCTTGAGCCGGTCGCGGTGGGGCGCCACCGCCTCCACCACCTTCTGGGCCAGGTCTTCGATGAAGATCAGCGAGGCGATGAGCACATCCGCATCGGCCACATCGGCGCAGAAATCGGCGTAGTTCTGCGGATCGCGCAGTTCTTCGATCAGGTAGCCGCTCAGTTCGATCGCCAGGGGACCGTTCTGGTCGTTGAGGCTGTTGGCAGCGGTGGTGAGGGCGTTCTGGTACTGGGGCTCCAGCACCACATACACCGCCTTCATCACGGCGCGGCCCTCACGGCTGGCAGGGCTGACCCGGCGGTTGGCGGAGCGGACCTGCGTGAACATGCGGGCGGATTGAGCAATGTGAAGGAGCCTACGAAGGGCCGTGCACTCTCGCGAGCCCTTCTTTCAAGGCGTTACAGGGCTTGCGGATCGGCCCTTGCCGGCGTAATGGCCGGTTCGGAAGCCCGCATAGGCTCGCCTGGTTCCGCCGATCGCCATGACGAGCGCTCCCGTTCCCCCAGCCATGCCTTCCGCCACCCCCGCCGCTGCTCCGATCCCGGTGGTGGTGGCCGGTGCCCTGGGCCGCATGGGCGCCGAGGTGGTGCGGGCCGTGCTGGCGGCACCGGACTGCGCCCTGGTCGGCGCGATCGACACCACCCCCGGCAAGGAAGGTGTCGACGTCGGGCTTGAGCTGGGGCTGGAGGAGCTGGAGCTGGCGATCACCGCCGATCTCGAGGGCACCCTCTGCCAGGTGAGCCAGAGCGTGCGCAACGCCGGCCCCGGCGGCGGTGCCGTGCTGGTGGATTTCACCCATCCGTCGGTGGTGTACGAGCACACCCGCGCCGCGATCGCCTACGGGGTGCATCCGGTGATCGGCACCACGGGGCTGAGCCCGCAGCAGCTGGCGGATCTGGCCAGCTTCAGTGAGAAGGCGTCGGTGGGGGGAGCGGTGATCCCCAACTTCTCGGTGGGCATGGTGCTGCTGCAGCAGGCCGCCGCCGCCGCCGCCCGCTTCTACGACTTCGCCGAGCTCACCGAGCTGCACCACAACCGCAAGGCCGATGCTCCCAGCGGCACCTGCATCAAGACCGCCGAACTGATGGAGGATCTGGGCAAGGCCTTCAATCCGGCCCAGGTGGAGGAGCACGAAAGCCTGGCGGGCTGCCGCGGTGGTCTGCGGGAGAGCGGGCTGCGGCTGCATTCGATCCGCCTGCCGGGCCTGGTGGCCCATCAGGAGGTGATGTTCGGCGCCCCCGGCGAGACCTACACCCTGCGCCACGACACGATCGACCGCTCGGCCTACATGCCCGGGGTGCTGCTCACCGTGCGGCAGGTGCGCAAGCTGGGGGGCCTGGTCTACGGCCTGGAGCGGCTGCTCTGATGCTGCTGCCCCTGAAACCGGGTGAACTATCGCGGCTGATTCCGGCGGTGGCCACCGGTCCCCAGTTCGCGGCCTCCAGCGGCAATCCGCGCAAAGTGCTGCAGCGGCTGCTGATCTCGCTGATCGGCGGGGTGATCTCCCTGCTGGTGGCCCAGAGCCTGTTCTCCAGCCGTTTCGGGCCGGTGTGGCTGGTGGTGGGCTTTGTGTTCCTGCTTTACATGCTCTGGGGTCCGATCCTCGAGGCGGGGCGCCGCAACGCCACCCTGCGCCGTTATCCGGTGGCGGCCCTGTTCGAGGGTGAGGTGGGCGATCTCTACACCCGTGAGGTGGTGGAGGAGCGGCGCGAGCAGGCGGGCAAGCAGGGGCGGCTGGAACTGGTGGAGAACAAGCGCACCTGGCTCTGCCTCGAGCTCGAAGATGAGGAGGGCTACCTGGGCCAGGTGCGCTTTCCGATGGAGAAGAAGCACCAGGCGATCCGGCGGGGCATGGTGGTGCGCGCCCTGGTGCTGAGTGAACGCAAGGATTTCGCCCGCATCGGCGCGATCAGCGATGCCTGGCTGCCGCAGCCGAAGCTGTGGGTGGGCGAGTACCCCTACCTGCTGCGGCCGGCGTTTGAGGAGCTCTGCCTGCGGCGGCTGCGCTGAGGCGGGCCTGGCCTGAGCCAGCTGCCCATCAAGGCGGGTTTGCTGACAGAAACGAAACATTGCGTTACAGTCTTCGTAACACCCCGTAACGAGGTCTCCATGGCTCAAGCCACCGCTACCACCCCCGCCGCTGCCGCCGCCGTCATCCGCGGCGCCACCGTGACCACCGAAGACGGTGGTCGCCTCAATGCCTTCGCCAGCGAGCCCCGCATGGAAGTGGTGAGCGCCGAGAGCGGCTGGGGCTTCCATGAGCGCGCCGAGAAGCTGAACGGCCGCATGGCCATGCTCGGCTTCATCGCCCTGATCGCCACGGAAATCGCCCTCGGCGGCGAAGCCTTCACCCGCGGTCTGCTCGGCATCGGCTGAGCCAGCCGCTCGCTTTAATCTCCCCACCGCAGCGGAAAACCGCTGCGGTTTTTTGTTGTTGCCACCCGATCGGATGACCCTGCCGCTGCAGGCGCGGGTTCACGGAGCCGGCCCCACCGGCGCCCTGGCGGCCCTTGCCCTGGCTGATGCCGGCTGGGCTGTTCGCCTCGTGGATCCCCTCGATGCCGAGCGGCTGCAGCAACGCAGCCGCGCCTATGCCTTCACCCACTCCAGCCGGCGCCTGCTGCAGCGGCTGGGGCTGTGGCAGGCGCTCGAGCCGCTGTTGACTCCCTTCCGGGACCTGCAGCTGCGTGATCTGGCGCTCGATCCAGGCGGTGACTTTGGCGTTGGGTTCGTGGCCGCGGATCTCGCTCCGGTGGATCCAGTGCCGGCAGGAGGCGCTGCCGCCGTGGGCTGGATCGCAGAGCATGGCCCCCTCCTGGCGGTGCTGCTGGAGCGATTGCAGGCCCATCCCGCCGTGACCCTGCAGCTCGGGCAGGGCAGCCGCCCGGACGATGCCGCGGTTGGCGCCTGCGATCTGCTGGTGGCTGCCGATGGGCCGGCCTCGCCCCTGCGCACCGCCCGCGGCATCGGTGTCTGGCGGCGTGTCTACCGGCAGGCCTGCCTCACCGCCCAGGTGCAGCTGCGTGGCAGCGCCCCCGACCAGGCCTGGGAGCTGTTCCGCCCCGAAGGTCCCTTCGCGTTGCTGCCCCTCGGCGGCCAGCAGGTGCAGGTGGTCTGGAGCGCGCCGGTGGCCCGCTGCCGCCAGTTGGAGCAGCTCGGTGGCCCGGCCTTTCTCGATGCCCTGGCCGGCACCCTGCCGGATCGCTTCCAGCCCGACGCTCTGCTTGACACCCCGCGGGCCTTCCCGGTGGAGCGGCTGCTGGCCCATCGCCTGCACAGCGGTTCGCTGGTGCTGGTGGGGGAGAGCGCCCACCGCTGCCATCCGGTGGGCGGCCAGGGCCTCAACCTCTGCTGGCGCGACGTGGCGGTGCTGCACCGGCTGGCCCTTCGCGTCGCCTCGGGCCGGCTGCGGCCCCGCCGGCTGCCCGCCGCCTACGCACGCCGCCGCTGGCCCGATCTGCTTGCCACCCTGCTCGTGACCGATCTGCTGGTGCGGCTCTATTCCACCCGCCTGCCCCTGCTGCTGCCGCCGCGCCGCCTGGCCGTGCTGCTGCTGCAGAGGTTCGCGCCGCTGCGGCGGCTGGTGCTGTCGCAGATGACCAACGGGACTTGCCTTCCCAGCCGCACCTGACACCATGACGCCATGGTGATCAGCACCACGCCCCAACCCACCCCGCCCTCGGCCCTGGTGCAGTATCTGCGGCTGCAGCTGGGCCTGAGCGAGAGCGCCCTGGCGCTGGGATTGCGCCAGGCCCGGCTCGAGCAGGCGCCCTTACCGGTGGTGCTGTGGCGCTTCGGGCTGATCAGCCTCGATCAGTTCGATCAGGTGCTGCGCTGGCAGAACAGCCACACCTGAGATGGTTCAGGCGTAGATGATCAGCGATTCGATCGGGTGCTGCTCCGGCAGGCGGCGACGGCCTTTGAGAGCCGCCAGTTCGGCCACGAAGCCGAAGCCGCACAGCTCACCGCCGGCCGCCTGCACCAGCTCGGCACAGGCTGAGGCCGTGCCGCCGGTGGCCAGCAGATCGTCGACGATCAGCACCCGTTCGCCGGCGGCCAGGGCATCGCTGTGGATCTCGAGCCGGTCGCTGCCGTACTCGAGCTCATAATCCACACCGGTCACGGCGCCAGGCAGTTTGCCGGGTTTGCGCACCGGCACGAAGCCCAGCCGGGTGGCCGTGGCCAGGGCCGTGCCCACGATGAAGCCCCGTGATTCGATGCCCACGATCAGATCCGGCTGGAGGCGCTCACACAGCACCGCCAGCTGGCGGATCACCTCCTGCCAGCCATCCGGATCCCGCATCAGGGGCGTGAGATCGCGAAACAGAATGCCCGGCTTGGGAAAGTCAGGGATGTCGCGCACCAGTTGCCGCAGATCGAGCGGGGATGGGCTGGCGACCATGGCGGGGCTGACGGAGGGGTGAATCGGACGGAAGCGGCGCGGCGGAAACCCCAGCGGGCGTGACGGAAGGGCTCTGCCGCTGGCATCATCGCAGCCATGGTCCAGACCCTCCCCGTGCAGCACCCCGAGACTCAGCCTGTGGGGGGCGAGCCGCTGCCCAGGCGCGGCGTCGAGCGGCTCGACCTGATGCTGCTCGCCGTTGAGGCCCTTGATCTCAACGGCGGCGAAGCCATGGTGTGGATGAGCGAGCAGCTGGGCTTCTCCGGCCTCTTCCCCAACCGGGTGGAGCTGTGGAAGCGCCGCTGCCACAACCCCCTGCGCCGCACCACCCGCCGCGGCTCGCTCGTCGAGGCTGAGACCGATGCCCTGATCCGCATCCTCTGCGCCCTGGCGGATCGGCTTTATCCGATGCTGCGTGCCCTGCTCTCCCAGGCGGAACCGGAGGCGCTGACCCGCCAGCGCTGGGCCCTGTTCGAAGCCCGGCTGGCCGAGCTGCTGAATGAGCGCATGAACCCTCGCCGTGGTGGCGTGCAGCAACTGCTCGATCCGCAGGGCGGCGCCGACCAGCGCCGTCGCCTCATTCAGGCCCTGGCTTTGGGGGCCGGTCCCGGCGGCTTCGAGCGGATGCGGGCCAGCCTGCGGGATGCGGCACCCTGATCGGTTGCTTCCAGATCAGGAGCCCCCTGATCAGCGGCCTGCTTTGACCCTCACGTTGCTTCGCCGGCCGCCTTCCCTTCCTCCGCCCCCTGCCCGTTCCCCGTTCCCTTGAAGCAGACCTTTCGCTACGACCAGACCAGCTGCCGCTTGCAACTGGAGGGCCTGCCCGATGTGTCGGTGGGGCACAGCGGTGCGGTGATCGGCATCCTCACCGGCTGGTCGCTGCAGTGGACCGGCCGGCCCGAACTGGAGGGACGCAAGGAGCACCTGATGGCGCTCATGCAGGTGGTGCTTCCCTACGCGCGGCAACTGATCAGCGGCGTGGACCGGCCCGTGGGTGGTGCCGACCTGCCGGTGGAGATCCGGGGCAAGTCCGGTGGTGGACACCGGCTGCAGCTGCGCAGCAGTCAGCCCGATACGCCCCCTCTGGAGGTGGTGCTCGACGACGCCGAGCTTGCGGATCTGGTGCGGGTGCTGGATCAGGTGCGCCTCGATGGGCGCGTCACCCTGCGCTGGGAGGTGCCGGAGCCCCAGCCGTTGCGCACCCGCGAGCTCCTGGAGCGGGTCCCTTTGCGTCGACGTCTGGCGGCGCCGTTGGGAGGGGTCGTGGTGCTGGCGGTCAGCGTTGGCCTCGGCTGGCTGGTGCCGCCACCGGCTCCCTTGAAGCCTGTCGCCCCCGATGAGCGGGCCGCACCGGCCGCCGCCAACGAGGCCCCGGTTGCGTCTCCCCCCTGAACGGTGGCTGGTCACACTGGAATGGTTGTAGGCGGCAGCCATCCCATGTCTCTCACCTGGTCGGAACTGCGGCGCCGCGTCACCCGCCTCGGCGCCAGCCTCGATGTGGTGGTGCGCAGCGACCCTGAGGTCTGCGGGCTGAGCGGCCGGACGTTCCATCTCTCCCTGCACCACGGCGGCCAGGGCGACTGCACGGTGGGAGATCTGTCCCTGGTGGATTGCCCCAACGAGCTGGTGCTGATGGAATTCGAGCGCTGGATGCGAGGGGCCGGTCATCGGCTTGAAGGATGAGCCGCGATCAACCCGCCATCCATCTGCCCCGCACCAGTGGGCCCAAGCAGCGCAATGTGTTCAGGGGAAGGCGTCGTCGCCCGCCCCGCTGGCGCCAGGTGTTCGCCGCTCTGGCCCTGGGCGCGCTCGGTGCCGGTCTGCTGGTGGGCCTGCTGCAGCTGCCCAGTCGCTTTGACACGATCCTTCTGGTCAGCACGGCGATCGCCAACCTGATCGACGGCCTCGGGAGTTTCCTGCTGGGAATGCTTCAGCTTGCCGCCCTCGCGCTGGTGCTTGCGGTGGCGGTGGCGGGCCTGCTGCTGCTTGTGGCGGCGGTTCTTCGCTTCGTGCGGGCCTTCCTGCCTCAGCCTCGCCGGCCGAGTTGATCAGCGCTATCCATCAGGAGTGTCCTCCCGGTGATGAAGCGATGGTCAAACGCGGCAAATCCAGTCCGGCCAGGTCTGACGTGGAGGGCAAAGCCAGGAGCAGTGGCAAAGGCAAGGGGAGTGGCAAAGGCAAGGAGAGTGCCAGAGCCCTGGAGAACGGTGCCAGACACGTGGCGCCCACAGATCAGAAGCCGCGCCTATCGAGACCAACCTCCAAGACCACCCGCGGTCGCAGGACCGACGACGCGATTCCGGCCGTGCGTCTTCACTTCGGAGCATTGAGCGATCGGTATTACCCCTCCGCCCAGCTTGATGACCTCACCGACGTGGCGGTGGATTCGCTGCCCATGGCTGAGCTCAGGGGCGTTGGCGAGTCCACGACGAAGTTCGATCGTAAAGCCTATGAGCGGGAGCTCACCCGCCTGCAGCAGGAGCTGGTGAAGATGCAGTACTGGATCAAGAGCAGCGGTTTTCGCCTGATCGTGTTGTTCGAAGGCCGGGATGCGGCAGGTAAAGGTGGCACGATCAAGCGCATCACCGAACCGCTCAATCCACGCGGCTGCCGTGTGGTTGCACTGGGAACCCCCTCGGATCAGCAGAAGAGCCAGTGGTATTTCCAGCGCTATGTGGAGCATTTCCCCTCCGCCGGTGAGATCGTGATCTTCGATCGCAGCTGGTACAACCGCGCCGGAGTGGAGCGGGTGATGGGGTTCTGCAGTGAGGCTGAAGTGGAGGAGTTCGCTCAGTCGTGTCCGGAGTTCGAACGGATGCTCGTACGTTCCGGCATCGTGTTGCTCAAGTACTGGTTTTCCGTGAGCGACGAGGAACAGGAGGCCCGGTTTCAGGCGCGCATCGATGACCCCACCCGGCGCTGGAAACTCTCACCGATGGATCTGGAGGCTCGCGATCGATGGATCGAGTTTTCGCAGGCCAAGGATGACATGTTCGCCCACACCAACATCCCGGAGGCACCCTGGTTCACGGTGGAGGCGGATGACAAACGCCGGGCTCGCCTCAATACCATTCACCACCTGCTGAGCAAAGTGCCGTATACCGACATGACCCACCCAAGATTGCTTTGCCACCCCGCCGGTCGGCCCCATGGATTGACCGGCCGCCGATCAATGAGCGATTCTTCGTGCCCAATTGTTATCCCTGAATCGGGATGTGAACCTAGCCATGCAGCCGCTCGATCCAGTAGCCGGCCAGTTGCCAGGACGACCAGAGGAAAATGACGAGAAACATCCAGTTCATCCAGGCGGGACGTTCGCGAGGTTCAGGAGTCATGCGGGTGCAGCAGCAATGGGGCGTGTTCGCGCTGGATCAAGGTTCAGCGGTGGTGTCGCCCAACCGTTGGATCAGGTCCCAGGGGCGTTCAATCCCTCCGGGCGTCGACCAGACGCCAAGCTTGCGGCGGCGTGCCTCGGCCTCCAGGGAGGCATAGGGGAGATCGTCACAGAGGCCGAGATAACCGTCGAAGACGAAGACAGCGCCACGCTGCAGCTGCCGGGCTGCCACGTCCTGGCCCTGGTGTCGCACCACCGCCACCTCCCGGGCAAACACATCTCGGGCGCGCAGTTCCAGGGTCACGGCAGTCCCGGCAGGCAGGCTGTCGAGCAGCAGCTGGCGTGCCTGACGTGCAAAGGGTTGCTGCTGGGGGCGTGGGGCCTGAATGCAGGCCAGCCGCACCCGTCGCTCCTGTCCCTTCACGTTGACCAGCAGATCCTGACCTGTGGACACATGAATCACCGTGGCGCTGGAGAGCTGAGCGCTACCGGGTGGCGCGCTCACTGCCGGTTGCGTCGGGATGACGGCTTCTGCCAGGGCCCCACCACTGACGAGGCTCAGGGGGAGCAGCACTGCCAGGGAGCCACGTACCACCCTCGAGGCCGTCCTGATGGCAGCGGCTCCACGGGCAGACGGAAGTGATGGCAGTGGTGCTGCTGATCGAGAGCAGGGGGCAGGGGCGGAACCCAATCGGCAGAGGCGGCTGGGCGGGACTCTAGGCAGAGTCGCCCCGCTCGGCACTGCGGTGACGAGCATTCAGGCCGCCAGGGAGCGCCACTGATCGAGCAGGGCCTCCGGTACCCGCCGGGGGCGGTAGTCGCGGGGGTCGTTTGGCCCATGGCGCAGCACCGCGTTCACCACCAGGGCTGGAGTGCGGCCGCGGTTGATCGCGCCATGGGGCACCCCAGGGGGAATGCGTACCCATGCGGGCTCGTCCTCACGCAGGGTGATGTGGTGCAGACGCTTCTGTTGCAACACCACCAGATCAATCGAGCCGCGCAGCACCATCAGCTGATCCGTCTGGTTTCGGTGGCAGAAGAGTTCATCGATCCGATCGGTGCCCACCTCGGCGATCAGGGTTTCATCGCTGGCTTGTGGCTCGCAGAACAGGGTGTAACCGGAGAAGGATCGCTGAATCTGCAGGAGCTCAATGTGTCGGGCCAGGCCCATGGAGTTGTCGCAAGTGGATGAAGACTTGCAACAACTTCCTGGGATTCTGGTGTTACTTGCTACCCGATTGGGCCCCAGTCAGGGTTCCACGGCATGGCTGTTGTCCGGCCTGCTCTGTTTTCCGGTCTGGTTGTCTGCTGTTGATGCAGCGTCGCTCCATGAACTCAGAGCTTCCGATAGTCGGGATCGACCCAGCAGCGCGGCAGGCCTTCCCCGGAGGGAAACTGCAGATCTGCCTTGCCGAAAGGCTCGGGTTCCTGCATCTCCTCTCCGGCGTGGAAGCGCCCCAGCACCCGCGCCGCGAAGGGATCGAACAGCTGCTTCAGGTCCAGCACTTCAACAAGGGCCTCGTCCTCCTGGCGCAATTTCAGAAACATGACGACCTCCAGCCCCACGGGGTCAGGGTTTTCTCAAGTCTGATCACAACCGCCGCGGTTCGGTATCGGTCGTCACGTTTGCTTGTCTTCTGTGGCCGGCCTCACCGGCTTTGCACCACTCCCGTGACGGTTTCCTGGACGAAGGCGCAGGATCCAGGTAGATCAAGGCCAGCTTCGTTGTCGGCCGGACCATGGCCCATCACCAGATCCTGATCCTTGGCGGCGGTACCGCCGGCCTCACCGCGGCCAGCCAGCTGCGGCGGGCCCGGCCGGAGCTGGAGGTCGCCATCCTCGAGCCGTCGCGGGATCACTACTACCAACCTGGCTGGACCCTGGTGGGCGGCGGTGTCTTCACCCTGGAGCAGACCCACCGTCTGGAAGTGGACCTGATCCCGGAGGGAGTGGTCTGGATTCATGATGCCGTCGCGAGCTTTGATCCTGATGCCAATGCGGTGCGCACCGCCGGAGGTGCCACGATCACCTACGACGTGCTGGTGGTCGCGACCGGCATCAAGCTCTGCTGGGAGCGGATCAAGGGCCTGAGCGAGGCGCTGGGCAGCGACGGTGTCACCAGCAACTATTCGCGGGAGCACGCTGCCTACACCTGGCAGACGATTCAGAACTTCCAGGGTGGCAATGCCGTGTTCACCTATCCGGAGACGCCGATCAAGTGCGCCGGTGCACCGCAGAAAATCATGTACATGGCCGACGACGTGTTCAAACGCTCGCCGGAGGTCGCTTCCCGTACCAAGGTGATCTATGCCACGGCAACTCCGGGAATCTTCGGCATCCCGATTTATGCTGAGCCCCTCAAGAAGGTGGTGGCACGCCGTGGCATCACCACCAACTTTCTGCACACCCTCAAGGAGGTGCGTGCCTCGAGCAAGGAGGCCGTGTTTCACGTGAAAGACGGGGACACCATCCGTGAAGAAGTGATCTCTTACGAGATGCTGCACGTCACCCCACCGATGGCAGCGCCCGATGTGGTGGCCGAGAGTCCCCTGGCCGTGGCTGGCCCGGGTGGTTGGGTCGAGGTGGATAAGTTCACGACCCAGCATGTTCGTTTCCCGAACGTTTTTTCCCTGGGGGATGTCTCGTCTCTACCGAACTCCAAGACGGCTGCGGCGGTGAGGGGCCAGGCGCCGGTGCTGGTGGCCAACCTGCTGGCCTTCCTCGATCAACGTCCCCTGGAGGCCCGTTACGACGGCTATGCCTGCTGTCCGCTGATCACTGGCTATGGCAAAACGATCATGGCTGAGTTTGATTATGATGGCAATCCCAAACCATCCTTCCCCTGCGATCCCACCCAGGAGCGATGGACCATGTGGATCGTCAAGACCAAGGTGCTGCCCTGGCTCTACTGGAACCGTATGTTGAAGGGCTATGGACATGAACGTCAGTTCATGCCGGGCGTCTCCTGAACTCCCCTACCTGAACTCCCCTAATGGTGCTGCTGGGTGTAACTGGCAGCCCGCTGGCGTTGCTCCAGGGCATAGAGAGGAATCTGCTGGCCGGGATGATCGGGATCCGATACGAAGCTGCACCAGTGACGGATTGTGCTCTGGTGAATCTGGTAGCTTTTGGGATGCTCTGCCTGTGAGGCCGGGTGGTCTGAGCCATGGCCCCGGGAGCGACGACGCTGGCCGGACCTTTTGTCAGGTTTCATCGGTCACTCCTGGGCATGAGCTGAGAAACAGGCCCTGAAATTCCCAGCGCCGTTCCCTCGCCTTGAGGCGACTGGCGAGCGTTTGCCAGTCTTCCCAGCAGCGGTCCAGCTGATGCTGGATGGCTACCCCCAGCTCAGGCAGGTCAGCCACCCGTGGCCGCAGCTCCTGTTCGCCGATCACATCGGCCAGAACCTGAAGATCATGGAGCTCACCAAGGGACTCCTGTGCGAGCTTCAACTCCTGAATCCAATGGTGACCGCCGCTGGGCAGGAAAGGCTCAAGGTTTTCGAGCGCGTAGCGCGCCTCCTTGATCCGCTTTCGGAGTTCGTGTAACGACTTGTCGCGTGGATTGGCTTCCTGCCAACCCGCATGGAGAAACAACCCATGGCTGAGAGATCCTTGCCACTCGACCAGCCAATCGCCGATCGGCTGCTGCCCAAGAATGGTGAAATCCGGCTTTCTCAGCCATTTGCTCAGCCGTGCCAACATCTTCAGATAGTTGGCATCCTGCAGAGCTTTTTCCAATCCTTCAAAGGCCTGGCGGCGGTTGCTTGCGAGCCCTTTAAGCAGCCGCTTCAGGGCCTTCGCCTTGATCGTTGGATCGGAGTCCTCACCATCGGCAGAGATGGGCAGGGCGGGAAACAGATCGAGCTCCAGTCGCTGCCTGAGCACGTCCAGATCCCTGGTCAGTCCCGTCTGGCGTGTGACGCGGGCCAGGCGTTGCTCACTTACGCCATCGGGAAGTATCAAAGCTGCTTCGAATTGATTCAGCACCGTGCGTAAGCGACGCAGTGTCACCCGCAGCTGGTGCAGAGCTTCGGGGTCCTGATCCGCCAGAACTTCGGGATGCAGTCTGCCAATCCGCCGGGTCTGCTTCTGAATCAGATCGGCCACATAATCGCCACAACGGGGGGACGTGGCCATGGCTTTGCTGTCTGCAAGGGTGATCAGGACTGAGAATCCGCTCATGGTTCAACCTGCCAGCGCGAGGTGAGTCAGACGTTCAGGCTGGGTTATTGCTTTGCCTGGCCTCCTCCACTGACCTTAGGTGTGCGGAGCGTCACTGCACGGTTCTGCTGCCCTGAGGGCGCCAGGTCTCCCTGGTGACTGCAGCCTGGCTGATGCCGGGGCGCGATCACCGCCAGGAGGTTCTGCTGGAAGGGGTTGAAGTTGTCGTCGCTCACCAGCACGAAGCTGGAGCGACCATCCGCCAGAGTGGGCCCCTGGGTCAATCCTTCCCAGTTGTCGGGTGGAAGCCCGCTGCTGATCAGATCCCAGCGGGCCTTCCTGTGCCATTGGTCCTGTTGGAGTTCGACGAGGCTCAGTTCGGCTCGCCAGGAGCCTGGAGGTGTGAAGGATCGCCACAGGGCCAGGGTGGGGAGCGTGGCGGATGGACCCGACAAGGCCAGAAGATCCGTGAGCCCCCAGGCTTCACTCACGTCTGGAGCCAGCAAGGGAGGCAGCACCCGGCTGGTGATGTCAGCTGAGCTGGCCGGCACGGACCAGAGCAGGGTGCGACGCTCCCGGGCTGAATCCTGCAACAGCGGCTGTTCTGTCGCCATCAGCAGCCGCAGCGTTGGGTTCGGTGTTGTCGAGCCAGAAGGCAGCAGGGTGAGGGATTCCGGTCCGCCGTTCGGCGCAAGGCCAGATCGGGTCCGAAGGTGCCATGCCTCAGGCAGAGGGATGGCCTGCCTGAGTGCCCCGGAGTGGCGATCGAAGCGCAGCAACCTGGCCGGCTGTGCCGGTGTCAGGCGCCCTTCGCTGGCCACCCAGGCGTCAGAGCCCTGCAGCACCAGCCCTTCGCCATCCATCTCAGGTCGAAAGCTGTTGCCGCTGCCGCTGCCGCTGCCGTTGCCGGCTTCTCCGCTCTGCAAGGGAATGGTGGCAAACAGCTGCAGGAGTTGCGGTTCCTCCTTCCGGTTCGATCCCATCGGATGGAGGCCCATCCCATTGGGGCCCCTCAGGATCTGACGAAGACCACGCCAGCCGAGCAGCTGGCCGCGGGGTGTATCGCTGATCAGCCAGAGCACATCGTCTTCAGGCTCGTACACAGCCCCTGAAAAGCCTCCGATCGGCTCTCCCTCCGTTCCCCTGCGGGGCATGGTCTGGGTGAAGAGCAATTGCCAGCCAGCGGAGAGCGGACAGGGCAGATCGGCAGGAGGGGCGACCGGAGCCGCCACGATCATGGAATCTTCGTGTCGAGTAACGCATCTTTACTATAGCGCAAATCTTTCCAGATCGCCCGGATTTTGGCATAAGCCTGTTCCTGGGAGATCTTGCCATTGGCCTGTAATCCCACGATCAGGCCGACCTGCTCAGCAAAGGATTCAAGATTTTGATGGAACACCAGCCTCTCGGGAGACCACCCAGATCCCCGGTAGCCTCCATGGGCTTCCATCGGTGATTGGATTCCATCCGGAGCCCAACCCGAGCTCGATTGGGCGAGTTCTGAGCGTTCGTCGCCCAAGATCATCCTTAACGTTCTGATCCTCTCAATTTAGTCAGGCTGGTTCGGCGATGTTGGTTAAGACTGGCTCAAGCTTTCCGGCTCCGCCTCAGCTGGCGGTTTGCCGGGGTGCTGCGACGCTTCAGCCGGCTGTGATGCACGGCACTGTTCCACGGCTGCAGCAAGTCTGGAATGGGGGGCGTGATTCCACTGTCAACGCCATGGCCTTCCTGCAGCGTTCCTGGCTAAAACCGGTGGGCATCTGCCTGCTTCTTCAGGCGGCCCTTCTCAGTGGGGGCAGGGTGTTCCATGGCTGGCTCATCCCGGAGGAACGGTGCTGCGTCTCACGCCTGGAGCTCTGACCTCCCAGCGTCTGGAGGAGAGACCGGCCAATCTGCCCAGTCACCTGTACGTGCACGGCGGGCAACGGCCCACCACGTTTTCCGCTGTCGTGTTTCTGCCTGAGGGGCCTGTGCTCCGTCAGGTGCAGACCGGCGACGAGAGCCTGCTGGATGTGGCACGACAGCGGCAGTTGCCAGTGTGGTTGCGGATCAGTGGGCTGCGGGATCGCCGTCGGATCGAGGCCTTGCTGGCGCGCCTCGACGTGCCAGCGGAGCTGCTGCCTCCCCTGCTGGACGTGCCTCAGCGGCCCAGGGTCGATTCCTTTGGCGAGGCGGTGCTGGTGGTGCTGCACCGGCTGGGTTTCGCCAAGGATCCTGCCCATCTGGTGAGTGAGCAGGTGGGATTGCTTCTGTTGCCCGATCTGTTGGTCACGCTGGAGGAGGCCAGCAGCGGAGAACCGTTTGCGGACCTTACCGACTGGTTGATCTCTCGGGCCGGAGCAGTGGAGCATCGCGATCTGGACGATCTGCTGCATTTTCTGATCGATGATCTGCTTGATGATCTGTTCCCGATGCTGGAGAGTATTGCTAACAGACTGGATGACCTGGAAGCTGCCGCCCTACGCCAACCCAAGCCAACTGTATTGGGAAGAACCACACAGTTTCGTAGTGGCGTTCGCACGATCCGCAGCCAGATCTGGCCGTTGCGCCATCAGATCCGAGCCCTTCTGCGCCAGCGCCAGCAGCTGCTGGGCCCCGAGGCCCTGGGCGGATTTCAGGAGATGGCTGACCTGGTGGAGTTGCTGTTTGATCAGTGTGAATCGCTGCGGGCCCAGTGTGATGCGATCACACAGGCCTATGCCGCCAGCATCGGCAATCGCATGAACCAGGTCATGAAGACACTCACAATCCTCACCAGTGTCTTTGCCCCGCTTACCTTTATTGCAGGAATCTATGGCATGAACTTTGACGTGATGCCCGAGCTTCACTGGCGCTATGGTTATCTGACAGTGATCCTGCTGATGGGCGCTGTTGCTGTTCTCCAGGCCTCCTGGCTTTGGCGCCGTGGCTGGTTCGAAGATTGGACGACGCCGCGTCGTTGAATCCCCGGTTGGGTGTCGCGCAGACGACGGGGATGCCTCGCCTTAACCCTGCAATAACGACTGGCGTACCGGCCAGTTGCTATCCAGGATGGGCCCCACCCCATGGCTATTCAATGACCTTCGTCAAGAAGGCCCTGATCTTCGGAACCCTGGCAGCACTTGGCGCCGGAGCCGCAGCATCCGCCCAGTCCACTCTCAATGGGGCCGGCGCCACATTCCCGGCTCCCTTCTACCTGCGTGCCTTTGATGGGCTTGCCAAGACCGGGACGCGCGTGAACTACCAGGCTGTTGGTTCTGGCGCCGGTGTGCGTCAGTTCGTTGCCGGCACCGTGGATTTTGGCGCCACCGATGAACCGATTAAAGCTGCTGAAGCTGCCAAGGTGTCGCGCGGCGTGGTTCAGTTCCCCACCGTGGGAGGCACGATCGCGATTGCCTACAATAAGCCTGATTGCGCGAACCTGAAGCTCACGCAGAAGCAGGCAGTCGATATCTTCCTGGGCACCATCAAGACCTGGGATCAGCTCAAGTGCGGCAAGGGCCCGATCAAGGTGGTGCACCGTTCTGACGGTTCCGGCACGACTTTCGCCTTCACCAACTCGCTTTCGGCCTTTTCTCCCACCTGGAAAAGCAAGGTTGGTGAGGGAAAGACCGTCAAATGGCCCGTTGGTATCGGCGGCAAGGGCAATGAGGGAGTGGCTGGTGTGATCAGCAACACCAGTGGCTCAATCGGCTATCTGAACCAGGCCTTTGTCAGGGGCAAGATCAAGGCAGCAGCTCTGCAGAACAAGGCAGGCAAGTTTGTGCTGCCGAATCTGGCCAGCGGCGCCGCGGCACTGAACAACATCCGTCTGGATAGCAACCTGGCCGGGGAGGATCCCAATCCCGCCGGTGCAGCCAGCTATCCGATTTCGACCCTCACCTGGATCCTTGCCTATCAGAAAGGTAACGGTGCCAAGGCCGCCACGATCCAGAGGGCGATGAACTATCTGCTCAGCCCCGCTGCCCAGGACCAGGCCGATAACCTCGGCTATGTTCCGCTCAAGGGCAATATCCTGGCCGCGTCCCGCAAGGCTGTGGCTCGCATCGGCAAGTGATTTCCGCGGGCTGGACCGGCGCCATCCATCGCTGCTGGTTCAGCCCGCTCTTCCTTGGATCCGCCGATGCAGCGTTCTCCAAAGCTTGCCCGCTAGCAGGAACACCAACTCGTCGCCATTGGATTGAGGTGGTCTGGCTTTTCTGGACAGGCCCCATCGTTAACCTCTGAGGCGGGGTACCGCCCCTGAAAGGGGCTCCCACCGATGAGCAAGCGCCGCACCCACAGCCCCGAGTTCAAGGCCAGGGTCGCCATGGAGGCGATCAGTGGCCGCAAGACGATCCAGGAGATCGCCGCCGACCACGCCATCCACCCGATCCAGGTGAGCCAGTGGAAGCGGCAGCTCCTGGACGGTGCCAGCGAGCTCTTCACCCGAGGCAAGAAGACCAAGGACAAGGAGGAGGGGCAGGCCAAGGAGGCGGAGCTGTTCCAGCAGATCGGACGGCTGCAGATGGAGCTGGAGTGGCTCAAAAAAAAGTCTCAACTGCTCTGATGCCCGTGAACTGCGCAAGCTGGTCGATCACGACCACCCCGAGCTCAGCATCAGCAGGCAGTGTGCGCTGCTGGGGCTGCCTCGATCCACGCTGTACTACCGGCCGACACCGGTCCGTGTATCGACGCTGCGGATCATGGCCAGGATCGATGCTCTCTACCTGGAGGATCCCTGCAGCGGCAGCCGCCGGATGGTGGACTATCTGGCCCAAGATGGTATCCCGATCAGCCGAGATCGAGTGCGAAACCTCATGCGGCGCATGGGATTACGGGCGATCTACCAGAAGCCCCGGACGACGGTTCCAGGTGATCCGTCCGTGCGGTTCCCCTGCCTGGTGGACCTCACGCAGGTCACGTCGGTGGATCAGGTCTGGGCGACCGACATCACCTACATCCCTCTGCAGAAAGGGTTCCTCTATCTGGTGGCGATCATGGATCTCCATTCCAGGCATGTGCTCAGCTGGAGGCTCTCCAACAGCCTTGACACGAAGTTCTGTCTGGAGGCCCTGGAGATGGCCTTGGGAGGCGGCCGTAGGCCAGAGATCTTCCACTCCGATCAAGGCTGTCAGTTCACGTCCGCTGACTTTGTGGCCAGACTCAAAGGGGAGCGGATCCAGATCAGCTGGTCCGGCAGAAAGCGGTGCTACGACAACATCCTTGTTGAACGGCTGTGGAGGACTGTCAAGTACGAGGAGGTCTACCTACGGGCATACAGCGATGGCTGGGACGCTGAAATCAGCCTGGCCCGCTTCCTGTGGCGGTATTGCCATGTAAGACCTCACAGTTCCCTTGGAGGCAAAACTCCCCACGCGGTCTACACTGAGGCCGAACCATGTTCCACCCGTCCTGGGTTAACGATGTCAGGGGCCGGAACTGTCCAATAAAAGGCACCCACCTCAGGAGCTCGCTCTCGAGCACGCTGTCTACGATCAACGTCCTGTAACCCCTCTTTCTGTCCATGGCTTTTCCCTGCTCCCTCCTCCGTCCGCGTGCCATCGCGGCGGTGGCGACTCTCACGGCGATCGGTCTGACCGGCTGCGGAGGTGGAGGCGGTACCACCATCAGTGGAGCAGGGGCAACCTTTCCTGCGGCGGCTTATCAACGCTGGAGCAGCGACTATGCGGCTGAAACCGGGAATCAGGTGAATTATCAGTCGGTGGGTTCAGGTGCGGGTGTGCGTCAGTTTGCCGCCGGCACGGTGGACTTTGGTGCCAGTGATGAGCAACTCAGCGAGGAAGACTTCAAGGCAGGTGCGGCGGGCCAGCGGGGTGCTCTGCAGATTCCGATGTTGGGCGGCACAGTCACGCCGGCCTACAACAATGCCGATTGTCCCGATCTGAAACTCACCCAGGCTCAACTCGCCGATATCTTCCTCGGCAAGATCAAGGACTGGAAGGATCTCGGTTGTCCGTCGAAGCCGATCACGGTGGCCCACCGATCCGATGGCTCCGGCACCACCTACGCCTTCACCAACTCCCTGGCTTGTTTTTCGCCTGAGTGGAGCAAGAGTGTGGGCAAGGGCAAGAGCGTCAACTGGCCCGTTGGCGTGGGGGCCAAGGGTAACGAGGGCGTGGCTGGCCTGCTGTCCAACACTCCTGGTTCGATCGGCTATGTGAACCTTGCCTATGTGCGGGATCCGCTGCGCCCAGTGGCGCTGCAGAACAAGGATGGTCAATTCGTGCTTGCCAGTGTGGCCAGTGGCGCCGCAGCGCTCAACAATGTCGTACTCAACGACAAACTGGGTGGTGAAGACTGCAACCCCGCTGGAGCTGAGAGCTTCCCGATCGTGGCCTTCACCTGGATCCTGGCCTACGAAACTGGCTATGGCGACAAGAAGGCCGAGGCCGTGCGCAACTTCCTCGACTGGTCCCTGGGTGAGGCCCCGCAGAAGCAGGCAGCTGAGCTCGGCTATGTCCCCCTCACCGGTGAGGTGCTGAACAAGGCCCGCGCCGAAGTGGCCAAGATCGGCAGCTGATGATTCCCCACTGACTTCTCACCAATGGATTCTCACGAAACGGTTCTCAGCAACGCTGGGCATCGTCTGGGAAGAATCCGTGGTTTGGCTCCCGCCAGGGTTGAGGGTTCTTGTTCCCTCGATCTCTGGCGGCTTTCTGACTGGGTTCGAGGTCAATGTTCGGCGTAATGCTTTGCCCAACCCCTGGCCTGAACGACCTGTCCAGGCGCTCTTAGCCTCGACTTAATCAAGGCACTACCTCATCTTGGTGCTTGGGGCGTGTCGCGCTCCATACAATCGCCTGCAAACCGCCACCCGGCACTCCTCATGGTGTTCACCCCTTCCCCGGAAGCAGGCCGCAGCGATGGCTTCCGGGCTGTGCTGGAGGAGTGCTATCAGAAACGCAGCCTGGTTCATCTCGCTGCCGGCAGCAGTGTGCCGTTACTGCGTCACACCATCTGGCTGGTGGTGCGGGGCATGGTGAAACTCGGTGCGGTATCGATTCACGGCGATGAGTTGTTGCTTGGTCTGGCCGGTCCGAATGAACCCTTCGGCGAGCCACTCACCGATGTGCAGGCCTTCCAGGCGATCACGGTGACCGATACGGACCTGCTCTGCTTCACCTCTCAGGACATCCAGAACGATCCTCAGTTGGCCACGGCCATGTTGCGTGCCGTGGCGGCCCGTCAACGCCAGAGTGAGGCGATGCTGGCCCTGCTGGGTCTGCGACGCATCGAGGAGCGGCTGCGCGGCTTCCTCGAGCTGCTGGCTGAGCAGTATGGCCAGCCCTGCCCCCAGGGGCTGCGCCTCAATCTGCGCCTCACCCACCAGGATCTCGCCAGTGCCCTCAGCACCACCCGCGTCACCGTGACGCGCATCCTCGGTGTGCTGCGTGACGAAGGCTGGTTGCAGATCGACGACGAGCGTCGCCTGGTGATCGGCTTCACCCCGTCCCGCAAGATCCGCCCATGACGGCGACCCTGGTCGTGGCACCGTTGGGTGAGGCCGAGCAGTCCACTCTGCTGAACCAGGCTTCCATCACCAACAATGGGGGTATGCCTGCCTCTGTTCTGGTCGTCGAGGATGACGACACCATCCGTGAGACCGTCTGTGAGGCCCTGGCCCTCGAGGGCTATGCCGTGACTGGCTGCAGCAATGGCCGCAAGGCCCTTGATCTCCTCCACTCCGATGCGACGGAGCAGGGGAGCGAAGGATTTGCATTGGTGGTGCTGGACCTGATGCTGCCCGGTCTGGGGGGCCTTGATCTCTGTCGAAAGCTGCGCCAGGTGCACAACCAGACCCCGATTCTGGTGGTGAGCGCGCGCGATTCGGAAACGGATCGGGTGCTGGGCCTCGAGGTGGGAGCTGATGACTACCTTGTCAAGCCGTTTGGCATGCGTGAGCTGGTCGCCCGCTGCCGCGCCCTGATGCGCCGCAGCACCCTGCAGCAGCGGGATGAGCGCCAGATGCTGCAGCACGCCAACCTCTGCCTCTATCCGGAGGAATGCCGGGTTCTGCGCGATGGTTTGGAGGTCAACCTCTCCCGCCGCGAATTCCGGCTGCTGGAGCTGTTCATGCAGCATCCACGCCGGGTCTGGAGCCGCGACAAACTGCTGGAACGTCTCTGGGGATTCGATTATTTCGGTGATCCCAAGACCGTTGATGTCCACATCCGCTGGCTGCGCGAGAAGATCGAAGATGATCCGTCGGCACCGCAGCATGTGCAGACGGTGCGGGGCTTCGGTTATCGCTTCGGCTGAGGCGTGCCGGTGGGGCCGCTTGCGGCCGTGAGATGAACGTTGTGGTCGGATTTGGGCTTGGAGTGGCAGCGGGTCTGCTGGCTGGCTGGTGGTTGGCGGGTTGGTCTCGGCGGCGAGGGCGGGGGCGCGCCATACCGTCGCAACGCCCCGGCCGTCGTCAGCTGCTGCGCTGGATTGAGGCGGCACCCCTGGGCTGGATGCTGCTGGATGGGGAGGGTGTGATCCGCACCATCAATCCCCGTGCTGTGCGATTGCTGCAGTTATCAGCGGCTGGTCTCCACCGGGGTGAGCCGCTTCAGGCACTCTGCCGTGCACCGCAGCTGCGCAGCGCCATCGACAGCGCCCGCAGCCAGCAGCGGCTTCAACGGCTGGAATGGCAGCACGGGGAAGAGGATCTGGAGGTGCATGCCCTCCCCGGTGACGATGGCTGGGTGGCGGTGCTGCTGCAGACCCGCCGCTCCCTGGAAGCCCAGCTGGAGCAGCAGGAGCGCTGGGTCAGCGATGTGGCCCATGAGCTCAGGACCCCCCTCACGGCCCTGCTGTTGGTGGGCGACAGCCTCGCTTCCCAGGTGAACAGCCGCCATGCGGTGCTGGTGGAGCGGCTGCAGCGGGAGTTGCTGCGGTTGCAGCAGCTGGTGGGGGATCTGCTGGAGCTGTCGCGGCTGGAGAACGCCCTGCCTGGAGATCCGGGTCGCAGCGATCCGGTCGATCTGGGTGCCCTGGTGGAAAAGGTGTGGGCAGGTCTGCGTCCCCTGGCGGAACAGCGCCGGATCGAGTTGGCCCTGCACCGGGTGCCCCGACAGCCACCGGAGCCGGAAGGGGAGGATCCGGCCCCGACGGTGGTGTGGGGCGATGGGTCGCGGCTGCATCGGGCCCTGCTCAACCTGCTCGATAACGCCATCCGCTATGCGCCTGATGGCACGGCGGTTCAGGTGGATCTGGTCAGCAGTGGCGACTGGACACTGCTGAGCGTTCGTGATCACGGCCCCGGCCTCAGCGAGCAGGATCTGACCCATCTGTTCGAGCGCTTCTATCGCGGCGATCCCTCCCGGGTGCGCAGCAAACGGACCGGCAGTGGCCTGGGCCTGTCGATCGTGCAGCAGATCGCCGTGACCCAGGGTGGACGGGTCCAGGCCCGCAACCACCCCGAGGGGGGTGCGGTTCTGGAGTTGTGGTTGCCGGAGCGGGGCACACGCCGGCGGGAGCGTCCGTTCAGCGCCTGGCCATCGGGCCGCTAAGGCCGTCAGTCTGGGATGGCAATCCGGCTGTCCAGGTCATCAGTGGGCTCCAGCCAGGTCTCCGCCGCGTCCGCCGGCCTCCTCTGCCATGCCGATCCGGGCGAACAGGTCGGTGCTGGCGGGGTTGAGGTGAATCACCTCCACGGAGCTGCCTCCGAGCTTGATGCGGCGGATCACCTGATCGAGGGCGGTGACTCCGCTCTGATCCCAGATGTGCGCCTCTCCCATATCGATGCTGACCCGGGCCGGATGCTCATGCACATCGAAGCCCTGGCGGAAATAGATGCTGCTCACGAAGAACAGCTGACCCCGCACCGTGTAGATGCGATGGTCGTCGCCGTCGAGGCGACTCTCCACCTCGATCACCTTGGCCACCTTACGGCTGAACAGGATGCCCGCCAGGGCCACACCCGCCAGCAGACCGATGGCCAGGTTGTGGGTGAGCACGGTGATGACCACCGTGAGCACCATCACGGCGGTGTCGCTGCGGGGGATTCGGCGGATTTCGGTGATCGAGCGCAGATTGGCGGTGTTGATCGCGATCATGATCATCACGCCTACCAGGGTGGCCATGGGGATCTGATTCACCCACTCGCGGGCCAGCAGGATCATCGCCAGCAGGCTCATGCCCGAGGTGAGGGTGGAGAGCCGGGTGCGGCCGCCATACCCCACGTTCATGACCGACTGGCCCACCAGGGCACAGCCCGGCATGCCGCCGAACAGCGCGCTGACGATATTGCCGATCCCCTGTCCGCGGGCCTCGACGTTCTTGTGGCTGGTCTGGTCGGTGATGTCGTCGAGGATGTCCTGGGTGAGGAAGGTCTCCATCAGCCCCACCAGGGAGATGGCCAGAGCCGTCGGCAGGATCAGCCCGAGGGTGTTGAGGTTGAAGGGCACCTGGGGCAGACCGAAGCTCGGCAGACCCTGGGGCAGGGTGCCGAGCGACGCCACCGTGGGCACATCCAGCTTCAGCTGGATGGCGATCCCCGTGGTGATCAAGATGGCGATCAGGGCCGAGGGAATCACCTTGGTGACCCGTGGCAGCAGATAGATCAGCACCAGGGTGAGCAGGGTCAGGCCCCACACCGCCGGCAACTGGGCGGGCTGCACCGTCACCACCTCGGGGTGGAAGGCGTCGAGGCCGAGCTGGGGGAGCTGGGCCAGCAGGATCAGGATCGCCAGGGCATTGACGAAACCAGCCATCACCGGCTGGGGCACGAAGCGCATCTGATGGGCCAGGCGCAGATAGCCCCAGGCGATCTGCAGCAGGCCCGTGAGGATGCCGGCGGCCAGCAGAAACTGCAGCCCCAGGCCCGCCCCCAGAGCATCGCCCTGCTGCACCAGGCCGGTCATCAGCAGGGCCGTGGAGCCGGTGGCCGAGGTGATCATCGCCATGCGGCCGCCCACGATCGCCAGGGTGACCGCCAGGCAGAAGGCACCGAACAGGCCCACACTGGGATCGACCCCGGCGATGCCGGAGAAGGCGATCGCCTCGGGGATCATGGCGAAGGCCACCACCAGGCCGGAGAGGACGTCGCGGTGGGGCTGCTGCCACCACTCGCGCAGCGGGACTTGCATCAGGAGTTTGGGTATCTGTTGGCTGGCTGTCCAGCGTCGCAGGCGCCCACCGGTCAGCGTTGCCAGAGGTGGGGCGATGCTGGAGGTAGGCGCGCGTCCAGGGATGGCTCGATTCGGTGAACTGCTCAGGGCCGCCAACAACCTCAAATTGCTGGCGGCGATCGGCCGCAGTGGCGGCGACCTGGGTTCGGTGGCGGATCTGGTCGACAACATGCTCGACACACCGCAGATGGAGGCCTGCATCGGCCGCTTTCGCAGCGTCCCTGGTGGTGCCGCGATGATGGATGCCCGATACCCGCCCCTGCAGCCGGATCTGGATCGGCTGATCCAGCTGCCGGAGGGAAGCCTGGGCCGCAGCTACGCCCAGCTGATTCGTCAGCTCGACTACGACCCTGAATTCTTCCGGCCCAGGCCCACGGGAACCCAGGCCCACTGGTTGACCCAGCGCATCGCCACCACCCACGACATCCACCATGTGGTGAGTGGATTCGGCACGGTTTCCGAAGGGGAAAGTGGGGTGCTGGCGATCACCGCCTGTCAGATCGGCTTTCCCGCCTACGTGCTGCTCACCACAGCCGGACAACTGGCCACCTTCCGCTTCCAGACCGAGCGCCTGCCGCGACTGAGCGCGGCTGTGGCGCACGGCATGGCGATGGCTCGGCAGGCGAGTTGCCTGGCCGTGGCCCACTGGGAAGAGGGCTGGCACAGTCCGGTGGCCGATTGGCGGGAGGAGCTGGGGATCCTCGAACCCGCCGATGGTGAGCCCTATGGACTGACCCCAGCAGTACCCGCCGCCTGAGCCGAGCCCCGCAGAATCTCCCTGCGTTCAGACGAGCCCCGCAACCGCTCGCTCGAGCGCCTCATGACGACTGATCTCGAGGTGATCCACCGGCAGCTTGGCGTAGAGACCAAGCCTCTCGAGCCGCTTGCGGGTGGTGCCGTTGGCCCCCACCACAAACACCTGCCGACCTTTCTCCAGGGCCTCCTCCACCGCGTTTTCAACGGCGAGGGCTGCGGTGACCCCCAGGTGGGACACCTCCGTGAGGTCAAACACGATGGCCTGGCAACTGCCGATGGCGTTGTGCTCCCGGTCGATCGCCTTGGCCACCCCGAAGATCATGGCGCCGGTCAGCTGGAACAGCAGCACCTTGCCGTTGCCCCGATCCAGCAGGGCCTTCTCCTCACTGGGCAGATTGAGCTCGCCGTCGGCGGTGCTGACGGATTTCACCTGCTTCGACTGGAGCGAACTCATCCGGTCGATGGTGAGGATGTTGGCGATGAACACGCCGATGCCCACGGCCGCGATCAGATCGACCAGCACGGTGAGGCCGATCACCAGATACATGATCAGGGCGCCCTTGATCGAGATCCGATGGGCGCGCTTGAGGAAGCTCCAGTCGACGATGTCGACACCCACTTTCAGGGCGATGCCGGCCAGCACCGCCTGGGGGATCTGGGCCGCCAGGCGCGTGCCCGCCAGGATCACCAGCATCAGCACCAGGGCGCGGGTGATGCCCGAAAGGGCGCTGCGGCCACCGGCCTGGATGTTCACCACCGTGCCCATGGTGGCGCCGGCACCGGCGATGCCGCCGAACAGGCCCGAGACGAGGTTGCCGAGGCCCTGGCCGATCAGCTCCTTGTTCGAATCGCTCTCGGTGCGGGTGATGCTGTCGGCGATCACCGCCGTGAGCAGGGCATCGATACAGCCCAGCATCCCGAGCACGGCGCCGTTGACGAGCATCGTCTCCAGCTGGGGCAGGGAGAAGTAGGGCAGCTGCAGCTTCGGAAAACCGGAGGCGATCTCGCCGATCCGGCGGATCTCTTCACCATCGCCGCCGCCACTCAGCAGCGAGAGGGACAGGAGCGTGCCCAGGATCAGGGCGATCAGCTGGGGCGGCGCAATCGTCTTGACCTTCGATGGCGTCAGCCAGAGGATCGCCAGGGTGATCACCGCCAGGATCACTTCGGTGGGCCGGGCGCTGGTGATCAGGCCCGGCAGGGCATTCAAGGTGCCGAGCACCCCACCTTTGGGAATCGCCTGCCCCAGAAAGGGACCGATCTGAAGAATGATCAGGATGAAGCCGATCCCGGACATGAAGCCCGAGATCACGGTGTACGGCATCATCGTGACGTAACGGCCCAGCTTCAGGAAGCCGAACAGGATCTGGAACAGACCCGCCAGCATCACCACGGTGAAGGCCATGGCCAGGCCGTGTTCCGGATTCTGGGAGGTGAGTTTGGCAATCACCGCCGTCATCACCACTGTCATCGGACCGGTGGGCTCCGAGATCAGGGTGGGGGTGCCGCCGAACAGGGCGGCGAACAGGCCAACCAGCACGGCCCCCCAGAGGCCTGCGGCGGCACCAGCTCCGGAGGCGACACCGAAGGCCAGGGCCATGGGAAGGGCGATCACCGCGGCGGTGACGCCACCGAACAGGTCCCCCTTGATGTGCTGGGAGCTGATCCGGTTGAACACTGCCGAGGGCGAGAACGCCGGCGCAGCGGGAGGCGACATGGAGATGCAGACAAGGGAAATGTTCCGAAGGCACAGCGTCAGATGCTTGCCCGATACAGGCCGCCGGAGTGACGCGAACATTAGGGAGGAGGCTCCGTTCGCGTGGGCTCATCCGGAAACCGGGCCATCGCTCTTCACAAAGACACTGTCCGTATGGCCTGTTTTCCCAGGGTTTTGCTCCTGCTGATGAAGGCATCCGAAAAGGGGCTGCCTAGGGTGCCAGCGGATTTGGTACCGGCGGATGAGCCCGATCTATACCGACAACAGCCTCAGCATCGGCAATACCCCGATGGTGCAGCTTAACCGGGTCACGGCCGGTTGCGGGGCGAGGGTTCTCGCCAAGATCGAGGGGCGCAATCCCGCCTATTCGGTGAAGTGCCGCATCGGTGCGGCCATGATCTGGCAGGCCGAGCAGGCCGGACGGCTGGGTCAGGGCAAGGAACTGATCGAACCCACCAGCGGTAACACCGGCATCGCCCTGGCCTTTGTGGCGGCCTCGCGCGGTATTCCCCTGACGCTCACCATGCCGGAAACCATGAGCCTGGAGCGGCGCAAGCTGCTTACGGCCTATGGCGCCCGTTTGATGCTCACCGAGGGGCGGCTGGGCATGGGCGGGGCGATCGGGGCTGCCAAGGAGCTGGCCGAGTCTGATCCGGATCGCTACGTGCTGCTGCAGCAGTTCAGCAATCCCGCCAATCCCCAGATTCACCACGACACCACGGGCCCCGAGATCTGGAACGACGCTGATGGCGAGGTGGACGTTCTGGTGGCGGGGGTCGGCACCGGCGGCACGATCTCCGGCGTGAGCCGCTACATCAAGACCACTCTGGGCCAGCCGTTGGTCTCGGTGGCGGTGGAGCCGGTCAACAGTCCGGTGATCAGCCAGGCGAAGGCCAACCTGCCGCTGCAGCCCGGATCCCACAAGATCCAGGGCATCGGGGCCGGTTTCCTGCCCGACAACCTGGATCTGGATCTGGTCGATCGCGTCGAAACCGTGAGCGACGACGACGCGATGGGCATGGCGCGCCGTCTGATGTGTGAGGAAGGCATCCTGGCCGGCATTTCCTGCGGAGCAGCCACCGTTGCTGCCTTGCGGCTGGCGCGGGAGGAGGCTTTCGCCGGCAGGACGATCGTGGTGGTGCTTCCCGATTCCGGTGAGCGCTATCTCAGTTCGGCCCTCTTCGAAGGCGTGTTCAACGAGCGTGGCCTGGCGGTCTGAACCAACCCGTGTTGACACCGATGAAGGGTGCGGGAGAGGCCTTGTATAAGGGGAGGATCCGTCGCAGCCGAAGGTCCGATGCCGGAGAACGACTCCCCAGCTGGTATCCCAGCCGAAGCGCAACCTGTCGAAGCGCAACCAGCTGAAGCGCAACCAGCTGAAGCGCAACCAGTTGAAGAGCAACCAGTTGATGCTCAGCCAGAAGCTTTTCATCCACCAGCCGAGTCGTCTGAGCCAGCGCAGTCAGCTCCCTCTAAGCCCGAGATGCACCAGCCTTCAGCGGGTGTGCCAGGGACTGTCGCTGAGCCGGTGCCGTCGCCGGTGCCGGTGCCGGTGCCGGAGCCTGTCGCTGAGCTGCAGTCCGGTTCTGAGCTGAAGGCCCCGCCGCTCGAGAACCCTGTTGCGGCCATCGCGTCAGCGCCCGAAGCCGCCAGAGAGGGGGATGTTCACGTTGAGGTCATGTCTGCGACGGCTGTCCCGGTGGCGAGCCCTGCCCCCGCCCCCGTTCTGGAGGATCTGCCTGAGAAGCCTGTGGTGCAGGCGATCCATCCTGTGATTCCGGTGGCTGAGCCCGCGCCCCTGGCCCCGCGGCCAGCGCAGCCAGCAGGGGCAGCGGCCGAAACCTCTGCCGCAGAGGCCCTGCGGTTGCCGCTCCAGTTTCTCAATCAGGTGCTGGGCAAGCTTGGAGCATCCCAGCTGAAGTCCTTCGAGGATCTGCTGCCGGTGGCGCGGCTGCTGCTCCTGGCCGTGGTGGCCGGTGTGGCGCTCAAGCTCACGGGTGCCACCTTGCAGGCTATCGATGAGTTGCCCTTGATTGGTGGCCTGCTGGAGCTGGTCGGTCTGGTGGCGGTGCTTAATTTTCTCGCCCGCAACGCCCTGCGGCAGCAGAAGCGCGCCGAGCTGCTCAGCCGTATCCACCAGATCCGCAAGGATCTGCTGGGTTAGGCCTGGTCACGACGGATTTCGGTCAGAACCGGCCTGGTCTGGAGCGGCTTCAGTCGATCATGGCTTCCGTAACGGCATGGCACCGCCTGGGTCGCGGAGCTGACGGCCGCTCCTACCCTCCCAACAAACCGATTGTTCCGTCTGCAGCCGAGGCATGAGCCATCTCCGCGAGATCATGCAGCGCCTCAATGCAAAGGCGCCTTCTCCAGCCACGCCGCCGGCCCAGCTGGAGGGGCACCTGACTGCCTACGAACGGCAGCTGCACGACTGCAGCGATTCGATGCTCCAATACGAGGCGGTCTGGCTGGAAGAGCATCTGCAGGGTCTGGATCTCTGTGCCAGCAAGCCAGAGATGCGCGCGGCGGCCGGCGGTGCCGCCCATGTGGCCCTGCTGCGCCAGGAGAGTGAACGCTTCATCAGCCTGCTGCACGCTGAGATGGAGCGCCGCGAGCTTCAGCCGGCTCGGCATCGGGCTGCCGTGGTTCCCACCGAGCACGCCTGGGAACTGACCAATCCAGCGATCCGCCAGGCCTGGGGCATCGACGTCTCCTGAGCTTCAAAAAGGCACTGCCCGCCAGCACTGACGCCGTGAGTCTGGCGATCCACTCTTGGATCACCCTGCCGCTCAGGCTTCGTGCTGCTCTCCGCCGCCCAGCCGATCTGGTCGCTCCCGCAGAGCGAGGTGTGCGACGCCCTGCAGACCACCCCGACCGGGCTGAGCAGCGCCGAGGCTCTGCGGCGACTGGAGCGCTTCGGGCCCAACAGTCTGCCGGCCCTGCGTCGCCGCTCCCTCTGGCTGCGGTTCGTGGATCAGCTGGTGCATTTCATGGCCCTGTTGCTCTGGATCGCCGGCGGCCTGGCCTTTGTTGCAGGGACCCCGGCCCTCGGCTGGGCGATCTGGGCCGTGGTGCTGATCAACGGGGCGTTCTCCTTCTGGCAGGAATTCCAGGCTGAACGCACCCTGGCTGCCCTGACGCGCGCCCTGCCCCGCCAGGTGCAGGTGTGGCGCGATGGTCAGCTGCAGACCTGCCAGGCCGATCAGCTCGTTCCAGGCGATCGGGTCGCCCTGGAGGAAGGCGATCAGGTGCCGGCGGATGGGCGCCTGCTCGAATCGATCCGGCTTTATCTGGATGTGTCGGTTCTGACCGGCGAATCCCTGCCGGTGGCCCGTCAGGCCGAAACGCTGCCGCCGGAGCGCAGTGACCATCCGATCCCCACGCGCGAGCGCTCCAATCTGGTGCTGGCCGGCACCACCGTGACCGCCGGCCGTGGCATCGCCGTGGTCTATGCCACCGGCGCCGAGACCGAGTTCGGTCAGGTGGCCCACCTCACGGCCAGCACCGAACGCAGCCCCAGCACCCTCGAACGGCAGGTGGCCCGCATCGTGCGGGTGATCACCACGATCGCGGTCTCGATGGGGCTGCTCGTGTTCGGTCTCAGCCTCGTGTTTGTCGGTATGGGGCCCTTGGAGGGCCTGGTGTTCGCCGTGGGGATCCTGGTGGCGAATGTGCCGGAGGGACTGCTCCCCAGCGTCACCCTCGCCCTGGCCCTGAATGTGCGCCGCATGGCCCAGCGCAACGCGTTGGTGCGGCGTCTGTCGGCGATCGAAACGCTCGGCTCGGTGAGCGTGATCTGCAGCGACAAGACCGGCACCCTCACCTGCAATCGCATGGCAGTGGAGGACACCTGGCTGCCGAACCCGGACCCGCTGCTGCACAACTGGTTGCTGGTCTGGTCGTGCCTGTGTTCCAACGCCCATCTCGAGCTGGCCCCGGCCCGGCATGTGGTGGGCGATCCCACCGAGGCGGCCCTGCTGGTGGCGGCCGATGCGGCCGGACTGAACCCCGAGCGGTTGCCCCAGCTCCATCCCCGCCGCCAGGAGATTCCGTTTGATTCGCACCGCCGTCGCATGAGCGTGGTGGTGGAGGCGGGCCCTGGCTGGCAGTCCGGTGGAATGGGCTGGGGCTGGCTGGAGTCCCAGGCTCTGGTCATCACCAAGGGGGCGCCGCTGGAAGTGCTCGACCATTGCGTGTCGGGTATGGCTGCGGCGGGTCCGATCCCCTTGCTGGAGCCTGAGCGTCGCCGCATCCGCGAGGCCAATGACCGGCTGGCGAGCCAGGGTTATCGGGTGATCGCCGTGGCGATACGGCTGCTGCCCCACGATGGCGGGTCCGGCACGGATGCCAGTGAGGCTGTGGAGCAGCAGCAGGTGTTCGTGGGGTTACTGGGGTTGTACGACCCCCCACGGCCGGAGGTTCCCGAGGCGATCCGGCGCTGCCGCGAGGCCGGCATCAAGGTCACCATGGTGACGGGCGACTACGGCGTGACCGCCCAGGCCATCGCCCAGCAGATCGGCCTGCTCGAGCCCAGCGCCGTCCGTTAGGCGGATCCGGTGCGGGTGATCGAGGGTGGCGCCCTGGCCCGGATCAGTGATGTGCAGCTGCGCCAGCTGCTCAAACACCGCACCCGTCTGGTGTTTGCCCGAATGGCTCCAGAGCAGAAGCTACGGCTGGTGCAGGCCTATCGCGCCCTCGGGGAGGTGGTGGCCGTGACCGGCGACGGTGTCAACGATGCCCCGGCCCTGCGCGCCGCTGATGTGGGCCTGGCGATGGGATGCAACGGTACCGATGTCGCCCGGGAAGCGGCGGACATCGTGCTGCTGGACGACAACTTCGCCACGATCATCGAGGCGATCCGCTACGGGCGGGCCGTGGTGAGCAACATCGGCAAATTTCTCACCTACATCCTCGCCTCCAACGTGCCGGAGATCCTGCCGTTTCTGGCGATGGTGGCGCTGCGCATCCCCGCGGCCCTCACGGTGCTGCAGATCCTGGCGGTGGATCTGGGCACCGATCTGCTGCCGGCCCTGGGTCTGGGGGCGGAGCCACCGGAGGCCGGTGGCATGCGCCGACCACCGCGGAAGCGGGATACGCCGTTGCTGAGCGGAGCCCTGTTGCTGCGGGCCTACCTGTTCCTCGGCTTGATCGAGGCCGTGCTGGCCATGGGGGGCTATCTGCTGGTGTGGCAGGGGGCGGGCTTTGATCTGGCGGCGCTGCGGCAGCTGGCGCCGGCCCTGTTGCATCGCAGTGCTCCAGCCGAGTTGCTCTGGTTGCAGCGGCAGGCCTCCGCCGTGGCCTTCTGCCTGATCGTGTTCTCCCAGGTGGGTGTGTTGCTGGCCTGCCGCAGGGAGCGGAGCAGCGGCTGGTCGCTGCCGGCCTGGCGGGACAATCCCCTGCTCTGGATTGGGGTCATGGCTGAGCTGGCCCTCACCGCCGCCTTGATCCTGACGCCGGCCCTGGCGGAGTTGTTCGCCATGGCCCCCTTCCCTGCCGCCTGGCTGCCCTGGATGCTGGTGGCTCCGGTGACCATCCTGCTGGCGGATGATCTGCGCAAGGGTCTGCTGCCGCTGCAGCGTGCCGGTTGACAGGCTCAGTTGGCCATGGTCACGAATTCTTCAGACACGCTGGGGTGCAGGGCCATGGTTCGGTCGAAGTCCGCCTTGGTGGCTCCCATGCCGATCGCAATGGCGGCCATCTGGATGATCTCGGCGGCGTGCTCACCCACCATCTGAACCCCCAGGACCCTGTCGGTGGCCGCCTCCACCACCAGCTTGAGCAGCACCCGCGGACCTCGAGCGGGCAGGGCCTGGGCCATGGGGCGGAACCGGGCCCGATGCACCCGCAGGCCCTCAGGGCCGCAGCGGGCGATCGCCTCCTCTTCGCTCAGGCCCACCGTGGCCAGTTCCGGCTGACTGAACACGGCACTGGCCACCAGGTCGTGGTTCACCTGCCTGGGTTTGCCGCCATACACCGAGTCGGCGAAGGCGCGCCCCTCATCCACCGCCACCGGGGTGAGGTTGATCACGTCGGTGGCATCTCCCACCGCGTAGATATGGGGCACGTTGGTGGCCTGGTTTCTGTCCACCGGGATGCGCCGGCCATTGTCTGTGGCCACGCCGGCCGCATCCAGGTGCAGAGGCTCCAGATGGGGATGGCGGCCGGTGGCCAGCAACACCCCACCACAGGCGATCTGTTCGCCGCTCTGGGCTGTCACCACCAGGGCCCCCGGCTCTCCTGCGATCTGGGCGGGGCTGTGGGCGAAGCGGATGTCGATGCCGCCCGCTTCCATGCCCTCCTGCACGGCGTGGGCGGCCTCCAGATCAAAGCCGCGCAGCAGGTGATCACCGCGCACCAGCTGGGTCACCTGGACGCCGAGCCCATTGAGGATGCAGGCGAATTCGCAGGCGATGAAGCCCGCACCCACGATCACGACCCGTTCCGGCAAGGATTCGAGCAGGAACAGGTCGTCGCTCACCCAGCAATGCTCGGCCCCCTGGATCAGCGGGCGGGTGGGTCGGCCCCCCACGGCGATCAGGATCCGTTCACCGCGCAGGATGCGGGGCGGGCTGCCGGGGGCCGGATCCGATTCCGAGGACTGGTCACGGAGGGTGGCTGGTGTTGCCGTCACTGCCACGCTGCGGGAATCGAGGAAGTGGCCCCAGCCACGTACCAGCTCCACCCCCGCCTTCTCGAGCAGGCCGATGTGCAACTGGTTGAGCCGATCCACTTCGGCGCGCACGTTGGCGAGCAGGGTGCCGGCGTCGTGGCGCACCTCTCCCATCGACCAGCCGTAGCTGGCCGCATCGGCCAGCAGGTGCTTGTAGGCGGAGCCGTAGACCAGCAGTTTCTTGGGCACGCAGCCGCGGATCACGCAGGTGCCGCCCACCCGATCCCCCTCCACGATCGCCACGCGGGCGCCGTAGGAGGCGGCCCGTTTGGCGGCGGCCAGGCCGCCGGAGCCGGCACCGAGCACGATCAGATCGAAGTGGTCGCTCATGGCAGGGGAGCTCTCGATGCCTATCGCTGGGCCTCAAGCTATGTCAATCGGGCGAACTCACTCGGGCGAGGTCTCTGAGGTCAGGTGATCAGCGGGCGTTCAGTCGGGCAGCAGGGTGCCGCTGAGGACGGCCTTGTCGAGCCGGGCGCTGGCCAGGGATGTGTCGCGCAGGTCGCAGCCGCTCAGATCGGCTTCACTCAGATCGGCGCCCGAGAGGTTGGCGCCGTAGAGGCAGGCGCCGCGCAGGTCGGCGCCGTGCAGCTGGGAGCCCTGCAGCTGGGCATAGCTGAGATCGGCACCCCGCAGATCGGCCCGGCCCAGATCAGTGAGCTGGTCGAGGCCGCTGCGGAAATCGGCCTCCACCAGGCGGGTGTCGCGCCAGTGGCTGCCGGCTGCCACCACCCCCCGCAGGCAGCAGCGGTGCATCAGGGCCCCGGAGAAGTCGGCGTTCTGGAGCCGGGCGCCGGAGAGATCGGCGTCGTGCCAGAAGGAACCCGCGGCCTGCAGCCCGGAGAGATCCGCTCCCCGGAGCAGGGCCCCCTGGAAACGGCAACCGGTCACCTGGGCCCGTTGCCAGCGGCTGCGGCCGAAGCGGGCTTCCTGGAAGGTGCCTCCGCTGAGGTCACAGTCGCTCAGGTCGAGATCGACACCATCGAGATCACGGAGCTGCAGGCCCGGGAACTGCCGATCTCCAGCGGCGAGGGCCTGGCGCAGGCTTTCAAGATCGGTGGGCAGACCTGGCGAGACAGGCACGTCTGCAGAGGAGGGAGACGACACAGCAGCTCGGCAGCCTGTCAGAGGATCGCCGCCAGGGCGTCGAGCTGCTGGCGCTTCGCCGAGAGCATCAACTTTTCGGCGCGGGCCAGCAACTTGAACACGCTTTTATCGATCACCTCGTAGAACACCAGGCTTCCCTCCGGCCGTCGCCGCACCACACCGGCGATGGTGAGCAGCTTGAGGTGTTTCGATACCAGGGCCTGGCTGTGGCCTGTCTTCTCCACCACGGCCGTCACATTGAGCGGTCCGGTGCGCAGGGCGTCGAGCACGGCGAGCCGGTTGGGTTCGGAGAAGACCTTGAAGTATTCGGCGAGGGCGTCCATCGCGGAGAAGGCCGCAGCAGGCGGCGATGGCTGAAGTCCAAGCCTAGCGCGGATCTCCATCATCTGCTCAACGCGCTCTGCTGTTTCAAGGAAACTGGCAAGACGTTGTATTGCGATGACGTTGTTTCAAGTTGTCCTGTCCCAGCCCGGCACAGCCCGG